>NZ_CP014222.1:3151233-3466356 GCF_000969645.2 Janthinobacterium sp. B9-8
CAACGCAACACAGAGATCCAAGTCATGAACATCTTACAAATCAACTCCAGCGCACGCAGCAACGGTGCTTTTTCTACCCAACTGGCTAATGTACTGGCTGAAAAACTACTTGCTGGCAATGCAGGCTCGAAACTGGTTTTGCGTGATTTAGCCATCAACCCGCATCCGGTGCTGGATGAAGCCACTTTAGGCGCTTTGATGACCGCCGCCGAAGCACGCAGCGCAGAGCAAGCCGCCAGCGTGGCCAAGAGCGATGCCTTAATCGCTGAAGTGCAAGCAGCCGACAGCATCATCATCGCCGCCCCCATGTATAACTTTGGTATTACCGCCCAGCTTAAAAACTGGATCGACGCCATTGCCCGCGCTGGCGTGACCTTTAAATACGGCGCGAATGGCCCGGAAGGCTTGCTGACAGGTAAGCAAGTTTATGTAGTGCTCACCCGTGGCGGCGTGCATCGCGGCACAGCAGGCGACACCATCGCCGACTATATGCGCACCGTTTTAGGCTTTTTAGGTATGCGAAAAGTAGAGTTTATCTACGCCGAGGGCCTGAATATGGGCGATGAAATGCAAAGCAAAGGCATCAGCCAAGCCCACAACGAAATCGAACTGGCCGTGGCTTAAGGCAAAGCCACTCACAAAAACCCAAATCTTGAACCACGGCGGACACAGAGAACACGGAGTTAAAAACAAAAAAATAGAGAAAAAACAGATAAAAATGCCGAAGTAGATCATTCAAATATATTGGCTATTTTAGTCTCCTTGGTTTTCTCCGTGAAACTCTGTGCCCTCCGTGTTCTCTGTGGTTCAAGATTTGGGTTTAGATTTGGGTTTGGATTGCAATTTTGTTTGCTCAGTTAATCAATGGAGATACACCATGAACACCGAACTTGTAACTCGTCCACGCGCTTTAGAAAGGAAAGTACAGGGCCGCCCAGTGATGGAAGGTGCGGGAGTCAAAATTAACCGTGCGCTGACCCAATCCTTGCAGCAAAGACTCGACCCGTTTTTAATGCTCGACGCCTTTAAAAGCGATGATCCGCAAGATTATTTGGCAGGCTTTCCAGAGCATCCTCACCGGGGCTTTGAAACCGTCACCTATATGATTGCAGGAAAAATGCGCCATAAAGACAGCGCGGGCCACGAAGGCCTGCTGGAAAATGGCGGGGTGCAATGGATGAGCGCCGCCAGCGGCGTGGTGCATTCCGAAATGCCAGAGCAGGAAAACGGCAGAATGGAAGGCTTTCAGCTGTGGCTAAACCTGCCCGCAAACGAGAAAATGAGCGCACCCTGGTATCAGGACTTTAAAACCGTACCCAGCGTGGTAACAGACGCCGGTGTAGCGGTACATGTGATCGCAGGCCAAAGCCATGGCACCAAAGGCCTCGTCGAAAAAGCCACCACCCAAGCGTTGTATTTAGATTTGCATCTGCCCGCAGGCAGCGAATTTACCCAGGCCATCCCTGCTGGGCACAATGCCTTTATCTATGTTTATCGTGGCGATGTAGAGATTGAAGGCAGCGCGGTCGCCAGCGAGCAACTGGCCATTTTTGCCAACGATGCAAGTAGCGACGGCATCCGCATCCAAAGCCCGGCCGCCAGCCGCGTGCTGCTGTTCGCAGGCAAGCCACTCAAAGAGCCCATCGTGCAATACGGCCCCTTTGTGATGAACTCGCAGGAAGAAATTTCGCAGGCGGTGGCGGATTTTAGGGCGGGGAGATTGGGGGCTTTGTAAGGGACAGTTTCGTAGGGTGTACAACGACGAAGTCGTTGCGCACCAAATGCCGGTGCGCAAGAAAAACGACTTGCACACCCTACGAAAATCAGCAACTTAGCTCACCTTCATTGCATCAGCGCCAAGGCTTGAATAGCTATTACGCTGCACTGGTAGTTGGGAAGTGTATTCAACAAACTCAAACTGAACATCCTCTCCAAGCATAAAATACGCGCTGTCCCGATGCGGCCCGCTTCCGCCTTCATGATCCAACATAAAACCCGCGTTTTCCAAATTTTGCATGGTCTCTTTTAAAGACGGCACAACAAAACCAAGGTGTTTCACGCCGACCAGATGGGTTTTCCAACCCGGCGCCTCCCCTATTCCACCACTTTGCAGGGCGATATAGGCAAAATCATCGCCGATATGCAGCCAGTCAATTTCCGCTCCAAACCAATCCATTTTGCCTCTGCCGCGGATTTTCCAACTGGGGATAGCGATTTGTATAAAACGCACGGCCCGGTCCAGATCGCTCACCGTGATATTTGCGTGCTCCAGATATGCTTGTTCCATGATTGCCACTCCTTTAGATTTAAATACCATGCCACTATGCAAGTTAAAGTAAACTTTAAGTCAAGAGCATTCAGGAGCATTTTTCATGACCACTCTGATTTCTATTGGCGCTCTGGCCAAACGCTCTGGCGTCAAAGCCAGCGCGCTGCGTTTTTATGAAAGCAAGGGTTTAATCAGTAGCGTTCGCAGCAGCGGGCAAACCCGGCAGTTTCCAAGAGAAGTGCTACGCAGAGTGGCGTTTATCCGCGTTGCGCAAAATGTTGGCCTGAGCCTTGAAGAGATCACCTCCGCACTCGCCTCGCTGCCCCAGCAAAGAACGCCTTCGCTCGAGGACTGGGCGCAACTATCGCAATCTTGGCGACCCATGCTGCAAGCAAAAATAGATGCACTATGCGCACTTCAAACGCAATTGGATTCGTGCATCGGCTGTGGCTGTTTATCGCTACAAAAATGCAACCTATATAACAGCGACGACCAAGCCCGCCATCTAGGTGCTGGACCACGGTTTTTACTAGGGGATCGCTCTAAGCAGGCGAATTAATCCGCCCAATTTACATTTCCCCTCAGCACGCCAAGCTACAAAACCCGTTAAAATAGCGCCTTCTCTTTGCACAAAGCGCTTCGATGAACCGCACGGCCTTACTTATTCCGCACTTTAATAATCCACAGGGCCTTGCCGCATCTTTGGCGTCTGTGGGTGTGCACGAGCAGATTGATGCTTTTATTGTGGATGATGGCAGTAGCAGGCAGCGCATCGATGAGGCGGTATGTGCAAAGGCTTGGCAGGCGGTGGGTGAGCTGCACTTTATTTATTTACCGCAAAATCAGGGCATCGAGCACGCACTCAATACGGGGCTACAGACGATTATTGATGCGGGCTATGAATATATTGCCCGGTTGGATTGCGATGACCTATGCGCGCCGGATCGCTTTGCTAAGCAGGTGGCTTTTTTAGATAGCCACCCGGATGTGTATCTATTAGGTAGCGCAGTGACGTTTTTTGATGCCAGTGGCGATCGTTTTACAATTAATCAGCCGCAGACGCACGATGAGATTCTGCGGCAAATGCACTACGACAATGCCTTTACCCATCCTACCGTGATGTTTAGAGCCGCCGGTGTCAAAGCGCTGGGGCTTTATCCGACTGACTGTAAAGCAGCAGAAGACTTCGCGTATTTCTGGCGCTTTGTAGCGCGTTATCAAACGGCCAATCTGGCCGAGGTACTAACCCGCAGTGAGTATAACGACGCGGGTATTTCCATGAGCCGCCGCCGCCAGCAACAAGCGATGCGGATCAAGCTACTATGGCGCTACTTTGATTACTCGCCACGATCCTTCATAAAAATCAGCAAAGCCAGCCTATCCTTTGCCCTGCCGGTCAGCTTCACCCGTAAAATCAAACGCCTGCTGGGGATGGGGAAGTGGGATTGATTGATGTAAAACAGCCAGAAAAAACCCAAATCTTAAACCACGGAGGAAAGGGAGAACACGGAGGGGCACGGAGAAAAACACAAGGGAAAACAAGATTTTCTCCGTGAAAGTCCGTGTTCTCTGTGCTCTCCGTGTTTCAAGATTTGGGTTTTGTCCCCACACACACTTAAACGCGAAGCTGCACTCGCAAAAAACAGAAGCACACATGACACGCCTTATTTTATTGATACCGCACTTTAACAACCCAGCCGGGCTGATTAAGTCTTTAGCCTCCATCGGCCCCAGCGAGCAATGTGATGTGCTGGTGGTGGATGATGGCAGCACGCGTGCGCCGATCGAGCATACGGCAGCCAGAAATGCATTCAAGGCAGAGGGCGAGCTGCGGTTTTTAAATTTACCGGCCAATCGTGGCATTGAACATGCGCTTAATTCTGGCCTGACGTGGATTACTTCTCGCGGCTACGAGCTGATTGCCCGCTTGGATTGCGGTGATGAAAACCTGCCCGATCGCTTTACCAAACAAATCACTTTTTTAAAGAGCCACCCCGATGTGATGCTAGTTGGCGGCGCGGCAAGCTTTGTCGATCAGGCTGGCACCGAGCAATTTGTGCTGCGCCACCCCAGTGAGCACGCGGCCATTGTTCAAACCATGCGTAATAACTCAGCCTTTATTCATCCGGCGGTGATGTTCAGAACAGCGGCTTTAGCGAGCACCGGCCCTTATCCTTTGGATATGCCTGCCGCAGAAGACTATGCGCTGTTTAGTGAATTCACCCGCCAATTTAAAGTAGCCAACCTGCCCGACGTACTGATCCGCTACGAGCTGGACCCGAGCGGCATTTCACTGAGTAAACGCCGCCAGCAGCTTACATCCCGCCTGGCGGTGCAAAAAAAATACAGCGATGGCAGCGTTGCCGCCCTGATCGGCATGGCCAGAACACAACTCTTACTCTTGCTGCCCTATTCTCTGGTGTTTAAGCTCAAATCCAAATTAAGAGCAAAAAAAACATGAGCCTGATCCCCGTAAAACACGCTGCTAAAATTGTGCATATTGTCGAGGCATTTGGCGCTGGCACGCTGTCTATGGTGTCGGCAATGGCCAATGCTCAGGCCAAAGACGGCCATAGCGTCACCATTATTCATTCGGTACGTGAAGAAACGCCGGACAACTGGCGCGCGCTATTTGTCGATGCCATCCGCTTTATTCAGCTGCCTATGGTGCGGGCCATTAACCCTGCTGCCGACTGGCGTGCGGGTCGGGCGCTTTATCACTGGCTGCGCGAGTTAAAGCCCGATGTAGTGCATATGCATTCATCCAAAGCCGGTGCGCTAGGGCGAATTGTCAGTTTATTTATTCGCGGCAAGACTGCGCCACGGTGGTTTTTCTCGCCGCATGGCCTGTCATTTTTGCAGCGAGCTGAAGGGCGTTTAAAAAATACCATTTTCCTTACGTTCGAAAAAATCCTCTCAGAAATACCCACCACCTTTATCGCTTGCTCGCCTTCTGAAGGCTCAGAAATCCGCCGCCACCTCAGCAGCAATGTGGTAGTGGTGAATAACGCGGTCGATCTGGCTGCCATCCACCCCGCCAAAGGCAATCAAGATATGGTGCGCATCGGCACCGTGGGTCGGGTTACCTTGGCCCGCAACCCCGAGCTATTTGCCAGCATCGCCAGCCAAATGGCCCAGCCCGGCATCGAGTTTGTGTGGATAGGCGGCGGCGATGTGGCATCAGAAAAAAACCTAAAAAATGCCAATGTAAAACTCAGCGGCTGGGTAGATCGCAGCCAGGCTTTAGAGCAGCTGGCAAGCTTGGATATTTATATCCAAACCTCGCGCTGGGAAGGCCTGCCTGTTGCTGTTATCGAAGCCATGGCCGCTGGACTGCCGGTATTGGCGACCAATGTGGTGGGCAATAAAGATTTGGTGATTGACGGCGAAAATGGCTATCTGTGCGAAAACAGCGGCGACTTTGTAAAACATCTGAACGCGCTGATCGAAGACCTCAGCACCCGCCAGAAGCTTGGCGCACAGGCAAGGCTGTTTGCTGAAACGCATTACTCGCTGGATAAGATGATGGCGAGTCTTTATAAGGCTTATGGCCTATCGTAAGACGGGTGAAACCCGCTGTTTTTATCGATGTTTAATACTATTTCTAGCGAGTCTTACCCCGATCCTATCGACTTACGCAACATCAGGAGAAATGATGCTTTCGTAGATTGGGTTAGCTGGCTTATTCGCCGATTTTAGGCGGACAAACCAGCATAACCCAAGATTTAGGCAGAAAAGGATGTTGGGTTACGCGATAAAACTGCTAACCCAACCCACAAATCCCCCTTAAGTTGATAGGGTTGAGTTTCACCCGCCTTACAGATCTTTTGCTTGAAAATCAGGAAGTAAAATGAATAAGCATTTACAAGCCGAAAGGGCCAAGCCTTTGTTGGCACTGGCCGATTTTGCTGCGCTTACCGCGTCTTTTTGCGTGGCACTGGCCATGCTGAGTTTTTTCCGGCATCAAAAAATTGGTGGCGACTTTGCCGCCTGGTGGTGGTGGGAAGGCTCGCAGCAAAGTACCGCCTTTCTCTTTTTGGCCGTGCTCACCGTAGGCAACTTCTGGTGGCGTGGCCATTACAGCCTGCGCCTGCCGTTTTGGGATGAGCTGCTGGAAATCCTGCGCGCCCTGCTCTTAGCAGCGCTATTAAACGGCATGTTGGTGCTGCTGGGTAAATTCACAGTATCGAGGTTTTTATGGCCAATGTCCTGGAGCTTAGCGCTGCTGCTCTTGCCATTTTTGCGCTCGCAAATGAAAAACTGGCTGTTATCTAAAAAACTTTGGCAGCTGCCAACAGTGATTATCGGGGCCAGCAGCAATGCCATTGATGCCTGCCGTGCCATGCATAGCGAGCGCCAACTGGGATTTGAAGTGCAGGCTTTTTTATCAATCAATAAAAATGATCCTGCCGAGCTAGCGATTGACGGGCAAACCCGGCCGGTGATTCAGCTCGATGAAACGGGGCTAATTTCATGGCTGGATAATAATAATCGCCCCCATGTAGTGGTGGCGGTGGATGAAGACGAGCTACGCCGTCTTGGCCCACAAATCGAGCTGCTCTCACTTAAATATAAAGACATGCACATCATTCCGCCAATTGCTGGTTTGCCCTTATTTGGCGTGGTGCCACACCACTTTTTTAGCCATGAAGTGCTGCTGCTGCGCGTGCGTAATAATCTATCTGTTAAATCGCTAACCACTTTAAAACGCGCTTTCGATTTATTCGGTGCCAGTGTGGGCCTGCTCTTACTCTCGCCACTCCTCGCCTATGTAGCGATTCAGATTAAACGTCAGGGCGGCCCCGGCAGCATCTTTTTTGGCCATGTACGTGTCGGGATTAACGGCAAGCCGTTTAAGTGCTGGAAATTTCGCACCATGGTTTCCAATAGCCAGGAAGTGCTGGAAAAACTACTCGCCAGCAGCAGCGAGGCCCGTGCCGAGTGGGATAAAGACTTTAAACTTAAAAATGATCCGCGCATCACGCCGATTGGCGAGTTTTTAAGAAAAACCAGCCTCGATGAAATCCCGCAACTTTGGAATGTGATCAAAGGCGAAATGAGTCTGGTCGGCCCTCGCCCAATTATCACGGCCGAGCTGGAACGCTATGGCGATCATGTTGATTTCTATCTGGAAGCACGCCCCGGCCTGACAGGGCTGTGGCAAGTATCGGGCCGCAACGACACCACCTACGCCGAACGCGTGGCACTAGATGCCTGGTATGTAAAAAACTGGAATCTTTGGTACGACGTGGCGATTGTCTGCAAAACCATCAAAACCGTGGCAACTGGACGCGGGGCTTATTAAAAAATGTAGGGCGTACTCGGCGCGAAGCGCAGTAGGCGTTTTGTTGATAGCTGGCGTACTGCGTTCTTCGCTGAGCGACTAAAAGCTATCGCACGCAGAGCTGAGCGACAAAAAACCGTCGCACGCGGAGCTTCGGGTACGCCCTATCAAGCCATCACGTTCCATGCATTGAGTACACCCGACTGTACTTTCTACATTTTAAAGCCGTACCTCAGCACAAAAAAATCAGCGCCGTAATTCGGTGTTTTTATATCGCTATTAGAGTGGTGCTGATACAACAATGTTAAATCTTGTGATCTACGCTCACCAAAGCGCACCCCTGCGCCCAATTGCTCGCCAAACTGAAAAGCCGTACTAAAAGGGCCGCGTTTAGCGTAATCAGTGCGGGAAAACAAATGCCCGCCCAAGCCAGCCTCCACAAACCACTGTAAGCCCTCTTCTTCCGGTGTCCATTCATAACGCAGCTCAGGTGTAATAAATAATTCACCCGTATTGCGGCTGTCACCACGCCAGAGCCCAGCTCCTACCGCCAAACCCGTACTCAATTTTCCTGTTTTACTTTCATACCACGACCAAGGTAAATCAGTGCGCCACGCCACCCGGAACAAGTGATGCTGCTCAACATGCTTGGGCTGTATGCCTTGTCCTGCGCTCACTTGCCACTCAAAAGCCTTTGCATCAGCCGCCGCAAGCAAGATACAGATCAGACAAAACCGGATTCCTAATGTAAGCATAACGAGGCTCCTTCTCGGTGGCGTCTTTACAATATAGACACTGCAATCCTTTTATATTTTTCTAGCTGACGTTATCCTTTGTGCAAAGCTCATAATTTTTTTAGGAATACCATGCAAGCCGATGAGTTCGTCCAGTCATTTCGCCTGGCCGCCCCCTATATCCATGCCTTCCGTGGCCGCACATTTGTGATTGCTTTGGGGGGAGAAGTCGTTCGAGACGGCAAATTTGCCACCATTACCCATGACATCAATTTACTCACCAGCCTAGGTGTACGCTTGGTTGTGGTGCATGGCGCACGCCCGCAAATTGAAGCACGTATCTCTGAGCGAGGCTTAGAAACACGCTATCACCACGGCTTACGAGTCACCGACGCACAAACGTTGGAATGCGTCATTCAAGCAGTAGGTCAAGTAAGAGTGGAAATTGAATCATGGCTCTCTATGGGTCTGGCAAACTCGCCCATGGCCAATGCAGACATCCGGGTTTCTGCCGGCAACTTTATTACCGCGCAGCCTATGGGTATTCGCGATGGCTTAGATCTGATGTACACCGGTGAAGTACGCAAGGTAGACACCACCGCCATCCGCTATCGCCTGGACGATGGCGAGCTGGTTCTGCTATCTACGCTGGGCTACTCACCGACAGGTGAAGTCTTTAATGTGCCGCTAGAAGACGTGGCCACCAGTGCGGCTATTGCTTTGCGAGCCGATAAGCTGATTTTTTTATTAGGCCAGCAAGGTGTAGAAGACTTAGCGGGCGAGCTGCTAACCGAGCTAACGGCCCTGCAAGCCGATCAATTTTTGAGTACACATCCGCACCCACACGAAGATATCCGCCTTTATCTGCCTTGTGCCATTAAATCGGTGCGTAGCGGTGTGGCGCGAGCGCATTTGGTCAGCCATCATGTAGATGGAGCCCTGCTCAAAGAGCTATTTACCCATGATGGGATAGGCACCATGATCTCGAGGGATTCGCTCGAAACCATGCGTGAAGCCACAATTGATGATGTGGGCGGCGTATTGGCGCTGATTGAGCCACTGGAAGACGATGGTGTGCTGGTAAAGCGTGGCCGGGAGTTGCTGGAGCGGGAAATCCACCGCTACTCTGTGCTTGAGCACGACAGCAAAATCGTGGGCTGTGTGGCCATGTACCCTTTCCCCAAAAGCCATATGGCAGAAATGGCCTGTCTGGTGATTCATCCCGACTATCGTGATGCCAACCGAGGCGAGCAATTACTTAAACATATTGAACAGCACGCCAAAAGCCTTGGGGTGCGCGAGCTATTTGTGCTGACCACACGTACCGCTCATTGGTTTGTAGAAAGAGGCTTTGCACTGGCTACGGTCGATGCATTACCAATTGAAAGAAAGCAGCTCTACAATTACCAAAGACGCTCTAAAGTATTTATTAAGCAACTACGCAACTAAACGCTATTTTGTAAATAAATATACGGCATTTCAATTACTGATTATTATTGACGTTGTACCCGTCGCCAAATCCTTTTGGCGACATTTAATTTATTAACGATGCTTTAGCATAAAACAGCGATCAAGTGGCTTCAGGCGTTCAGGCCACCTGACCTAAATTAAGCAATCATTTCTCGACAGGTTTGCATGGCATCGCTTCCGTTTTTTAATTCGCTTCGAACACGTTTAATCGTGGCCAGCACCTTGGTGCAATGTACAATCTTAGCCATTTTATTGCTAAATACATCGAGAATATGGACGGAAATGGCCACCCATGCCACAGAAGTGCGTGTTCAGGAATTATCTAGGCTGCTCAATGCTGCATTTGCCACACCTCTTTCAACCGGCAATCTGGCGCAGGCAGCTGATTTATTAGAAGGAATTCGCACCGCCGAAGGCATTGATTACATTATTTTACTGAATAATAAAAAACAAATTATCGCCGCAAGAGGCTGGGATATTGCGCACCCTCTTCCACCTGTAGATAAGCTATCACTGGAACACGCCCTTCCTACCCTCATTCATGCCGCCACACCGATTGAATTTGCTGGTGAGCCCTTTGGCGAATTACGCTTTGGGATCTCCACAGAAATTATGCGCGGCGGTGTAAATCAATTACTACTGCAAAACGCCATCACCATGGTGGTCGGCATTTTATTATCTGCCCTGATGATGGGGCTGTTAGGCGTTTGGCTCACCCGGCATATTCACCGTTTAATTAAAGCCGCAGAAAACGCCGCGCAAGGTGATTACGACACGCTTGCAGCTCCTATCTCCCATGGTCAGGATGAGATCAGCCAGCTCACCCGCCGCTTTAATGAAATGGCCAGCCTCATTAAAGAGCGTGTCGATTCTCTGGTCATGAACGAAGAAAAATTTCATACCATTGCCAACTACACGCATAGCACCGAGCTATGGCTATCCCCGGAAGAAGGTCAACTGGTCTGGATTAATGACTCAGTGACGCGGCTTTCCGGTTATTCAGTCAATGAATGCATGCTGCTTGGCGATTTTCCCTTATCGCTCACCATGCCTGAAGAGCGCGCCCGCGTAACAGAAACGCTCAAACAAGCACTAGAGCATCGCACCGTGATTCAAGATTTTGAATTTCGCGCGGTTCGCCGCGATGGTCAGCCTTTCTGGGCCTCGGTTTCATGGCAGCCCATTTACGACTCTTTCAATAACTACCTGGGTTTACGCGCCAGTATCCGAGATAACAGCGAGTTAAAAGAAGATCGGCTTTCACTGCGCAAAGCGGTGATCGAGCTACGGCAAATCCAATCCTTGGGCCAAAGCTATTTATCACGCGCCGAATCTGAACGCGCCCGCCTCACGGCCCTGCTCTCAGCCATGCGCTTTGGCGTGCTGTTTGTGGATAACGAAAACCGCGTGGTCTTTCACAACCCCGCATTCTGTGATTTATGGGGCTTGGGGCCAGGCAATCAACTACCGGGCAAGCCAATAGGCCAGATTCTACAAATCGCCGAAAATCGTCCTGCACTGGGCGATATCATTGCCAACTACCTTGAAGAGCTGGCGCTATCAGACGATAAAGTCGATTTTGGCGAGCTATCCATGAACGATGGCCGTGTCATTACCCAGCATGGCTTCAGGGTATTGGATAGTCAGGGCACAGCCAATGGGCGGATGTGGATTTACGAAGATGTGACGCAGCAGCGTGAAATCTCCGAACATATGATCAAGCTGGCAGAGCGCGATGCCCTCACCGGCCTCTATAACCGCCATCGCTTTCAGCAGGAGCTAGATCGCATGGTGTCTGAAGCCGATCGCAAACAAAGCGCCATGGCGTTGGTTTTCTTTGATCTGGACGAGTTTAAACATGTAAACGACACCTTTGGCCATGGCGTAGGCGATGATTTACTCAAAAGCATAGCCAAAACCATAGGCACCCAAGTGCGCCGCCATGAAGTATTTTCACGCCTTGGCGGTGATGAATTTGCGATTTTAGTGCCCGATTGCAATGAGTTTGAAGTGAGCAAACTGGCCGAGCGCATTGTCAGCTCGATCTCGCAAATTCCATTTACAGTAGAAGGCCATGTATTGCGCCCTTCTTCATCGGTTGGCGTAGCCTTGTTTCCAAATCACGCCAGCAACTCGCTGGAGCTGGTTGCCCACGCCGATTCAGCTATGTATCAAGCTAAATCGGCAGGTAAATCCACTTGGCGTATGTATCGTCAGGATGCCGATCCATCCCGATCAGCCATTACCCGCCTTTCCTGGAAAGACCGGATTACCGAGGCGCTGGAAAACAACGGCTTAGAGCTACATTTCCAAGGTATTTACTACCCGAAAACCCGTAAACTAGCGCACTTAGAAGCACTGGTGCGAATGAAAGATTTGCAAAAACCTGATGAAATCATTATGCCGGGGCTATTTATTCCCCATGCTGAAAAGACCGGCAAAATTATTGATATTGATCGCTGGGTGATTCGCAGCACGATTGAATTACTGGGCAAAAAAGCCAATATTCCATCTATTGCCATCAATATCTCCGGCCGATCTTTTGACGAGCCAGAAATGCCGGAATATATCAGCCAGCAGCTCAAACTACATAAAGTAAATCCGGCCAGATTATTGGTTGAGTTAACCGAAACGGCGGCTGTTTCTGATATTCGCGATGCAGAGCGCTTTATTGATGCACTGCGTGCCACAGGCTGCACCGTGTGCCTCGATGACTTTGGTACAGGCTTTGCCTCTTTTGCCTATTTAAAACAACTAAAAGCTGACGTACTTAAAATTGACGGCTTCTTTATCAAAGACTTAATCAGCGATCACGACAGCCAAGTCTTTGTACGCGGCATGGTCAGCATGGCCCATGAAATGGGTAAAACAACGATTGCCGAGTTTGTAGAAAATGAAGCCATTTTTAATATGTTGATCGAGCTGGGAATTGATCAGGTACAGGGCTATTACCTTGATAAACCCATGAGAGATCATCCGGGCTTGAATATTATTTAATTCATCTCCGGCGCAAGGAATAAACCCATGAGCATGACCATCTGGTTAACCTTTATTGCCACCACCTTTTTTATTTCTGCTACTCCCGGCCCCAATATGCTGCTGATGCTATCGCACGGCACGCGCTATGGCTGGCAGGCGACGCTCGCCACCATGAGCGGCGCACTGGCTGGCTTGGGCTTATTGTTTGCGCTATCGGCCTTTGGCATGGCAACCATCCTCGCCACATCCGCCACGCTATTTTTGATTTTTAAATTAGTCGGTGCGCTGTATTTAATTTATTTAGGCTGGCAATGCTTTAAAGCGGGGAGTCATTTAGAAATGCCCAATGCCACCGCTGATTCGGCAGCAAGGCGTTTTCGCCTAGGGCTCACTGTGGCGCTATCAAACCCCAAAGCAATTTTATTTGCGGGCGCTTTCTTGCCGCAATTTATCAACACAACGCAGCCGCAAGCAGGGCAATGGGCGATTTTGCTAGGTAGTTTTTTTATAATCGAAGCAGGCTGGCAAGTTGCCTACGCGGCAGGTGGCGCGAAGCTAGGCAACTGGCTACAAGGCCCGAACCGCATCAAACGCTTTAACCAAGGCTGCGGCGCGGCCTTCTTTACGGTAGGTGGATTATTGGCAACGGCGCAGCGTTGATCAGGGGTCAGGGCTCAGGGCTCAGAACGGTGCGCAAGAAAACCACCTTGCGCACCCTATAAAAACTAAACCCCGTAACGCTCGCTCACTACCCGCTCAAAGTCGGCAAACATTTGCGCATCTGATTGCGTGTTATCTGCCAACAGCTCAGCACCGTGCACGATACGAATATGCGCATCCAGATTTTTTAATGGTGATTCTAGATAGGCTCGGCTTGCAGCCGCGCTGATTTGCATTTGTGCATTGGCCCATGCAGCTTCCACGGTTTGATTGCAGGAATCAGCTAAATACTTAGCGTTAAATGCTTCGCCAGTCAGGCTGATCAACGTGGCATTGTGGTTAATGCTATTGCCTGGCACCCAGTAATGCTTAGCCAGTAATGGGCCAATCTCCGGGTTATCGGTTAAATAGCCATATTCACGCTCAAAAAATGCACGGGTCTGATAAACCGCCATATTGGCCAGCAAGTAGCCGTGATAAGCCGCTGCCGATTCCTGGTTTAAGAGATGTGGAATCGCCAAGAGTGGCCGCCCTGCCTGCTCAAAGCCCAGAATTTTCATTTCAAATTCACGGGCCAGCGCCAGCGCATTCTCAGCAGTCAGATCGCTATCGCTTAGCAGATACAAGGCCCGCTCAAAATAGGGCACTACCAAAATATTGCGCTCATTCAGCGCAGCAAATGGCTGAGTTTTTTCGATACGCGCTTTAATTAAAGCATCCGGCACGGCCTCACCCGCCGCATTTTTAGCGTAACGCTTTAGCCAATCTGCGTCTTCCAACAAGCTATCGCAAAACATCGATTGCGTTTCGGCATAGGCCATCGAAGTCGGTGAAAATTCTTGCGAGAAACAAGGCGAATTCTGCGCCACATTGGCAAAGTGCGCCGCGTGGCCACCTTCGTGAAACAGCGTTTTGATCGCGCGTGCGCCGCTGCCCACCTGATCGGGCTTGGCATCTGAAGTAAAGTTAATCTGCCCGGCTACCCAGCTGCCGTCTGCGGCAAAAAAGGAAGGAATCGGGCCGTGACAAAAGCCATTCTGATACTTGCCCTTACGCTCCAGTAAATCCAGCTGCATGGTCGCGCCGCGATAGGCGATGCCCAGCTTGCGAAAGCTTTCTACCCAGCGCTCAAGCCCTTTCGCAAAAGGAAGGTATGGATCCATCTGGCGGGCTACATCACCGCTCACTGTATAGCGAAAATTCCATGGCAGTAGCGCGCCTTTACCATGCTGCTGTGCTAGCTCCTGTAAGCCACGTTGATTGGCTTCACGAGTGCGCAGCTCAAAATCATCCAAAATAGCGAATAATTCTTCGACCGACATTTGCTCATTTTTACGCACTTTATACGCAAAATAATCAGGAAAACCCTGAGCGCGAGCAAAGGCATTACGCTGCTTCACAATATCTAAAAAGCCGTTTTCCAGCACCCAATGCTCAAGGGCAGCCATCGCATCAAACGAGCTTTTACGCGCCGCCTCAGAGGGGTTGGTCGCCATATTGGTCGACAACATGCCTTGGGTGGCTTCTTCGCGCTCGCCTTTTTCATTGATATGCGTTTGCACATAATCGCGCTTTTTAGCAAATAAGGCAGCTTCCTGAGCAATTAACTGGCTCATTAAAGTGCGCGCTTCATCGCTATCAATAATATTGCTTTCAAACAGCGCCAGCCAACCTTGCAAGCCATGCTTAAGCTCGGCAGCTTCCTCTGTATTTAAACGCGCCAGCGCATCGCGCACCTCTGCCAGCTTTACTGGATCAGAAATAAAGTTCTTATACGCTTCTTCTGCCTTGGCAAAGCCATCATGATCGTCAGAAACGGCCATATAGGTATCCCAAAACAAATTTTCTTTGGTTTTATGAACGGCAAGATAATCGCGGTTAAGTGCTTCAAATAGCTGACGTGCTGCTTCCAAGGTGCTCTCCAATGTTTTATATAAGTTGGCCAATGCCTTATGCCAATTAAATTACACGAGGCAGAATAAGTGTGCAAATTTACTATTCTTAGCAGCATTTAATTTCAGTACTTCGCAACACCTTATCATTTTCCCGCATAGAGCCATCGCCCACGCTTGGCAATATCGCCCAGTTTAGTGATGCTTAAATCAACCACCCCGGCCCCGTAGCTGCGTGGATTCATCCAGACCGTTTTCATTCCCAGCTGCTTAGCCGTTTTTAAATTAGCCAAGGTGTCTTCCACTAAAATGCAGCGGCGCGGATCAAGCTTAAACCGCGCCAAGAGCTTGCGATAAGCCGCAATCTGTGGCTTGGGAATCAGATCAACATCTTCTACGCTCACCACGCCACTGAAGCAATCGTCAATTCCCAGCGCCAGCAACATGGCAATCGCGTAATGGCGCGGGCCATTGGTGAAAAGTAATTTATCGCCCGGTAAGCTACGAATCGCCATAGCCAAGCCTGGCATGGGGTGAACAGCCATCAACAACTCGTTCAAAGGATGCGTCATCCGCAAGAAATGCTGAGGGTTAATGTGCGGATGGTGGCGGCGCAATCCAAGCAGCGTTGCGCCATAACGCAACCAGTAATCGGTACGCAGAGCCGTGGCGGCCTGTTCGCTGAGCTGTAAATGCTGGGAAAGATAAGCCGTCATTGCCCGGTTAATCACCGGAAAAGCATGTAAGTCTGCATTATGCAAGGTGTTATCGAGATCAAAAATCCAGACTGGTTTCATTGTTTCAACGTAAAAAAAGACCAGCCATGCTGGTCTCATTGGGTGGCTAAGCGTGCCGCTCAGGAATGGATATAGTGTTCTAGCTGGGCAATCGTGAATTTTTGTTCTTCGATAATTTCCCGCACCAAATCGCCAATCGATAACACACCTAATACTTTATCACCGTCTAAAACCGGCAAATGGCGAATGCGTTTTTCGCTCATGATAGCCATACATTCATCAATGGTAGCCGATGGCGGCACACAGAGTAATTTACGCGTCATGATTTCTGATACCGGCGTTCCTGCCGAAGTCTTACCCATCAAAATCACTTTTCTGGCGTAATCACGCTCTGAAAAAATCCCAACCAAGTGGTTTTCTTCCATCACCAGCAATGCACCAATATTTTTTTCTGCAAGCACCTGTAAAGCCTGATAAACCGAAGCTTGCGGAGTAACTGACAAAATATTATCTATAGCTTTTTCTGCGAGCAGCTGGCGTGCTGTTTTCATACGGGCATCTCCCTGATGGCTTGAGCTTTAACTTTAGTAGGCCAAGCGTAACATG
Source organism: Janthinobacterium sp. B9-8 (assembly GCF_000969645.2). Lineage (NCBI taxonomy): Bacteria > Pseudomonadati > Pseudomonadota > Betaproteobacteria > Burkholderiales > Oxalobacteraceae > Janthinobacterium > Janthinobacterium sp. B9-8. The sequence continues at coordinate 3,167,865 of NZ_CP014222.1, forward strand.
CAAGGAAGACGTAGATTACTTTTCGCAAAAAAACAAGAATCAACACGTTTTTGATTGATAGAGTGCAAAACCTTAAACCACACACACAGAAAAACCCATCAGCGCGGGCTTCTCTGTGAAACTCTGTTTTTTAATGTGGTTCAGGATTTAGCTCTGTGTAATATTACTTACTTAGCACGAATCATCGTGCCCACGCCCTGCTCGGTCAGTACTTCCAGCAGCAGCGCGTGTTTTACACGGCCATCAATAATATGCACAGCGTTCACACCGCTCTTGGCGGCATCCAGCGCTGATGAAATTTTAGGCAACATGCCACCCGAAATCGTGCCATCGGCAAATAGCTCGTCGATACGTTTGGCAGAGAGCTTCGTAAGCAAATTACCTTCCTTATCGAGTACGCCTGGCGTATTGGTCATCATGATCAGTTTTTCAGCATGCAGCACTTCGGCCAGCTTGCCAGCCACTAAATCGGCATTGATATTGTAACTTTCGCCGTTTCTATCCACGCCAATCGGGGCGATTACAGGGATAAAATCACCCGCATCGAGGTGAGCCACGATGGTTGGATCGATGGATTCAATTTCACCCACCTGACCAATATCCAGTAGCTCATCCGAGCTATCTTTCAGATACATTTTACGGGCCTTAATAAAGTGCCCGTCTTGGCCGGTTAAGCCCACCGCTTTACCGCCATGCTTATTGATCAGGGAAACGATTTCCTTGTTCACATGACCACCCAAAACCATTTCTACCACATCCATGGTTTCGGCATCAGTCACACGCATGCCTTGGATAAACTCGCCTTTTTTGCCGATACGATCGAGCAATTCATTAATTTGCGGGCCACCACCGTGCACAACAACGGGGTTCATCCCAACTAATTTAAGCAGCACCACATCACTGGCAAACCCTTCTTTTAGCTCAGGTTCGGTCATTGCATTACCACCGTATTTGATGACGATGGTCTTATCAAAAAAACGCTGAATGTAAGGCAAGGCTTCCGAGAGAATTTCGGCTTTTTCTTGCGGAGTAATTGTGGTCATGGCGTGTCCAAAAGCTAGCAGCCTGTCGGGCTTAGGCGGCTCATAGAAAAATTGCATGGTTGAGGCCAGATTTTGCCGTATTTTCAGCGCCAATACGGCGCTATCTAATCACACATGGCTGAAATATGGGCCAATCAAGTTATTTTGCAGCCGACTGATGCAAAGACCGGCAGGCTGCTAAGGCTCGAGCAGAATTCTAACAGTCTCGAGCCTGACCGCGCTTTATTTTTGACAAAAATGGACAGCCGCAGAATAATAAATGAATATTTATTTATTAATTGTAGGTTCATCATGTTGTGCAAACGCTGGACCCGAAGAAAAGAAGCACGGCCACAGGAAATTTTAGAGGCTGCGCTGGGCTTATTTGTAAGTAAAGGCTTTGCCGCCACCAAGATGGCCGACATCGCCAAAGCTGCCGGAGTAACAAGCGGCACGCCATATATTTACTTTGCTGGTAAAGAAGAGATATTCGAAGCGGTGATGCGTGAGATATTATTACCGCAGCTTACTATTGGCCATGAGTTACTTGCAAGTTTTCAAGGCAGCTCGGCTGATTTACTACGGGTCATGCTTCAAACATGGTGGCAGGCGATGGGGGAAAGTCAGCTGTCTGCTTTTCCCAAACTGATGATTGCCGAGGGTAGTAACTTTCCCCAGATTGCAAAAATTTATCAGGAAGAGTTTGTTGTACCTGGCAATAAAATTCTTAGGCATATTTTAGAAAGGGGGGTCGCTAGCGGCGAATTCAGAGTGGCCGATATCGATTACGCCATTGAGGTGATTTCTGCCCCGATTATTGTCGCCATGCTGATGAAGCACTCACTGATCAACTGCCTGCCTGAAGCTTTAGATCCTGAAAGATTTCTGAACACCACCCTTGATCTCCTCCTTAACGGCCTGATGGCCTCACCCAAGGACAAAGCACATGAATAAAGCGATTCCCCTGCTATTAATCAGCGCAGCATTACTAAGCGCTTGCAAGGAAGAAGCCAAGCCTCAAGAAGAAGTTCGTCCGGTGCGCACCATCACTCTTGCTACTAACGCAGCCAATAGCCATGCCGAATTCTCCGGCGAGCTGCACGCCCGTCAGGAAAGTGCCTTGGGGTTTAGGATTCCAGGCAAGCTCATTAGCCGCTTGGTGGATATTGGTGCAGAAGTTAAAACCGGCACGCCGCTAGCCAAAATTGATGCGCAAGATATGGTGCTCAATGCCGCAGCCGCCAAAGCTCAAACCGAATCAGCACTCAGCCAGCTTAATCAGCTCAAGCTGGATCTCACCCGCGCCCAAGAGCTGCTTGCTAAAAAGTTTGTTAGCCAAGCCGATGTAGATCGCCGCCAGACCGCCGTCATTGCTGCGCAAAAACAATTGGTTCAAGCACAGTCCCAGCAGCAGCTTGCGCAAAATCAGGCGGGCTATACCACCCTCTTAGCGACCAGCGATGGCGTGATTACCGCTACGCTGGCCGAGCCGGGCCAGGTGCTGGCCGCCGGGCAGCCCGTTGTGCAATTAGCCAAAGCCGGTGAAGTAGAAGTCTTTGTAGATTTGCCAGAAGCCCGCAGTGGCGATTTAAAACCCGGCCAAAAAACAGAAATCAGCCTCTGGGCACTGCCAGGCAAAACATTTAGCGGCAAGGTGCGCGAAGTTTCTCCCGCTGCCGATCCGGTCAGCCGTACTTACCGCGCCAAGGTGACTTTAGAAAAGCCCTCTGATGAGATTCGTCTGGGCATGAGCGCCACAGTAAAAAGCAGCCAGACCAGCAATACCGAAAGCAGCACCACTCTGCCGCTTACCGCTATTTACGGCAAAGCAAAAGAGCAGCGCGTTTGGCTGGTTGAAGGCAATCGCGTGAAAAGTAAGGTGATTAATGCGCAAATTGATGCTCAGGCTAAAAACGGCGAGCAAGTGCAGGTCAAAGGTTTGAAAGCAGGCGATGTAGTCGTCACGGCAGGTGTGCATCTGTTGCGCGAAGGGCAAGCAGTCAAATTACTCGCTGCGCAAGGGGAATAAACCATGCAAAAACCCGATCTCAGCCAGCAGCGCTTCAATTTATCCGCTTGGGCACTTAAGCATCAGTCACTGGTGCTGTATCTGATGGTGGTGCTTACCCTTGGCGGTATTCTGGCCTACGGCAAACTGGGTATGAAAGAAGACCCGGAATTCACTTTTAAAGCAATGGTAGTCAGAAGCTTCTGGCCCGGGGCCAGCGCGCCAGAAATGGAGCAGCAGGTTACAGATAAGCTGGAAGAAGCCTTACAGGGCATTGCTTACATCAACTACACCAAAAGTTATTCCCGCAGTGGTGAATCGCTGATCACGATCATGCTGCACGAAGATCAAAAAAACCATGTGACCGATGCTTGGTATCAAGTCAGAAAACGCATTAACGACGCCAAGGGAAAACCCCCCCCCGGTGTGGCAGGGCCATTTTTTAATGATGAGTTTGGTGATACCTACGGCAATCTCTATGCCTTTACCGGAGATGGCTTTACTTATCCCGAGCTTAAAAAATATATCGAGCTGGCTCGTACTGAATTGCTACGCATTCCTGATGTGAATAAAGCGCTGTTAATTGGTCAGCAAGATGAAAAAATCTATGTGGAATACTCCAATGCAAAGCTAGCCAGCCTTGGTATTTCACCATTTCAAATTAATAAAGTGATTGCGGCTACCAATACCGTCACTCCCGCAGGTGCGATTGATGGCAAGGACGAGCACGTTTATTTACGCGTGACTGGCGGCTTTAATGCCGTAGACCACCTGCGCAGCCTGCCAATTACAGTGGCAGGAAAAACCTTTTTGCTGGGCGATATCGCACAGGTATTTCGCGCCACTATCGATCCACCGCAAACCAAAATGCGCTATCAGGGACAAGATGCGGTTGGCCTGGGTATTTCGATGCGTAAAGGTGGCGATGTCGTAAAGATGGGCCAGCAAATTGACGCATCCTTAGCCCAAATCAGAAGCAATCTGCCAGTAGGCATCGAAATTCATACCATTTCAGACCAGCCTGCCGTGGTTAAAAACGCCATCCACATTTTTATGAAGTCCTTACTGGAAGCCGTGGTGATTGTCTTGGCGGTGAGCTTTTTAAGCCTAGGCTGGCGTACCGGGATTGTGGTGGCTTTATCGATTCCGCTGGTGCTGCTGCTCACCTTTCTGGGCATGAATATTTTTAATCTGGAGCTGCAAAGGATTTCGCTGGGCGCGCTCGTTATTGCGCTTGGGCTTTTGGTAGATGACGCCATTATTGCCGTAGAAATGATGGCGCTTAAATTAGAGCAGGGCTGGAGCCGCTTTGAAGCCGCCACCTTTGCCTATACCTCTACCGCTTTTCCTATGCTGACCGGCACACTGATTACCGCTGCGGGCTTTTTACCTGTGGGGCTGGCTAAATCGGACGCGGGTGAATACACCTTCTCTATTTTTGCGGTGATTGGTATTGCCCTTGTGCTGTCGTGGATTGTGGCCGTGGTGTTTACGCCCTTTATGGGCTATCACCTGCTGCCAGAAACCCCGCGCCATGAAGAGCACGATATCTATCAGGGCGGTTTTTATGCGCGTTTTCGAAAGCTGGTAACGTGGTGCGTCACTTGGCGTAAAACGGTGATTGCAGCCACCCTGGGCACGTTTCTGGTCGCCGTGGCAACCTTTGCTCTATTTATCCCTCAACAATTCTTCCCAGCCTCGGCAAGGCCCGAGCTGATGGTCGATATGTGGCTGCCCTATACCGCCTCGTATGAAGCCACCGAGCGCGAAGTTAAACGCATGGAGGCCATCGCGATCAAAGATCCCGATGTTGCGCATGTCACCAGCTATATCGGCGTAGGCTCACCGCGTTACTACCTGCCGCTCGATGAGCAAATGCCAAATTTAAACTTTGGCCAGCTCACCGTTATGACCAAAGACGAGAAGGTACGGGAGCACGTCTATAAGCGCCTGAGCCAAAAATTTGCCGACGACTTCCCTCTAGTGCGTGGCCGCGTCACACGCCTAGAAAACGGCCCACCTGTAGGCTATCCGGTGCAATTTCGTATTAGTGGCATTGATCCGGTAGTGCTCAATCGCATCGCCACTGAGCTGGCCGATGTGATGCGCAAAAATCCGCATACCCGGCAAGTCCATACCGATTGGGGAGAAAAAGTAAAAGTAGTCCGTTTACTCACCAAACAAGATCGCTTACGCCAACTGGGGCTGACTTCGCAAGAGCTGGCAACGTACCTGCAAATGGCCGTCTCCGGCATTACCGCCACGCAATACCGTGAAGCCGATCAGAGCATCGATGTAGTCACCCGCCTCACCAGCAGCGAGCGTACCCGCCTCGACTTCTTAAAAGACCTGCGTGTGCCTTTGCCATCAGGGCAATTTGTACCGCTTTCACAACTGGCTACTTTGCAACTGGAGAACGAAGAGAGCCTGATCTGGCGACGTAATCGGGTCGCCACGCTCACGGTGCGTGCCGACGTGGCAGGAAGCGCCCAAGCCCCCGATGTGAGCAATGCGCTCATGCCTAAGGTGCGGGAAATCGAAGCCAAGCTGCCTCAGGGTTATCATATTGAAACTGGCGGCACACTCGAGTCATCGGCAAAGGGGCAAAAATCAATCAATAAAGTCATGCCACTGATGCTACTGGTCGTGATGACACTGCTGATGCTGCAACTGCAAAGTATCCAGCGCATGATTATGGTGCTGCTCACCGCACCACTGGGCCTGATCGGCGTGGCGATTTCCTTACTCCTGTTTCAAGCTCCCTTCGGATTTGTGGCGATGTTGGGCGTGATCGCGCTTTCAGGCATGATTATGCGCAATTCAGTGATTCTGATGGATCAGATTGAGCAAGACCGCGCAGCAGGCGACGATGCTTGGACGGCGGTCATTGAATCGGCAGTCAGACGCTTTCGGCCGATTATGCTGACCGCAGCAGCTGCGATTCTGGCCATGATTCCACTAACGCGCGACACTTTCTGGGGGCCGATGGCGATTGCCATTATGGGCGGCTTGTTTGTGGCCACCGTGTTAACGCTCTTGTTCTTACCGGCTTTATATGCAGCATGGTTTAGGCTCAGCCCGCCAACAAACAAAGAAGCGACATAAATCATACGAAATTACGACAATTTTTAACAAAAGAAGGGGGATATTACTTTTGCCAAGGCAAGCCCCCTTTTTAAGCACGAACACTAGCGAATATTTTCCTTCAAGTAATAGTTGTACTTGAAAAGACTTTCTCGCATGGACAAGATATTTAACATCTCATTCAACAGACACCTGAGAAGCTAATAATGAAGAAAACCTTAATTGCACTGAGCATGGCCATTCTTTCCCAACCGCTTTTTGCTGCTGATTTACTTGAATCCTGGCATGCCGCGCAAAAATATGACGCCAATTTTGCCGCTGCACGTGCAGGGCTTGATGCGGGCAGAGAGAAAGCCGAACAAGGTAAAGCCTTATTACTACCGCGTATTACTTTATCTGGCGATGCCAATCGGGAACAAACAAAATACAGCCCTGAAAACCAGGACAGCACGACCAAAAATGGCAACAACTATGGCTATAAACTAAGCCTTATCCAGCCTATTTACCGTGCAGAAGCATTTGCAGGTGCTGATCAGTTAAAAAAGCAAACCGAACAAGCTGAAGTAATTTTTCGGGTAGCCGAGCAGGATTTAATTTTGCGCGTAGCTAAAGCTTATTTTGAAGTTCTGGGTAGCGAAGAGAAAGTAAAACAAACCAAAGCGCAAAAAGAAGCCGTAGCCCAGCAGCTTGCCCAAGCAAAAAAATCCTTTGAAGTTGGCGTGTCCACCATTACCGACACCGATGAAGCACAGGCCCGTTTTGATGCAATCAACTCAGCCGAAATTGCTGCACATAATGATATGGCCATTAAACGCAATGCTTATGAGCAACTGACTCAGCTTAATCCAAGTAATCTCAAGCCTATTAGTAATCGCCAGCAACCCACTCCTCCGCAACCCAATGATATGAGCACTTGGCTGCAGCGTAGCGAAAATGGCAGCTTAGTGATTGCAGGTCAGCAATTAGGCTTAGATATTGCCGTGCGCGAAATTGATAAATACCGCTTAGAAAGCTCCCCGACTCTCGATTTAACTGCTGGTTATGGTGATACTTGGAATTCAGGCGGCATATCCAAATCGGGTGGATTAGATCGTGCAGGCTCTGGCCAAATTGGTTTGCAATTATCAATTCCTTTGTATACCGGCGGAGATCGTTCATCCAAATTACGTGAAGCACTTGCAAAAAAAGAACAACAGCGTCAAACAGTAGAAGCAAGCCGCCGTGATACAGCGCAATTCACTAAACAAGCTTTTTTAGGCGTGAGTTCAGGTGCAGCGCAAATTGTCGCTTTACAGCAAGCGCTTAAATCGAGTGAATCATCATTAGCATCAACTAAATTAGGCCGTGAAGTAGGTGTACGTACCACGATTGATGTACTTAATGCCGAACAAACTTATTTCTCTACTCGTTATGACCTTACCGTAGCGCGTTACACCTATTTGTATGCCCGCCTACAATTGGCAGCAACCAGCGGAGAATTGTCTGAAAAAGATCTAAATTCAGTAAATCTTTGGCTAGGTAATTAAGAAAGCTTGAATTGTGGAGAATAGATATCCATAATCCGTTCGGTGGAGTACCCCAATTCAAAGACCCAAGGAGAATTACCATGATTGATCTTTCCCCACTGAGCTATAGCGACTTAGTTGAACTCAAGAAAAACCTGGAAGTTGAAATTGTTCGCCGTAAAGAATCAGAAAAGCAAAACCTGATTGCTGAACTGCAAAACCTAGTTGCTTCTAAAGGCTTCTCGTTGTCTGATGTTTTAGGCACAAGCAGCGACAAAAAAGCAGCTAAAAAAGCAGCTTCTACAGCTAAAGCACAATTCCGCAATCCAGCTGATGCAGAACAAACATGGACTGGCCGCGGCCGTAAGCCACAATGGGCAATTGAATTCCTGGCAACAGGTCGCTCATTAGAAGAATTACGCATCGCCTAATCAATATGCTTTTATGAAATGACGAATAACTCCGTAGTGCCTTGTTCTATAAGCGATCTTTAAGCAAATAGCGGATTAGAAAAAACCTGACGCTGTTGCCAAAAGTGCTTTTAAAAAGAAAAAGAAACCACTCAGTATCCGTGTAATTTTATAAAGTATTGACGCTTTGCATGCATCACCAAACAAGGCAGCTTAGGCTGCCTTGTTTGTATTCAGCTGTACAATCCCTCCTCTTTACCTGTGAATCATTGCCATGCCGCATCCCCTCACCGAAAAACTTAATCCAGAACAAGCCGCCGCCGTAGAATTACCGCCGGAACACGCGCTCATCCTGGCCGGTGCAGGCAGCGGCAAAACAAGCGTGCTCACCACACGTATTGCCTGGCTTTTATCCACCGGGCAATGCAGCCCGGCCGGTTTATTGTCAGTTACTTTTACCAATAAAGCCGCCAAAGAAATGCTGGTACGTATTACCTCCATGATGCCGCTTAATCCGCGTGGATTATGGGTTGGCACATTTCATGGCTTATGTAATCGAATGCTGCGTTTACATTGGCGGGATGCCGGCTTACCCGAAGCTTTTGCAATTTTAGATTCTGCCGAGCAGCTTTCAGCAATTAAGCGAATATTGAAAGCATTAAATATTGATGATGAAAAATATCCGGCAAAAGTAGTTCAGCAATATATTAATGGTCATAAAGAAAATGGCCGGCGCGCAAGTGATGTAGACGCTTGGGATGATTATTCGCGCATGCTGCGATTAATTTATGAAGAATATGAGAAACAATGCCAACGGGAAGGTGTAGCTGATTTCTCTGAATTATTACTACGCTGTTACGAATTACTTTCTAAAAACGAATCTTTACGTGAGCATTATCAAAGTCGTTTCCGCCACATTTTAGTCGATGAATTTCAAGACACCAATAAACTGCAATATGCTTGGTTAAAGCTTTTAGCCGGCCAGAATAATGCGTTATTTGCTGTTGGCGATGATGACCAATCCATTTATGCATTCCGTGGCGCAAATGTCGGCAATATGCATGATTTTCAAAGCGATTTCGCCGTTAAACATGTGATTCGCTTAGAGCAGAATTACCGCTCGCAAGGCAATATCTTAGAAGCAGCCAATGCCGTTATTAGTAATAACCGCAGCCGCTTAGGCAAAGAATTATGGACCAGCGAACCTGCTGGCGAGCCAATTCGGGTTTTTGAAGCCGCAACAGATTTTGAAGAAGCCGCATTTATTGTAGAAGAAGCGCAAACACTGATCAGAGAAGGCAATCACGCCAATGACATTGCGATTCTTTATCGTGCCAACGCTCAATCACGCGTAATTGAGCACGCCTTATTTACTGCGGGCGTACCTTATCGGGTTTATGGGGGGTTACGCTTTTTTGAACGCCAAGAAATTAAGCATTCTTTAGCTTATTTGCGCTTAATTGCTAATCCAAGCGACGATAATGCCTTGCTACGCGTCATCAATTTTCCGACTCGTGGCATCGGTGCGCGCACCATCGAAAGCATTCAAGAAAACGCCCGCAATGCAGGCACCAGCCTCTGGCAAGCAGCCTGCTCTGGCGGCGCTGGCCGCGGGGCCGCGGCAGTTAAGAAATTCGCCGAAACCATCGAAAGTATGCGATCCCAAGCCACCGGCCTTGCCATGCCCGAGCTGGTGGATATGATGCTCGATCTATCTGGCTTACGCGCGCATTACCAAGCAGATAAAGAAGGCGAGGAGCGGCTTGCCAACTTGGGTGAGTTGATTAATGCCGCCACCAATTTTGTGCAAGAAGACGAAAACAACCTCATCGCCTTCTTGTCGCATGCCAGCTTAGAAGCGGGAGATCATCAAGCAGGCGCGCACGAAGAAGCGCTCCAGCTGATGACGGTACACGCCTCCAAAGGGCTGGAATTTCATGCGGTATTTTTATGCGGCCTTGAAGAAGGCTTATTCCCGCACGACAACAGCATGAATGATGCCAGCGCGGTGGAAGAAGAACGCCGCCTGATGTATGTGGCGATTACACGCGCCCGCCGCCGCCTTTACATCACCCTTGCGCAAAGCCGTATGCTGCATGGGCAAACGCGCTATGCCGTCGCCAGCCGCTTTATGCAAGAGATTCCGCAGCAACTATTAAAATTCTTAAATCGCGGTTATGCCCCGCAAGGTTATTCCGGCCCTGCCACGCTCACCAGCAAAATTAAAGCTCCTACGCCAGAGCATGGCTTGGCCATCGGCATGAATGTAGCGCATCCAAAATTTGGTAAAGGCGTGGTTACCGATCATGAAGGCGGCTCAAGCGGCAATGTGCAGGTGAATTTTGCGGAGGCAGGCTCTAAATGGCTGGCGGTGGCTTATGCCAAACTAACCGTACTCTAAGAATGGCCGCCTTATATGGGCAAAGTGCTTACTTTGATTTACTCTTGAACTATAAGCCCTCCCCGCCATAAATCAGCGGGGGTTTATACGTTTTACAACGGACAACTAAGCCTCAAACTATGGCTGAAAAAATAAGCGCCTTCTCGGTTATCTCCTCTGCCACAGCCAAGCGTAAAGCGGCCAGTGGAGTACCCGACGTGGCCACTTTGCGCGTACTGCTTATCGACCCCATGGCAGAAATACGTCGCACCATTGGCATGACATTAGGTCAATACGGCACCAGCCATATCGATCATGCCAGTAGTAGCACTGAAGCCCTAGCCTGCATGAAAAAGCTTAAATACGAGCTTATCCTTTGCGAATATGATTTAGGCAAAGGTCAGGATGGCTTGTTTTTATTTGATGAAGCACGCAGACTCGATTTACTCAAAGCGTCTTGCATCTTTATTATCACAACAGCCGAACGCGGCGCGCAAAAAGTGCTGGGGGCGGCCGAGCAATCACCCGACGCCATTTTGCTCAAACCATTCACCGGCGAAATGCTTTACAGCAGGGTGCTCAGCGCTTTGCAAAAGAAAGTGCGCTTTAAATTAGTCGATGACGCCATCATGGCGCATGATTTCTTAAATGCTATCCAGCTTTGCAGCAAAGCCGCCAACACCAGCGCCGAATACACCTTGGATTTTTTACGCCTCAAAATTCATCTTTTATTGCGTATTGGAGATTGGATCAGTGTTCGGGATGAATGCAGACAGCTACTAGTAGAACAAGAGCTGCCTTGGGCCAAAATGGCGCTTGGCAAAGCCCTGTATCAACTCAAAAACTATGCAGAAGCCTTAGCCCTGTTTAAAGCGATAATCAGCAGCCATGCGCACGCACTGGAAGCCTATGACTGGCTGGCCCGCACACAACAGGCCATGGGTGAAGATCAAGCAGCGCAGGACACGCTTAAACGCGCACTAAATAAGTCGCCCTATATCGCCACCAGACAACGCCAGCTTGGTGAGCTTGCTTTAAGAAGCGGAGATTTAGCCACAGCAGAAAGCGCGATGCTGGAAACCGTTAGAATCTCCCGCCATTCGTTTTTGCGTAATCCTGCCGATTACGGGCAACTGGCTGATATACAAATTAGCCGGGGTGATGTGGCTGCGGCAAAACTGACCGTTGAAGAAGTGCGTAAAGACTTTAAAGACCCTCAGGTCAGTGTGCTCGCCGATGCCCTTGATGCTGACATCTACATGCAAACGGGTGAAACTGAAAAAGCCCAGAATCTGCTCAGAACAGCGCTTGCTCAATTAGTGCAGCTCACACTGCCACCTTCAGTTACCGTAGGCATGGCGCTAGCCAAAGCCTGCTTTAATCAGCAACAAGGTGCTCTGGCGGAAATCGTGGTGCGTAATCTGCTTAAAAACAGCCATGATGATTTAACATTAGCCGCAAAAATCACCTCACTTTACCGACAGCAGGGCCAGCAAGATCAAGCCGAGCAACTCATCAAAGAAAATAGCGCCAGTATTGTTGCCCTAAATAATGAAGCAGTAAAACTAGCGCGCAGTGGTGACCTAGCTGGGGCCGCCGAATTATTTATCCGGGCAGCCACAGATATGCCGGGCAATATACAAGTGCTGCTCAATACCGTGAACGCTCTGCTTGCCTATACCAATCAGCATGGCTGGCATCAGGAATGGATGCAGCTGAGCAACGATTACCTGCTACGCATTCATGAATTAGATCCCATCAATGGTCGAGGTTTGCAATTACAAGAGTTTTTTCGTAAAACAAAACAACGCTACGGCATCAGCTAATCAACGGTAGGGTATCAATACCAGCAAAAACCAAAATGCATCTCTACAATGAGGGTGAAGTAAAAGCTCTGGCTGCTGTCGGGCGAAAGAAAGTCTCCCAGAGTGCTAGACTAAGTCAAGATCAACGAGGGACCAAACCATGCAAACCAGCACCAAAATTGACGATCATAAAGGCCGCATTATGCTGAACGGCAATTTTACGTTTGAATCGCACCGCGAATTTAAACAAGCCACTACTGCAGCATTAGAAACCCCAGGGCTTACTGAGCTTGAAATGGATTTTAGCGCGGTCGACTATATGGACTCCGCCGCCTTAGGTATGTTGCTCTTACTCAACGAGCGAGCAAATGGCCGCAAGGTCACTCTGGTCAACTGTAGAGGCACAGTAAAAGCGGTTTTAGAAATTGCCAATTTTGGCAAAATTTTCGAAATCAAATAATTAAAAAAGGCACCGAAATCTAAACGGTGCCTTTTTTTACTCAAAAAATTTAAACCTTATCTGCATCAACCTCGGTACCACCCCGAACCCAGCTGCCCAGCAGTGCATAGCACACCGCCAGTAAAGTCGGCCCCAGAAAGACCCCCAGCAAACCAAAAGCCAAAGCACCACCTAGCACACCAAACAAAATCAAAATAAATGGCAAATCGCTTTCTTGACCAATAAAGAGCGGCTTCACCACATTATCTGCAGTGCCCACTACAAAAATCATCCAGATCGCCATAAAAATGGCCCAACCAGTATGGCCTTGATAATAAAGCCAAGCCGCTGCAGGTAAACCAATCAGCCCCGGGCCACCCGGTAAAATAGAAAGAAAGCAGCTCGCAAAACCCAAAGTCAGAGAATTAGGCACGCCCGCAATAAAGAAACTAAACCAAGCTAAAACGCCTTGCACCAAAGCCGTGCCCAAGAAGCCATACACTACACCTCTCACTGTGCCTGCTGCCACATTGAGGAGTGATCCACCCTTCTCGCCTGCAATACGCCACATCATGCCTTTTAGCCATGCAGCCGCATTTTCACCATGCAGATAAAAGAAAAAGGCCACAATCAAGCTCAAAACCAATAATAAAAATCCCCCCCCCACAATCCCACCAAAATGTAATAGCCCCGAAGCCACTGGGCCACTCAAACCCCGAATACGCTCCAATAAGGCAGGATCACCTTGGCCTAATTGAATCCAAAAACCATTCACCCACTCACCCAGATAGGGAAATGTGCTAATCCAAGCAGGCAAACTTGGCCAGCCCACTTGAAATTGCTGGCTAATGGTTTTAATTAAGGTAGCCGCTTGGCTCGCAAATTCAAAGCCAGCCATCAACAAAGGAAGCACTAAGAAAGTCAGTAAGGCCCCCATTAATAGCAAAGCAGCGCTAAAACGGCTTCCTCTGCAAAGCTTGACTAACCATTGATAAGGTTTCCAGGTGGTATAAACCAAAATGGCCCCCCAAATAACCGAAGCTAGAAACGGTGCCATAATCATTAAACCCAACCAGATTAGCGCCCCCATCGCCAGGATTGCTGCCAGAGGTTCGATCAAATCAGAACTACGTATACGCATATCAGTTCGCCTTTAGCCTCCAGAATGGGCGTTGCTAGCATACCCCTAAAAATGGCAATTGACCGCTACATATTGCCTAAGAACATTCCTATTTTTTTACTTTTGAATGTTAAATTATTCAAAGTAGCTTTAAAAAAAACCCACAGACGCAAAACACCCTCTCGCAGCTCATCTACGATTCATTCTAATCAATGGCATTACAAACATCTAAAAATAAGCGACCAAGCTACACTTGAAGAAATAGCCAAATCAGATTATAAAAACAGTCTAATTTAGTCATGGTATAGGTAAGAAAAGCGCTTAGATTGAGCAATTAAGCCAGCCACAATCACCGCAGCCTGATGACGACCTGCAATTGTATTAATTTTTTCATCGCACTCTTCTAGAGCCACATGAATTTCGCAAGCCAAGTGAAACAATAAAGTTTTTTCTTTCAAAGGTGCCATAGGCAGGTAATAGTTAATTTCATCAACAACGTGATCCGCTAATTCATTCGAATACTGTGCCTGAGATGTCAAAATACGTTCATATAAACGCACGCCGATCACACCAAGCGCAAGCAGCTGGGTGGGCATGATTTAACTCCTATTCAAATAAGTATTAATCCACTCTAGACTTAACTAAACCCAGCAATTGCCCCTCCCGTCGGATGGTGGCTTAAGCCGGCCAAGCCAAAACAGCTGCTTAGCCTCGTTCTAAATAAAAAACCATTAATTCTGAAAAATAAGCATTTTTTTAAGGATAAATTATGATTTTTTAGCTCAATCATGCAAAAAGTATAAAAACATGTGTAATCTCCCTCACACCGCGCAGCCCATAAAAACACAGCATTAAGGCCAAGCCCTAACGCACAAAGCTCAAAGCTCAAAGCTCAATCACCGCCTTTTTCTCATACCAAGGCTTGCTGCGATTTACTACTTTCACCACCAGCAACATCACAGGCACTTCAATCAATACACCCACCACCGTGGCCAGCGCCGCGCCAGAATGAAAACCAAATAGACTAATCGCAGCAGCCACAGCAAGCTCAAAGAAATTTGATGCGCCAATGAGCGCTGATGGCCCGGCAATATTGTGTTTTTCGCCCACCACACGGTTCAGCCAATAAGCCAAGCCAGAGTTAAATAGCACTTGAATCAAGATCGGCACGGCCAGCAGGGCAATAATCAAGGGTTGGCGCAAAATTGCCTCACCCTGAAATGCAAACAAGAGCAGCAGGGTCGCCAATAAGGCGCTAATAGACCAAGGGCCGATGCTAGCCATGCAGCGATCAAACACCGCCTGCCCTTGCCCTAGCAATAATTTACGCAAAAGCTGGGCAAGGGTCACGGGCATCACAATATAGAGCAGCACCGAGGTAATGAGTGTGGCCCACGGTACGGTGATGGCCGAAATACCGAGCAAAAATGCCACGAGCGGAGCAAAAGCCAGCACCATAATGCTATCGTTTAAAGCCACTTGGCTAAGGGTAAACAAGGGGTCACCTTGGGTGAGTTTACTCCAGACAAACACCATGGCCGTACACGGTGCGGCCGCCAATAAAATCAGGCCCGCAATATAGCTATCAAGTTGCTCGGCAGGCAAAAGTGGCGCAAATAAATGACGAATAAACAGCCAGGCCAGAAAAGCCATTGAAAAAGGTTTCACCAACCAGTTTACAAAGAGCGTTACGCCGATGCCACGCAGATGATTTTTAACCTCATTCAAGGCCGAGAAATCAACCTTAATCAGCATGGGAATAATCATAATCCAGATCAATAAGCCCACCGGCAGATTCACCTTGGCGATTTCCATGCTGCCAATGGCTTGAAATAGCGCGGGCCAAAGCTGCCCAAGGCCAATCCCCACTACGATGCAAATAAACACCCACAGCGTAAGATAGCGCTCAAACACGCTCATCGAAGCGGCTGATTTTATAGTCGATGAAGTAGACAAGATTTTACTCTTTATAGATAGAAGCACTTTATTAAGACTTGCAGCCACCGGCAACGCGCAGCTCGACACATTGCTCTGGCTGGCCACCGCAACACTCATCCGTTAGATAGGCAATTAAATCCACCATCAGGCTCATATTGGCCCGATAGCGCAAATAACGCCCTTCCTGCTCCACCGTCAGTAAGCCTGATTGCGTCAGCGCTTTTAAGTGAAAGGACATATTGGATGCAGGTAAAGAAAGTGCGCTGGCAATCTCGCCCGCCACCATACCGCCCGGCCCCTGCTTAACCAAGAGTCGATAAGCATCCAGCCGCACAGCTGACGACAAGGATTCAAAAATAGAGGTTGCAATTAATTTTTCCATATTTCAACTATACAATAACATTTGAAATAATATATAGTTATTCTTACCAAACCGGCATGCCATAGGGTCTGTTGACGTTTCATTCACAATTGCGCTGAGCGAGGAAAAACCCTCGCACGCAGAGGGTTGACTGCATTTTTGGGGCTGCACTACGTTAAAAATCGCTAATGGTACTCGTGCCATGTCGCAATTTTTCTTTGTTCAGCCCCAAAACTGTAGCTAACGCAGCCGTGAATGAAACACCAACAGACCCTAGTAATACGGAGAAAAGCGTGAGCAAAATTTATAACGTTCTATTTATTTGCACCGGCAACTCAGCTCGAAGCCAAATGGCAGAAGCACTATTAAATAATCATGTAGGCCAGACGCGCTTTAAAGCTTATAGCGCAGGCAGTCGGCCAAGTGGGCAGCTCAACCCACTGGCACTCGCCACACTGGAGCATGCAGGCGTTCCAACGGCTCATCTACGCAGTAAAAGCTGGGCAGAATTTGCCGTGGCGGATGCACCCCAAATGGATTTTATCTTTACGCTCTGTGATTCAGCCGCCGGTGAAGCCTGCCCGCTATGGCAAAGCCAGCCAACACTGGCCCATTGGGGTATTGCTTCACCGGCTGAAGGAGCGGACGAAGCCGCTCAAAGCAAAGCCTTTTTTAACACCATGCTGATGTTAAAACGCCGAATCGATGTTTTTACCTCCTTACCTATCGATAAATTAGACAATCTGGCCCTAAAGCTGCGCCTTGATGAAATAGGCCAAAAGGAAGAAAAATGACTATCAAAGTAGGAATTAACGGCTTTGGCCGTATGGGCCGCTTAACGCTGCGCTCCGCCTGGGGCTGGCCCGATATTGAGTTTGTGCAGATCAACGATCCGGCAGGCGACGCGGCCACCTTGGCGCATTTACTTAACTTTGATTCGGTACACGGGCGCTTTGCGCATAATGCTGAAGCAACTGCAAATGAAATCATCATTGGCGAACAGCGGATTAAAGTCAGCCACAATAAAGCAATTAGCGACACCGATTGGTCGGGCTGCGATGTGGTCATCGAAGCTTCGGGCAAAATGCGTAAAGTAGAGTTGCTGCAGGCCTATCTGGATCAAGGTGTAAAACGCGTAGTCGTCACCGCGCCAGTCAAAGAAGCCGGAGTCTTAAATGTGGTGGTTGGGGTGAATGATCATCTTTATGATCCAGCCCAGCACCACATTGTGACGGCCGCCAGCTGCACCACCAATTGCTTGGCTCCGGTCGTAAAAGTGATTCACGAGCAGATCGGCATCCGTCACGGCAGCATGACCACCATTCATGATCTGACCAATACTCAAACGATTATCGATGCGCCGCACAAAGACCTGCGCCGCGCCCGTTCTTGCGGCGCCAGCCTGATCCCCACCTCCACCGGATCAGCCACCGCCATTACTGAGATTTTCCCTGAGCTTAAGGGCCGCTTAAACGGCCATGCCGTGCGCGTGCCATTAACCAATGCATCGCTCACCGATTGTGTATTTGAGCTGGAACGCGCCACCACCGTAGAGGAAGTCAACGGCCTGCTAAAAGCCGCATCCGAAACCTACCTGAAAGATATTCTGGGCTATGAAGAGCGCCCACTGGTATCCATCGACTACCGAGGCGACGCGCGCTCATCCATCATCGACGCGCTCTCTACCATGGTGATCAACGGCACGCAGCTCAAGCTCTATGCCTGGTACGACAATGAATGGGGCTATGTGAATCGCACTGCAGAGTTGGTGAGGCTGGTGGGGCGAGATTTATCAGCATAGAAATACCCGCGCGAGCCTATTGCGCGCGTCGATCTAATTCACTGCACGCCTGGGCACAAAGGCGTGCCCACCCTACTCTTTTGGATAACCATGTTCTCTCCGCAAATCCGCCAATATTTGATCATCACCGGTAATTACTGGGCCTTCACCCTCACCGATGGTGCGCTGCGGATGCTGGTGGTTTTGCATTTTCATCAGCTTGGATTTTCACCACTCAGCCTCGCCATGCTGTTTTTGTTTTACGAGATTTTTGGCGTGATCACCAATCTGATCGGGGGCTGGCTGGGTGCTAGGATTGGCTTAAATAAAACCATGAATATCGGCCTTGGCCTGCAAGTGTTTGCCCTGCTGGCACTCACCGTCCCCACGACCATGCTCACCGTGCCTTGGGTGATGGCGGCGCAAGCAATATCTGGAATCGCCAAAGATTTAAATAAAATGAGCGCTAAAAGCAGCATTAAAACACTGGTGCCTGCAGGTGCAGAAGGCAAGCTTTATCAATGGGTAGCACTGTTAACTGGCTCTAAAAACGCACTCAAAGGCGTGGGATTTTTTCTAGGAGGGGTTTTGCTCACCCTGCTTGGCTTTGGCGGCGCTGTGCTACTGATGGCGAGTTTATTACTCTTAGTATGGCTGGCCAGCGTGATCACGCTTAAAGAAGACTTAGGTAAGGCCAAGAATAAGCCCAAGTTCAGTGAGGTTTTTTCTAAAAGTAGGTCGGTGAATGTTTTATCCGCAGCGCGGCTTTTTTTATTTGGCGCACGTGATGTATGGTTTGTGGTGGCTTTACCGGTGTTTTTATCGCAAACACTAGGCTGGAATCACCTTGATGTCGGTTCATTCTTTGCAGCATGGGTGATTGCCTATGGCGTGGTGCAATCCTTGGCCCCCTATTTGACTGGTAAAACATCCGGCCAAGTGCCCGATGGCAAAAGCGCTTTTATCTGGGCTTTACCGCTAGCCCTTGTGCCAGCAGGCATCGCAATCGCCATCAGCTACGGGCAAAATTTGCAGCTTATTATTGTTGGCGGTTTACTCTTATTTGGCGTTTTATTTGCCATTAATTCATCGCTGCATAGCTATTTAATTGTCAGCTATGCCAAAGACGACGGCGCATCGCTCGATGTCGGCTTTTACTACATGAGTAATGCCATGGGGCGCTTACTGGGCACGGTATTATCTGGCTGGGTGTTTCAAAACGCAGGATTAGCCGCTTGCCTGTGGATTTCAGCGGTGCTTATTGCCTTAGCTGCGGTGATTTCTACGGCTTTACCGCGGCATAATTAAAATATAAGTACAACTTCAAACTCAGACTAGAGCACAACTTTAACTGTTCTAAAAAAATAAGAACTAAAAAACTCCCGCACAGAGATACATAATGACACTCACCGCACAATTTTTTCGCTGGCATCGCTGGATAGGCTATCTAGTGGCATTTCAGGTTTTGGCATGGATGCTGGGCGGGCTGCTGTTTGCCTGGCTGCCTTTTCAGGAGTGGATTAAATGCGGCGAAGTGATGGAAAAACCACGCCAGCCACTACCTACCAATTGGGCAGCCCAGATCGGCCCCATGCCCACTGATAAAGGCGCTTTGCTCGGCGTGCAAAGCATCGCCACGGCCACCGGCCCAGCACTTAAACTACGTTTTGAAAAAGAAGAGCTGGTCTTGAGCGCGGCAGGCGGTGCAGTCACGGCAGCCAGTGCCAGCAATATCAGCCAGTTTGCCCGCAGTATCTATAAAGGCGAAGGTAAGCTGCTCGACGTGGTTAAGATCAAAGAAGCCCCGCGCCGCCTTGGCATGGTGCACGAGTTTTCTGCCCGCCAAAATGTATGGGTGGCACAATTTGATGATGCGCTGCAAAGCCGTTTTTACTTTGACGGCCAGAGCGGCGAGCTATTAGCTGCCCGCAACGAAGCGTGGGTGATTTACGACTTTTTCTGGCGTTTACATGTAATGGATTACAGCGAGGGCGAGGATTTTAACAACAGCCTCTTACGCGGCACCTCCATCGTCGCCATGGGGCTAACCATTACCGGCTTTGCACTGAGCTTTTTTGCGATCAGGCGGAGCTGGCGGAGGAGGAAAACATCCAAGACTACCGCTCGGGTGTAAGTCGCTCATTTGCGCAACTTTTTAAAAAAATGAATCCATACCATCAATAGATAGAGCGCTAATTCTTAAACCACAGAGAGCACAGAGGACACAGAGTTTCACAGAGAAAATCCACAATTAGATGGTTTTCTCTGAGTACCTCTGTGCCCTCGTTTTACTCTGTGGTTCAAGGTTTAACTTGCATGCCTAAGTGATTACTATATTTTCTACTTTATAGAACTGACCCCATCTTCAAAACCAGCCCCAGCAAAGCGCACACCAAAATCACATGAATCACCGATATTTTATATCGGAACAAAGCCACTGCCGCAGCCAAAGCAATCAGCGCTGATATCCAATCAAACGCGCCAGCAAAGCCTTTAGGCCACAGCACGTGATAGCCGAAAAACAGCGCCAGATTTAAAATCACCCCAACTACGGCAGCAGTAATGGCGGTGAGCGGCGCGGTGAATTTCAGATCGTTATGTGTCGATTCCACCATAGGCCCACCGGCCAGAATAAAAATAAACGAAGGCAAAAAGGTAAACCATGTGACCAAGGTGGCCGCAGCCGCTCCCGCCCAAAACAAGCTATCCGGCCCGAATAATCCCTTGCTGTAGCCACCAATAAATCCCACAAAGGCCACCACCATAATCAAGGGGCCAGGGGTCGTTTCACCCAGCGCTAATCCATCTATCATTTGCACCGGCAGCAACCAGCCATAATGATCCACCGCCCCCTGATACACATAGGGCAGCACCGTATACGCTCCACCAAAGGTCAACAAGGCTGCCTTGCTAAAGAACCAAGCCATTTGTGTAAAGGTATGCTCCCAGCCGTAGCTTGCGAGTAACAGCCCCATAGGAATCAGCCAAAGCAGCAGGCCTGCGATGGCGATTTTAATTAAGCCAGCCCAACGAAAACGCGCATGTTCTGGCGTTGGCGTGTCGTCATCAATCAGCGCAGGGCCAAAAGAGAGATCAGCCTTACCGTGGCCACCGCCCAGACTAAACTGCTCAGGGGCCATACGCCCACCGATATAGCCAACTAAAGCGGCCACCGCCACAATCACGGGAAAAGGCAGTTTTAAAGCAAATATGGCAATAAAAGATGCGGTGGCAATCGCCCACAGCGTATTGTTTTTAAGCGCCCGAGAGCCAATGCGATGAGCAGCTTGCAGCACAATCGCCGTAACCGCAGGCTTAATCCCGTAAAACAATCCCGCCACCAAGGGCAGATTGCCAAAGGCGATATAGACCCATGAAAGCGCAATCAGAATAAATAAGGATGGCAAAACGAATAGCAGGCCCGCAGCTATGCCACCACGGGTTTTGTGCATCAGCCAGCCGATATATGTCGCCAGCTGCTGCGCCTCGGGGCCGGGCAAGACCATGCAGTAATTCAGCGCATGCAGAAATCGCCGCTCAGAAATCCAGCGCCGCCGCTCTACCAGCTCTTGGTGCATGATAGAAATTTGCCCAGCAGGCCCGCCAAAGCTAATCAAACCTAATTTCAGCCAGAATAAAAAAGCCTGCCAAAAGCTCACTGCTTGCAGTGCTGACTGGGGCGTTTCAAGCTGGGACATAAGATCCTTTGGGGGCTGGGGATTAGATGGCGGCATTCTTATAAACGCATTTCTAAAACCGCCCGCGCCGTCATCTCGCTTTGGCTGGTGGTCGTTTGCTGGCGAGTTCCGTTTTGATCCGCATAAAGAGATTCGGCGATATGATCTTCAGCCAATATATTGGCAAATGAAATACGCAATTGCATCGCAGGGCTGATTTTCCATAAGCCATATACATCGAGCGTTCGTTTAGCTGGGTTGATTGCAGTTTGGGTATTTGAAAGCCGGGTTGTCGCCGCACTCTGAAAATTATAATTGCCGCCTAAAGTCAGCACGTCACCCGGCAATTTATAATCCACACCAAAATTAGCACTGATAGGCGTTTGTTGATCCAAGCGATTATCTGGTCCTGCTATTGATTCGACTTCCGACCAATTGGCTGCCACATTAGCGCGAATATCTAAAGCAGGTGCATCAGGCCAATATTGTTTTACATTAAATTTGGCTTCTAATTCTAAGCTGCGCAACAGAGCGCGGCCCTGATTAAAGGGTTGAGAAACCCACTGTCCATTTATTTTCATCAGAGATGGCAAAATCACATCATCAATTTGCCGCGCATAAATACTGGCACTCAGCACGCCGCCTTTTTCCAGATAATGCTCAATTGCCAAATCAGCGCCCCAAGCTAATTCTGGGCGTAAATCCGGATTACCCTTAGTGTCTGGCGTGGTAGAGCTATTGTCATTAGCCACATTACGCCGTGGAATTAAATCGCGGGTATTGGGCGCTTTATAGGTGCGACTCAGCGCAAATCTCAGCTGATCTTTCTCAGCGAATTTCCATAGCGTTTGCAAAATAGGGCTAAGCACCGTAGAGCGATTAGCCACATCATCCAAACTATTGCCCTCGCTTTGCGTAGCAATCCCTTCCCAGCGCAAGCCCATATAGAGCGACCATTGCGGCAAGATCTCCCATTCATCCTGAGCAAATACAGCAAGGCGTTCTACCTTGGCGGTATATGAATCATCCCGATAAACACTGGGTTTACCATAGGTTATTTCCTGCCTGAGCCTATCCTCGGCGCGCCAATTATATTCCCCCTCCCAGCCGGTAACAAAAGAATGGCCCTCAATATAGCCATTTAAATATTTGCCACTCAGGCTAAGGCCGTAATCACTAGCAAGCGAGTTGATATTTCGGCTAAGCGCAGGCAAATCTTTTGCATCAAAACCTTCTAGCTGGCTATCTGATTCTCGCCGGTTATAAGTGGCACCCAGCTTGAGATCAAGCTTGGCTCCGCTCGCAAGCTGATGCAAGACACTCAGTTTGCTTCTAAATTGGCTGCTGTCAGAAACGCTGCGGATAAAATCCCGAACCAAAGGGGGCTGCTCACCCAAACCAGTTAGCCTGAACTCTTCCCCGCCCCCTTCCGAGTGCTGCAAGCGTAATAAACTCTCAAGATTAATACTGTCGCCATGGCCCAAATCCCACATCAGCCTTGGCGCAAGATTAAGCCTGTCGCTTTGCCCAAAGTCTCTTTTACTGGTCACTCGTGCCAGCCGCAGCTGGCCTGCCGCATTAAGCTCTTCTTGATCGACTTGGGATAAATCTATGTTTTTGCTGCGGCCAATTCCGCCAGATATCGTATAAGAAAAATCACCATCACGATCTGAAAAAAGACCATCGATGCCAAGGCCTGGCTCGCCACCATCACTGGAAGCGGCCAGCTTGATATCGCGGCGGGACATATCCACTTTTCTTTTTAAGATGATATTAATCGAGCCGGCAATCGCCTGCGTGCTGGCATCCGCAGTGGCAGCACGGGCCACTTCGATGCGCTCAATTAATTCAGGGGAAATAGAATCTAAAGAAAACCCGGGCGGGGCACGTTCACCATTGAGCATCACCTGCGTGTAGCCACTGCCAAGGCCGCGCATCCGCACCTCGCCGCCCTTGCCCTGCACGCCACGCACACTAATTCCTGGCACGCGCTTTAAAACATCTACCAGGCTGCTATCGCCATAACGCACGATATCCGCCTCTAAAATAACGGTTTTCGTCGCCGTTGAGCTGCGTCTGTCATCCGCATTCTTATGCCCAAGCACTTCAATGCGCTGCACTTTATTAATTGAAGCAGGGGGATCAGGGGAATCGCCCAAGCGCTCTTCAGCTTTGGCACTCAATGCAATAAAACAAAGAATCAGAAAATGAATTGGGGCGCGAAGAGTCATGACTAAACAAGAAAAATACAATAACCGTACTATGCCATGACAATCCAAGCGACATTCTATTTATATCGCATATAAATAGATTAAATAATGCAATACAGCAGATCAATTGCACTCAAAGATATATGACTTATGACTAATTTATTTCAGAAATCCACTTTAATAAACCCACTTCAGCCGTTTCTTCCATACAAATCACCCCAGAAGCTCTTGCAGCTGCGGGGATATTCTTATCAATAAAAATAATTTGCGGATATTTCCCCGCAGAGCGAATCATCGCAATCGGATTCACCACATTCAGACTAGTGCCCACAATAACAAAAGTATCCGTGCTTTTTAAATCTTCAATCAGCCAATGTAATACCTCATACTCCGGTGCCATTTCTCCAAAAAATACAATGCCGGGCTTTACCATTACGCTGCCGCAAGCCGCGCATTCACTCGGCTCAAATACATGATCGGCAATATCCCAATAGTGATAACACTGAGCGCACGACATCTGATCCACTCTGCCATGCAAATGTAATACATCAGCAGTGCCCGCCGCTTCATGCAATAAATCAATATTGGTGGTAATCACTTTAACGGGCTGTTGTTGCTGTAATTTTGCAATCGCTAAATAGCCAGCATGAGGTTTTGCCACGGCATATTGCAATTTACGCTCGTTATAAAACTGGAAAGTTAAATCACGGATATTCTGCTCTTTAATAAACCGGGGGAAATTACATACCTGATTAATATCATAATTCTCCCAAAGCCCACCTGTATCCCTAAAAGTAGGCAAACCCGAATCCGCCGCCATTCCCGCACCGGTAAAAATATAAATCATCGCATTCGCTCCTGTTTGGCCTTAAATATCATGATATTAATCATACGCTCATGCGAGTATTGCGATGGGCTTAGGTAGATTTAGGGTAGATTTGAGGTAGGTCGGGTTAGCAGCCTTACCGCGTAACCCGACAGCAAACCACAGAGGCTTGATTTTGTAATTGCACTACAGCGGCTTTCCTTGCGCGCAAAGCAAAACCCCCGCCTCTTTCGAGTACGGGGGTTCTGTTTACTGCATAAGGTGTCTGGCAATGACCTACTTTCACACAGGTAATCTGCACTATCATCGGCGCTAAGGTGTTTCACTGTCCTGTTCGGGATGGGAAGGAGTGGGACCACCTCGCTATGGTCGCCAGACTTTAACGGGTTAACACGTTGTGCTTATTGCTCCACAACGCATTCAGTTCAATAGAAGAAGTAATTCAATACTCAAACTTAACTCTTAATCTGGGTAGATTATACCGTCGCGCACACGCGTCTCAGGTTATAGGATCAAGCCTTACGGGCAATTAGTATCGGTTAGCTTAACACATTACTGCGCTTCCACACCCGACCTATCAACGTCCTGGTCTCGAACGACCCTTTAAAAGGCTTAAAGCCTTGGGGAAATCTCATCTTGAGGCGAGTTTCGCGCTTAGATGCTTTCAGCGCTTATCTCTTCCAGATTTAGCTACCCGGCGATGCCACTGGCGTGACAACCGGTACACCAGAGATCTGTCCACTCCGGTCCTCTCGTACTAGGAGCAGCCCCCCTCAAATTTCCAACGCCCACTGCAGATAGGGACCAAACTGTCTCACGACGTTTTGAACCCAGCTCACGTACCACTTTAAATGGCGAACAGCCATACCCTTGGGACCGGCTACAGCCCCAGGATGTGATGAGCCGACATCGAGGTGCCAAACTCCGCCGTCGATGTGAACTCTTGGGCGGAATCAGCCTGTTATCCCCGGAGTACCTTTTATCCGTTGAGCGATGGCCCTTCCATTCAGAACCACCGGATCACTATGTCCTGCTTTCGCACCTGCTCGACTTGTCTGTCTCGCAGTTAAGCCGCCTTATGCCATTACACTATCAGTACGATGTCCGACCGTACCTAGGCGACCTTCGAGCTCCTCCGTTACAATTTGGGAGGAGACCGCCCCAGTCAAACTGCCTACCATGCACGGTCCCCGATCCGGATAACGGACCAAGGTTAGAACCTCAAAGGGGTCAGGGTGGTATTTCAAGGACGACTCCACACAGACTAGCGTCCATGCTTCAATGTCTCCCACCTATCCTACACAAACCACTTCAAAGTCCAATGCAAAGCTACAGTAAAGGTTCACGGGGTCTTTCCGTCTAGCAGCGGGGAGATTGCATCTTCACAAACATTTCAACTTCGCTGAGTCTCAGGAGGAGACAGTAGGGCCATCGTTACGCCATTCGTGCGGGTCGGAACTTACCCGACAAGGAATTTCGCTACCTTAGGACCGTTATAGTTACGGCCGCCGTTTACTGGGACTTCAGTCAAGAGCTTGCACCCCATCATTTAATCTTCCAGCACCGGGCAGGCGTCACACCCTATACGTCGTCTTTCGACTTTGCAGAGTGCTGTGTTTTTGATAAACAGTCGCAGCCCCCATTTCTCTGCGACCCATTTCTGCTCCAGCCGCAAGGGCCTTCACATACTCTGGGCTCACCTTCTCCCGAAGTTACGGTGATAATTTGCCGAGTTCCTTCTCCTGAGTTCTCTCAAGCACCTTAGAATTCTCTTCCTACCCACCTGTGTCGGTTTGCGGTACGGTCAATATAAAGCTGAAGCTTAGAGGCTTTTCTTGGAAGCATAGGATCAATCACTTCAGTCCGAAGACTTCGTCGTCACGTCTCAGCGTTAAAGCAGCCCGGATTTGCCTAAGCCACACGCCTACTCGCTTAAACCACCTATTCCAACAGATGGCTGACCTACCTTTCTCCGTCCCCCCATCGCACTTTACATCGGTACGGGAATATTAACCCGTTGTCCATCGACTACGCATTTCTGCCTCGCCTTAGGGGCCGACTCACCCTGCGCCGATGAACGTTGCGCAGGAAACCTTGGGTTTTCGGTGTGCGGGCTTTTCACCCGCATTATCGCTACTCATGTCAGCATTCGCACTTCCGATACCTCCAGCATCCTTCTCAAGACACCTTCGCAGGCCTACGGAACGCTCCTCTACCATATGCACATCGTGCATATTCGCGTCTTCGGTTATCAGTTTGAGCCCCGTTACATCTTCCGCGCAGGACGACTCGACCAGTGAGCTATTACGCTTTCTTTAAATGATGGCTGCTTCTAAGCCAACATCCTGGCTGTCTATGCCTTCCCACCTCGTTTTCCACTTAACTGATTATTTGGGACCTTAGACGGCGATCTGGGTTGTTTCCCTCTTGACCATGGACGTTAGCACCCACAGTCTGTCTCCCATGCTCGCACTTGACGGTATTCAGAGTTTGCCATGGTTTGGTAAGTCGCGATGACCCCCTAGCCATAACAGTGCTTTACCCCCGTCAGTGATACATGAGGCACTACCTAAATAGTTTTCGAGGAGAACCAGCTATTTCCAAGTTTGTTTAGCCTTTCACCCCTATCCACAGCTCATCCCCTAATTTTGCAACATTAGTGGGTTCGGACCTCCAGTGCGTGTTACCGCACCTTCATCCTGGCCATGGATAGATCACTTGGTTTCGGGTCTACGCCCAGCAACTATGCGCCCTATTCGGACTCGGTTTCCCTACGCCTCCCCTACTCGGTTAAGCTTGCTACTGAACGTAAGTCGCTGACCCATTATACAAAAGGTACGCAGTCACCCCATTTTTCAAGGGCTCCCACTGTTTGTATGCATCCGGTTTCAGGTTCTATTTCACTCCCCTCCCGGGGTTCTTTTCGCCTTTCCCTCACGGTACTGGTTCACTATCGGTCGATGATGAGTATTTAGCCTTGGAGGATGGTCCCCCCATCTTCAAACAGGATTTCTCGTGTCCCGCCCTACTTGTCGCATGCTTAGTACCAACCAATCTTTTTCGTGTACGGGGCTATCACCCACTGTCGCCAGACTTTCCAGACTGTTCCACTAAAGTTTGATTTATCACATGCAGGCTCTTCCCATTTCGCTCGCCACTACTTTGGGAATCTCGGTTGATTTCTTTTCCTTCGGCTACTTAGATGTTTCAGTTCGCCGAGTTCGCTCTACACTGCCTATGTATTCAGCAGTGAGTGACCCAAAAGGGCCGGGTTTCCCCATTCGGATATCTACGGATCAATGCTTATTTGCCAGCTCCCCGTAGCTTTTCGCAGGCTAACGCGTCCTTCTTCGCCTATCATCGCCAAGGCATCCACCAGATGCACTTAGTCGCTTGATCCTATAACCTCAAACACGTGTTGCACTCTATTCGTCAATGAAGACGAGCAAAGCGATTCACATCCTTAAAGTATCTGATTTCGCTTTGTTTGCGACATCGATCATTCAGTTCTGACTTCGAATAATCGATTTTGATACAATCTACCCTTATTTATTTCTAAATTTGAGTATTACTTCTTCTATTTTTTTAAAGATCAAAGATACGTCTTGCTGATTTTAGAAATCAGAAATAAAGCATCGTCCCAAGCCTAAACTGAACCTGAGACAGTATTTTATTTCTTGTTTCTATTAAGTTTATTCCACCACTCCAAGAGAATGGTGGAGGCTAACGGACTCGAACCGTTCACCCCCTGCTTGCAAAGCAGGTGCTCTACCAGATGAGCTAAGCCCCCAAATTACTTCGCGATGCTTCGTCATTCAATCTCTCGTTTACTTTAGTAAACGTCGAGATTTCATTTCTCGCCTCGCTTGCAATTACTTTTCTGCAATTCAAAACCAAACTGGTCGCTCTTTGACAGAGCTTTCCAACCATGCACTCCAAGGAATGAATGGTGGGTCAGACAGGAATCGAACCTGTGACCCCCGCCTTATCAAGACGATGCTCTAACCGACTGAGCTACTGACCCAATGTGATTTTCACGAAAACTTCTCGTATCTTCTTTTCTACAGTCGATGAGTGTGAGTACTCAATCCAAAAGACTTTTCTCTTGAAAGGAGGTGATCCAGCCGCAGGTTCCCCTACGGCTACCTTGTTACGACTTCACCCCAGTCATGAATCCCACCGTGGTAAGCGGCCTCCTTACGGTTAGCCTACCTACTTCTGGTGAAACCCATTCCCATGGTGTGACGGGCGGTGTGTACAAGGCCCGGGAACGTATTCACCGCGACATGCTGATCCGCGATTACTAGCGATTCCGACTTCATGGAGTCGAGTTGCAGACTCCAATCCGGACTACGATCGGTTTTATGAGATTAGCTCCACCTCGCGGCTTGGCAACCCTCTGTACCGACCATTGTATGACGTGTGAAGCCCTAGCCATAAGGGCCATGAGGACTTGACGTCATCCCCACCTTCCTCCGGTTTGTCACCGGCAGTCTCCTTAAAGTGCCCAACTAAATGGTAGCAACTAAGGACAAGGGTTGCGCTCGTTGCGGGACTTAACCCAACATCTCACGACACGAGCTGACGACAGCCATGCAGCACCTGTGTTCAAGTTCCTTGCGGCACTCCTCTATCTCTAAAGGATTCTTGACATGTCAAGGCTAGGTAAGGTTTTTCGCGTTGCATCGAATTAATCCACATCATCCACCGCTTGTGCGGGCCCCCGTCAATTCCTTTGAGTTTTAGCCTTGCGGCCGTACTCCCCAGGCGGTCTACTTCACGCGTTAGCTGCGTTACTAAGGAACGAATTCCCCAACAACTAGTAGACATCGTTTAGGGCGTGGACTACCAGGGTATCTAATCCTGTTTGCTCCCCACGCTTTCGTGCATGAGTGTCAGTATTAGCCCAGGGGGTTGCCTTCGCCATCGGTGTTCCTCCGCATCTCTACGCATTTCACTGCTACACGCGGAATTCCACCCCCCTCTGCCATACTCTAGTTGAACAGTTTGCAATGCAATTCCCAGGTTGAGCCCGGGGCTTTCACATCACACTTAATCAACCACCTGCGCACCCTTTACGCCCAGTAATTCCGATTAACGCTTGGACCCTACGTATTACCGCGGCTGCTGGCACGTAGTTAGCCGGTCCTTATTCTTCCGGTACTGTCATCCCCAATGGATATTAGCCACTAGGATTTCCTCCCGAACAAAAGCGCTTTACAACCCGAAGGCCTTCTTCACGCACGCGGCATTGCTGGATCAGGCTTGCGCCCATTGTCCAAGATTCCCCACTGCTGCCTCCCGTAGGAGTCTGGACCGTGTCTCAGTTCCAGTGTGGCGGATCGTCCTCTAAGACCCGCTACAGATCGTTGCCTTGGTGAGCCTTTACCTCACCAACTAGCTAATCTGATATCGGCCGCTCTAATAACGAGAGGTCTTGCGATCCCCCTCTTTCCCCCTCAGGGCGTATGCGGTATTAGCTATCCTTTCGGATAGTTATCCCCCATTACTAGGTACGTTCCGATATATTACTCACCCGTTCGCCACTCGTCAGCGGTGCAAGCACCCTGTTACCGTTCGACTTGCATGTGTAAAGCATGCCGCCAGCGTTCAATCTGAGCCAGGATCAAACTCTTTAGTTTAATCACTATGCTAGTACTTACTGGCTTACTTTATTCAGAGCAACCATCGCTGGTTACTCCTTACTAATGCAAGCACTTGTTTCGCTTCCAAATCAAGCACTCACACTCATCGACTGTATTTTTTTAAAGATCGTTTCGCTGCGGCTCGAACACCGTGTTGCTGTGTGTGCTGCAGCGAGAGGCCGAACTATACCGGCGACACCTTATTCGGTCAACCACTACAGCGCAATAAAAGCGTAGTAATGATTTAAGTATTTGATTTAATAGATTACTAATTTGTTGGACTTCTTACTCACATCAGCCCCCCTCTCCCACAGATGGCGCTTAAACGAACAAAAATGGCAGCACCACGCATGAAAAAACCAAGAAATATACAAACTATGCGGCTGCCACGCCCCTCTCCATGCGATAGATATAAAAAAAGCGCTGTATATATACAGCGCTTTTTTTTATTAACTGCTTAATTACTTTTCGCTTAGAACACGAACCGCATCGGCTAGAGCTATTTTCTCCATCTCGCCACCGGCACGGGCGATGTATTCAACCATGCCTTCAGCCAAGCCTTTCTCACCAATGGTGATGCGATGTGGAATGCCGATTAATTCCATATCGGCAAACATCGAGCCCGGGCGCTCATTTCTGTCATCGAGCAAGACATCAAGGCCTGCTGCAACAAACTCGGCATACAGCGCATCGGCCGCAACTTTAATCGTTTCTGAGCGGTGATAGCCCATAGGCACAATCGCTACCGTAAACGGAGCGATAGCTGCAGGATATTTAATACCGCGCTCATCGTGGTTTTGCTCGATCGCTGCGGCAACAATGCGTGACACACCGATACCATAGCAGCCCATTTCCATGGTTTTAAGCGCGCCATCTACATCAGTAAACTGACACTTCATCTTTTCTGCGTAAGTGGTGCGCAGCTGGAAAATGTGACCGACTTCAATACCACGGCAAATTTCTAATGTGCCTTTGCCATCCGGGCTAGCATCGCCATTTACGACATTACGAATATCAGCAACGATGCTAGGTTCTGGTAAATCACGGCCAAAGTTAACACCTGCCAAGTGAAATTTCGGCTTATTTGCACCACAAACGAAATCACTCATTGCGGCAACGGTGCGATCTGCGATCACACGTACGCCGGCTGGAATGCCGACCGGCCCAAGAAAACCCAGAGGGCAATTGAAAGCTGTACGGATTTCTTCATCACTGGCAAAGCGGAAATCAGCCATACCTTCGACCTTGCCCAACTTAACTTCATTCAGATTGTGATCGCCACGCAGCAGAGCAATGACCAGTTCATTAGCAGAGGTCATCAAGGCGAGTAATTTAACGGTGCGCTCGATGCTAATATCTAATAGTGCAGCAACGGCTTCGCAAGAAGTTTGCTTAGGGGTATCAACATCACGCATCACTTCGCTAGGCGCACGGCGTGGCTCGGCAGGCGAAAATGCTTCGGCCAGCTCAGTATTTGCTGCGTAGTCTGAATCAGGGCAATAGGCCAATAAATCCTCACCCGCATCTGCCAATACATGAAACTCATGGCTGCCCGAGCCACCAATTGCGCCGGTATCGGCCGCCACGGCGCGAAATTTCAAGCCTAGGCGAGTAAATACATTAGAGTAGCTTTGGTACATCACGCCGTAAGTGGCTTGCAGCGATTCAAAGTTGGCATGGAAAGAATAAGCGTCTTTCATCATAAATTCACGCGCGCGCATCACGCCAAAACGTGGCCGAATTTCATCGCGGAATTTAGTTTGCACCTGATAAAAGCTCACAGGCAATTGCTTGTAGCTGCGTAATTCCGAGCGGGCGATATCGGTAATCACTTCTTCGTGCGTTGGGCCAAAGCAAAACTGGCGCTCGTGACGATCGGTAATTTTCAGCATTTGTGGGCCAAACACATCCCAGCGGCCGGTTTCTTGCCACAATTCCGCAGGCTGCACGGCAGGCATTAACATTTCTTGCGCGCCCGCTTTATTCATTTCATCGCGGATCACGGCTTCAACTTTACGCAGTACGCGTAAGCCCAGCGGCATCCATGTATAAAGACCCGAACCAAGGCGCTTGATTAAACCTGCGCGCAGCATCAGCTTGTGCGAGATCAGTTCGGCCTCGGAAGGCGCTTCTTTTAAAGTCGAGAAATAAAATTGTGACGTGCGCATGGCGGCAACCGGGTTCATTTAAAAACAAAAAAGGGATTCTAGACGATAGACCCGTAGCTGCGCCAACCTTGCATAAAAATTTCGTAAATAAGCGAGCGGGCCTGCGCCTTACTTAAAGGCAGGCAAGGCCTTTTAAAATAGCTTCGGCCATATAGGTTTGGGTCGCCGGTTCTTGCAAAGTAAGCGCTTCGGCACGATTCACAATCACGCCCGCTTCAAACAAAACAGCGGGAACTTTGCCAAGACGCACCACGACAAAATCTGCATCATAAATACCCAATTTAGGATCCAGCTGTACGCGTTCTTCGCCCGCAATACCGGGTGCATGGTGATCAGTAGGCTTGAAGCCCTGAGCCCCCAAAGACTGAGAAATCGCCTGAGCACACTTCAAAGAACGGCTAAACTGCGGGGCTTGCGAGTGGACAAATAATGAATAGCCACTAAATTGATCCGCATAGCGCTGGCTCTTGCCTGCCACATCCCATACTTGTAAATACTGCGGCTGAACCGAATCATGATGGATAGAAATTAGTAAATCAGCCGAGGCTGCGGCCTGTACCCGAGCGCGTAGCTCACGCATCCGCCCATCCGCATTAATAAGAACCACCTTATGCCCTGCCGCCTGCAAGGTGCTTTCTACTTGGCGGGCGAGCGCTAAGTTATAACTAAACTCGCTCACCCCATAAGCACTCGTCGCACCAGGCGCAGCCAGATAATGGCCAACATCAACGGCAATGGTGGCTGCCTGTGCCGATACGGCACAACTACACAGTAGGAGGAATCGCCACATTGGCTTTCTCAGTACGTTTAATTGCAATTTTAGGGCGCAATATATTCATCATTACCACATCGCGTAGCCACATCAGAAGCAACAACCAAACGACCAGTACGCCAGCGTAAGGAATGCTGTTGTTCTGGAAATTAGGCCAAACAGAAGCCAAAACAGGATTGATTACAAATTGCACGCTGGCAATGACCGCGACGAGCAAGACTAAAGTCGACATGGCGCGTTCTTTTAAAAATGTGCCGCGCAGCAAAACACGTTGCTCCCAGCGGCTTAGGCCATCAAGCTCAGGGACATTATCGGGGCGAAAATAAAATGACATGGCTACCTCACAAAAGAGCGGCTAGTGTCGCGTCTTGTTTCTAGCTTGGCAAGTCAAAAACTCTTTTTTCACATCTTTTCATTCACTGACCCTAGCGCTGTAAATACCAAGCTAACCAGCATGCAACAAGAATTAAAATTAAGTAAAAACAATAAAATCAAGTAACTATTCAATGAAGATAAAAAATAACAAGTCAGGTTAAATGGAAGCTTACCCACTTTAAATCATCAAGAGCCATAAGCCTTGATCGATTTATAAAGATAGCCTTTCAGCAAACCCGCTTATTGATGCCATCTTTTCGAAATCTGTCTTTCAAAAAAATGACGGGGTAGTTCTATGTCCTTTTTTTTCAGCAGCAATTATTTCGGAAAATGATCTATGTCTCGTGCAAATTGGGGCTCTCGCCTCGGCTTTATTCTGGCCGCTTCTGGCTCCGCAGTAGGCTTAGGTGCCATCTGGAAATTCCCTTATGTAGCAGGTAAAAATGGTGGCGGTGTTTTCCTACTCGCCTACCTTGCTTGTGTTTTTACCGTTGGTATTGCACTTCTTCTGGCAGAAATGGTAATTGGCCGTGCAGCCAATCGCTCTGCAACCACAGCGTTTCGTGATTTAAAAGGCGGTCTCTGGCCTTGGGCTGGGCGCTTATCTGTACTGTGTATTTTTATTGTGATGGCTTACTACAGCGTCGTAGGCGGATGGGTGATTGCTTACATTGGCAAATCCATTACTGGCGAAGCGCTAGGGCAAGACACCAAGGCACTCGGCGCAGCCTTTACGCACTTTATTGCTGATCCTGCCAGCTCCTTGTTTTATACCGCACTCTTTTTAGGCGTAACCGTCGCCGTCGTATTAGGCGGTGTACAAAAAGGCATTGAGCGCATGAGTAAAGTGCTCATGCCTGCTCTCTTTATTTTAATGCTGGTCTTGATTGCCCGCTCCCTTACCCTGCCCGGCGCATGGGAAGGTGTTCGCTATTTTATTACCCCAGATTTTAGCAAACTGACTTCTGCCATGGTGGTTGATGCCCTTGGGCTGGCTTTCTTCTCGCTCTCTCTGGGTATGGGGATTATCATTTCCTACGGCTCTTATGTAGATAAAGAAACCAATCTAGCCGGTGCAACGCTCTGGATTTCTATCTTGGCCACCTTAGCAAGTGTCTTGGCTGGCTTTATGGTTCTACCGGCCGTATTTGCTTTTGGCGTTGACCCTGCGGCTGGCCCCGGCCTGACCTTTATCACTATGCCAGCGATCTTTGCGCAAATGCCATTTGGTCAGGCATGGGCGATTGCCTTCTTCTTGCTGCTGCTATTTGCAGCGCTCACCTCATCGGTATCGATTGTTGAACCTATCGTTAGCTACTTTATTGATGAGTTTGGCTGGGAACGTCGCCGTGCGGCTTACATCACTACCGTTGCCGTCTTTATCGCCAGTATCCCAGCGGCACTCTCATTTGGCACCATGGCAGAGAGCAAGTTATTTGGCAAAACAGCGTTTGATCTGATGGACTACGCAACATCCAACATCATGATGCCAGCAGGCGGCATTTTAGTTGCCATCTTCGCGGGCTGGACGATTTGGCCACGTATCCATAGCGAGCTGCTCAGCAATGGTGGCGGACGCTGGATCCCGGCTTTCCGTGGTATTTGTGCCATCGTTGCGCCAATTATGATTGGCGTGATCTGGGTACATAATCTGTAAAGTAAAAGGCACTTTCGCATATAATCCAGCGGGGCTTCGGCTCCGCTTTTTTTTGACTCTTTGTGGACGCCCGTGTGAGCAGTTTTACCTTTCAGCCCATCGGCTACTTGGCCACTCCCTTTGCAGATAAATTTGGTATTCCACGCCAGCCCAGCTTGGCCCCCAACGCCTTAGGCGTGCTTAAGCTACTTGCGCCTTATAACCGCAGCGAAGCTGTGCGCGGATTGGAAGACTTTTCACATGTCTGGCTTACCTTTGTGTTTCACCAAAGCGCCACAGACTGGAAGCCCACGGTACGCCCGCCTCGGCTAGGGGGTAATACGCGCATCGGCGTTTTTGCCAGCCGCTCACCGTTTCGGCCTAATCCAATTGGCTTGTCTTTAGTCGAACTCATTAAAGTCGACACCCAATCTGGCGTCACCCTGACATTTAAAGGCATTGACTTAGTGGATGGCACGCCCATTTTAGATATCAAGCCTTATATTCCTTACGCAGAAAACATTCCCGATGCACGGGGTGGTTTTGCTGATAGCCCACCACCAGAACTCGCCGTTGTCTTTAGCCCTGAAGCGGCAATCCGCATAAAGCCAGAGCTGCGTGCACTTATTGAAGACGTATTAAAACAAGATCCACGCCCTGCCTATGCAAACGATGCAGACCGTATCTATGGCGTAAGACTTTATCAATTCGACATAAAATGGCGCTGCGATGGGCAAACGGCCTACGTCATCGCCTTGGAGAAAATCGTATGAAAAAACTGTTTGCAGGCTTAATCACCCTGAGCTTTTTAGCCGCATGTACCAGCAATCCACCTGCTGCGCCTAAACCACTCCCAAAACTTAAAATTGGTCTAGCCCTCGGTGGCGGAGCCGCCAAAGGCTTTGCCCATATTGGCGTGATTAAAATGCTGGAAGCCAACGGCATTGTGCCGGATGTGGTTTCAGGTACCAGTGCAGGCAGCGTAGTGGGCGCACTGTACGCCTCGGGCATGGATGGTTTTACCCTGCAAGAGCGAGCATTTGGCCTAGATGAATCGCAAATCCGCGATTTAAGCCTGCTATCCGGTGGCTTAGTGAAAGGACAAAAACTACAAGATTACGTCAACAAACTGGTTGATAACCGCCTTTTAGATAAGCTCAACAAGCCTTTTGCGGCAGTAGCTACCGAGCTGGATACCGGCACGCGTATTTCTTTTGCCCGTGGCAACACCGGCCAAGCCGTGCGAGCCTCATCCAGTATTCCTGGTGTATTTGAACCGGTAATGATTGCTGGTCGTCGCTATGTGGACGGTGGCGTCATCAGCCCCGTGCCGGTTGATGCCGCTAAAGAACTGGGCGCTGATTTTATTATCGCTGTTGATATTTCGTCTAAAGCCAATGGCAGCAATACGCCGAGTAATATGCTTGGAATAGTGAATCAAGCCGTCATGATCATGGGCCAAAAGCTGGGCGAACAAGAAATGATCCGTGCAGATTTTATTATTCGCCCCAAAGTGGGCAAGATTGGTGCCGCTGATTTCGACCAGAAAAACGTCGCCATCTTAGAAGGTGAAAAAGCCACCGTCGTCGCCATCGCAGAAATCAAACGCCGTATGCTGGAAAAACAAAAGGCACTGGCTAAATAGGCAACTTAAATCTGTTCGCTTACGCTTATTTGCTTGCCATATCAGCGAGTCAACAAGCGAAGCTGGCATTGTTTCTTCTAAATGATAAAGATAGCTTAAAGATAAGCCACCAAAATATTAAACCACAAAGAGCGCAGAGTTTCGCAGAGGAAACGATAGATTTTATGGTTTTCTCTGTGGGCTCATTTTACTCTGTGGTTCAAGGTTTAGCTCTCTAGCAAGGCGAGTTGAAGCATCTTGCTAATTTGCTTATTTTTTAAGCAGGAATACGATGATCCCCCATCACGCAGGCCATAA
The DNA here is from genome assembly GCF_000969645.2 of Janthinobacterium sp. B9-8. Classification (NCBI taxonomy): domain Bacteria; kingdom Pseudomonadati; phylum Pseudomonadota; class Betaproteobacteria; order Burkholderiales; family Oxalobacteraceae; genus Janthinobacterium; species Janthinobacterium sp. B9-8. The sequence goes on from NZ_CP014222.1 coordinate 3,204,968, forward strand.
GCAAAGCTGCTCTGGCTGCACTCTGGCCTCTTCAAATCTTGCCCCCACACCCAAGAGCCTCACGGGCTTTTTGCCTCGCTCAAAACCTTCCGCCAACAAAAGGCTAAAGGTTTCTATAGATGGATGCGGGCAAATGCACTCCACCGTGGTTTGGCTAAAATCACTGAATTTTATTTTTACGAAAGCTTTATGCTGGCGCTCGCCGATGGCGCGCTGCATACGCTGCTGCCAATCGCCCACTAAAGCAGGCAAGGCCGCATAACAAGAGGCTAAATCAGGCAGATCATGATCAAAGGTATTTTCGACCGATAATGATTTTCGCCGCTCATCGGTAGCAACAGGCCGTAAATCTATCCCTCGGCACTGCTCAAACAACTGGCTGCCAAATTTACCGAACTCTCGCAGCAATCGCTCCAAGGGCCAGCCCTGTAAATCGGCACAACAATGCGCGCCCTGCCTTGCCAAACGTGCAGCGGTGACCTTGCCTACACCCCAGAGCTTTTTAAGCGGCAAGCTAGGCATAAAAGCATCGACATCCTGCGGACGGATCACAAACTGCCCGTTAGGCTTATGCCAATCGCTGGCGATTTTGGCTAGTAGTTTATTTGGAGCAATGCCTGCACTTGCCGTAATGCCGACTTCTGCGGCAATACGTTCTCTAATTTCCAGCGCCATGCGTGAGGCACTGCCCTGACAATGTGGCAGACCAGTTACATCCAAGTAAGCTTCATCCAAGGACAAGGGTTCAATATTGTCTGTGTAATCGGCAAAAATAGCGCGCATTGCCTGTGATGCAGCACGATAACGAGGGAAATCTGGGGGAAGTAAAACGAGCTGAGGGCACAGTTGCTGTGCTCGATAAGTCGACATCGCCGAGTGCACACCAAACTTGCGAGCCGGATAATTACAAGTGGCAATCACACCGCGCCGATCAGCCTCACCACCAATCGCCAGAGGTACATCACAGAGCGCAGGCTGATCACGCATTTCTACTGCGGCGTAAAAGCAATCGCAATCAATATGAATGATCTTGCGCTGAGCGTACACGATGTAATCCAAGAAGAATCAGTGTCGTTATTGTACGATCGTTCTATAACAATGTCAGCTTTAACATCCGGGCGGCTGATGTAAGGTGCATAAACCACCATGCGTCTAAATGCGCGAGCACCCCTTTCAAACCAAAAAACCCTGCACCATCAAGCCTCATGCTGGTGTAAAGCAAGTAAATCAAAGAGCTGAGGCTCAAAATACTCGCCCTTCTCGTCCCAATGCCGTAACTGAAAAGCCAGTTTTTCTAAGGAAATCAGCCCTACTCCAAATCGATCACGTGTTCTTTTAAGCATCTGTGCCTGGCCTAATAAAAAAGCACGCCGGTCTTCTACTTCTTTTCTTTCCCGCCGATGCGCGCCCAGTGATAAATGCAGCCAGATCACCATCGGTGCGGCAAGCCACCACCACTCCATAAACAGGCTGACCAACGCCAGCAGTGATAAAGACACATACCAACACTGATCGGCAAACTCAAACTGGGGCATCCAGTTAGACAGCGATGGCCAGCGACGTTTTAGCAAAGAAGCGGTTAGCTGATCATCCAGCGCATCATGCTTTTTACGCGCCAGCCCCGTATCCAGAGCAAGGGTGACATACCACTGAGTAATCAAGGGGCAGTGCAGCCAAGGAGAAGCTAAATAACGCTGCAAATGCTCACTTAGCTGAACTTTAAATGCTTCACTCAGCAAAGGCGGCACGCTGTCATTTTGTGTTTCACTGTGCGCATGCTGAACCAAGAGCGGATAACCCGCCACATCAGTTAGCTCACGGCGACGATTAGACAATAAATCCGGGGCAAGCTCTAACTCTGGATGATCCAAGCGCACATAATTAAAGAGTAGCCCTTCCAGCATGGAGAAATCCGGCGTTTTGCCCTGCTCGTTTTTTAGCTGATCGCGTAAACGAAGAATTTCGGCAGAAATTTGGGAGCCAATAGGTGCTGCCTCTGGCACCCAGGTAAAACGCAGTAAGTTTTCTGCTTTATAAAAAGCTTCTTCATACTGCCGCGCATAGCCTTCGTAATACATGCCCATCGCTTCGGCATCGCGTGTTTTATCGCCAGTGAGTAGAGGCAAGGTAGGCGGAGCACGTTTTAAATCCAAGCAAATTCGATTTGCAATGGTTGCCAGCTCGGGCGCAATACCTGCCCGAGCAAACAGGGGATCAAGATCGCGCTTTTTTTGCCGAGCTTGCTCCAACGCTTTCCAAACACTCCATTCCGCCATTATTTCCCCAAAAACCTATTACAAAACATTGTGTTAAGAAACACGAAAAAGCTAAACAAATAAACCGTTGTCATTTTTTCGTGTTTCTATAAACAAGAAAATCGATTATTCAATACGGCAAGCTTGTGAAAAATCTAAACGTGGGTTTCTTGGGTAAAGCTGAGCGGTATCGCCATAGCCTAAATTAATCAGAAAATTAGAACGCCACTGGCTGCCCGCAAAGAAAGCCTCATCCACTTTAGACAGATCAAAACCAGACATAGGCCCGCAGTCTAAGCCTAATGCGCGAGCAGCCAGCATTAAATATGCACCTTGCAGGCTACCGTTTCTTTGTGCCGTACTTGTGATTGCGGCTTCATTACCCGCAAACCAGCTTTTTGCATCGGCTTGTGGAAATAATGCGGGCAGTTGTTCATAAAACTCTAGATCATAAGCAACAATAACCGTCACTGGCGCACTCATGGTTTTTTCAATATTGCCTTCACTTAAACTAGGCAATAATTTAGCCTTTGCCTCTGCTGATTTAACAAAGATAAATCGTGCTGGCGCAGCATTAGCCGAAGTCGGCGCCCATTTTAATAAATCATAAAGCTGATGCAATAACTCATCACTCACAGCGCGCTCTTGCCAAGCATTATGCGTACGGGCTTCGGTAAATAATTGTGCGCATGCTTTTGCATCTAAAGGTGTATTTAAACTGAGGCTCATTATTTTTTATCCTTACGTTGTAGACGAGACTCTAAAGCCTCACAGAGTTTTTCTAGAATACTGATTCGGGCCTGATATTTATTATTTGCACCTATCATATGCCAAGGTGCATGCAGGGTATTGGTGCGATCAATCATATCGCTGGCTGCCACGATATATTCATCCCATTTATCCCGATTACGCCAATCTTCATCGGTGATTTTAAAGCGTTTAAATTCAATTTTTTCACGCTCTTCAAATCGCCTTAATTGCTCTTCCTTGCTAATTGCCAACCAGAATTTCAGCACAATGCTATTAGCGGCATCTAATTCTGCTTCAAAATCATTAATTTCGTTATAAGCACGCATCCAGTCGGCACGAGGCGCATAGCCTTCCACCCGCTCAACCAGTACACGGCCATACCATGAGCGATCAAAAATAGTCATCCGCCCATGCTGAGGTACATGCCGCCAGAAACGCCAGAGATAAGGCTGGGCGCGTTCTTCCTCTGTCGGGGCTGCAATAGGAACCACCCGATACTGACGCGCATCAAGCGCAGCCGTAATTCGCCGGATGCTACCGCCCTTGCCTGCGGCGTCCATGCCTTCAAAAACTAAAGAAACCGAGGTGTTTTTAAATTTGGGATGACGCGTCAGCAGATTCAAACGGCCTTGCAATTCTTCAAGCTTAACTGCGTAATCTGCTTTACTTAAATCCCCGTCTAATTCTAATTTATCCAAGAGACGCAAGCCATCGATCGATGGCAGCAAAGGCGCGGCTTCAACACGATTTTGCTTGGGTGTTGCCCGGGCAAGATGATGCTTGATGGCTTCTTCAATCTGCTTGCCCACGGTGAGCGAGCGGTAATTAGCATCACTGCCTTCAATGACTCGCCACGGTGCATCGGCCAGATTAGAACGCATCACCATCGCAAGCTGCGCTTGCATAATCTGATCGTAATGCTTTAAAAATTGCTTATCTTGCTCGGTGACCCGCCAGGCAGTGCGCTCATCCGCTTCCAGTTTTTTAATCCGTTTTTTAAGCTCATCTTTCGGCAAATGCAGCCAGAACTTCAGCAGCAGCACGCCTTCATCGGCCAGCATTTTTTCAAAGCGGGCAATGCGCTCCACCTCATGCTCAAAGCGATCTGCATAGCCACCTTGCAAGTAATCCCACATCGGCCCCGCATACCAACCACCAAACATCAGAGCAATTTTGCCTTTGGGTGGCAAGGCTCGCCAATAGCGCCACATGGCAGGTCTGGCCAGCTCTTCATCACTTTTAAGTCCGAAAGCATGGCTCTCAATTAAGCGAGGATCCAGCCATTCGAGCAATAAATTAGCCGTTTCTGCCTTACCTGCCGTGGGCACACCGCCCAGTAAAATCACAACAGGAAAATGAGCCTGCTCTTTTAATTGGTATTGCACCGCAAGCAGCGCTTCACGCAATAAAGGCTCCTGCTCTTTATAAGTACTCTTATCAATTTTATGGCCCAACTGCGCTGATTCAAACATGCCCGCCCTCCTATTGAGTAAGCTCATTATCAGTCAGGAGTATGGAACTACACCAGCGAAAACGTTGGGCTTCGCAAGCTCAAGCACCAACCTACACATTACTTTTCTTTGAATTCAGAAAAGTTATTACGGGCCAAGCTCTTAGCTAAAGATCAGCAAGGGACAGGCGAAAAAAAAGGAAGCAAGCTTCCTTTTGTAGATTCAACGATCAAACTTAAACCGAGAATGAAGAACCACAACCACAAGTGGTCGATGCATTTGGGTTTTTGATGGTGAATTGCGAGCCTTCGAGGCTTTCAACGTAATCGATCTCGGCGCCAACCAGATATTGGTAGCTCATTGGATCGACCAAGAGCGTTACACCGTTCTTTTCAACGGGCGTATCGTCTTCATTGGTAATTTCGTCGAAAGTAAAGCCGTACTGGAAGCCAGAACAGCCACCGCCGGTTACAAACACACGTAATTTCAGATCCGGATTGCCTTCTTCGATAATCAGATCACGGACTTTTTCCGCAGCAGAATCAGTGAAAACAAAGGGGATTGGCATGTCGGTCACAGTGTTCATGGGACACTCCAAAAATAGTTGACTAAAAGGATAAGGTATTATCTACCGTGCAGACTACAGCGGTCAATCTTAGCTGCTTGTCGGACTTAAACGTCCATCACGAGGGGGAGTCCGGTACATGAACCAATCCGGCATGCGCGGACAGTCTTAACTCAGACAGGCTGCGAGACAACGGAGGCCGGATCGACTTCTTCCCGCTTGCCATTGCTTAAATGCAGCAGCTTGCCTTGTATCATCGCCCCAGCGTGCATTTCTAATGTTTTATAACTCAAGTCACCGGTAATGCGCGCCTTGGTTTGCAATTCAACATATTGAGCCACTTCAATCGGCCCAACAATCTCACCGTTATGAATCAGATGGGAGCATTGTACGCTACCTTCAATACGTGCTTTTTCACTGACGACCAAAGTACCACTTTTAGGATCGCTGGCAGAAACCCGGCCAATCACCGTGCCATCAATTCTTAAGCCACCAGCAAAGCTAATATCGCCCCTCACTGTCGTGCCCTGACCAATCAGGCTATCTATTTTGGTCGAACCTTTTTTGCTTTTAAACACGCTCATCCTCCTTTTTTCTGGCAGCTGGCAACCGCTTGTTTGTTATTTTCCATAAAAATACGTGCTTCAAATAATTGTGGCTGCACGCTGGCTGGTAAAGTCAGCTCACCCTCCTGGCGCAGATAGTGACTAAACTTCACGAGCAAGGGCTCAATCTGCAAATTCTGACGTTTACCCTGCTCCTGATATTGCACACTGGCTTGTAAGCGCCCGACAAACTCAGTACTGCGATCCGTCCCTTGCACCAGCAGCAATCGGTAACGCCACCGCCCACCGCCAGTAGATTGCAACTCACAAGCGCTAAAACTTACAGCTCGGCTGCGATCATTACTTTGCAGCAGCAATTCAAAAAAAGACAGTGTTTCTTGCTTCGCCGCCAGCTCACTTTGTGCAGCACCCAAGGCTTGCACCAAGCCATCACGCTCGCCTTGACCGATTTTAATTTGCTGCTCAAGTATCTGCAGCTTGGCTTGCCCCGACCCTAGTTGCTCACTTTGGCTAGCTAAGCGCTGCATTTTTTCTGCCGTACTGACTGCATTGCGATCAAAAGCATACTGATAGCCTAAATAAGCACCAATCGCCAGCAAGCCAGCCGCCATACAAAGCAGCAATACAATCCGCAGCAACCTGCTTCGCCAGCCAATTACAGGCTGCAGCGAGAGAGGCGCGGCAGTAAGCCGCGCTCTTTGCAAACGATAAAAGCGTTTGAGTGGCACTTAAGGCAGTAAAGGCACGATGTCGAGGCCTGTGCCTTCAGGCAGATCGAAGAGGATATTCATATTTTGCACGGCTTGCCCTGCCGCACCTTTGACCAGATTATCAATGGCCGACAAGATCACAACCGTGTCGCCGCCTTGCGGCCGGTGCACCGCAATCCGGCACACATTAGCACCACGCACAGAGCGAGTTTCAGGATGCGAGCCAGCAGGCAGCACATCAACAAATTGCTCGCCGTGATAGCGCTGCTCAAACAAAGCTTGCAAATCCACATCTTGAGTGATTTTTGCGTAAAGCGTGGCATGAATGCCGCGAATCAGTGGCGTAAGATGCGGCACGAAAGTTAAACCCACATCGGTCCCGGCAACACGCGCCAAGCCTTGACGAATTTCTGGTAAATGGCGATGCCCTGCCACGCCATACGCCTTAAAATTATCCCCAGCTTCGGCAAATAAAGCGCCCACTTCGGCCTTGCGGCCAGCACCCGATACGCCAGACTTACAATCGGCGATCAGGCTAGTCGTATCAATAACGCCCGCCTCAATCAGCGGTAAAAAGCCTAGTTGCACCGCTGTTGGGTAGCAACCGGGATTAGCAATAAGACGCGCGCCTTTAATTGCAGCACGATTAATTTCTGGTAAGCCATATACGGCTTCTTCTACCAGCTCTGGAGAGGCATGCTGCATGCCATACCATTTAGACCATTCAGCGAGATCTTTAATACGGTAATCCGCAGCCAGATCAATCACTTTAACGCCTGCATCGAGCAGCTCGCGAGCTTGCTGCATCGCAATGCCATTCGGGGTTGCAAAAAACACCACATCACATTCAGTAAGACGGGCTTCTTCAGGGGTAGAGAAAGCCAAATCTACCCAGCCACGCAAGCTGGGATACATTTCGGCAACTTTCATGCCTGCTTCTTTTCGCGAAGTCACGGCTTGCAGTTTTACACCAGAATGACGCGCCAACAAACGCAATAGCTCTACGCCGGTATAGCCCGTACCGCCAACAATCCCCACCTTGATCATGCTGTGTCGTCTCTTTTAGTTAGGTATGCCGAATCTTAAAACAAAAAGGGCACTACTCGCCCAAACATTTCACGAAAATATAAGGAAACCCAGTTGTTCGATCAAACTTCGTAAGCTATTCACCAAGTCCAGATAACACAAAAGCCACCCGAGGGTGGCTTTTGTAGAAAGCAGTACCAGCGAATTAACGCTTGGAGAACTGTTTGCGACGACGAGCGCCGTGTAGACCCACTTTCTTACGTTCAACTTCACGAGCATCGCGAGTAACAAGACCTGCTGCTTTGAGGCTGCCTTTAAGAGCTGCATCAAATTCAATCAGGGCACGAGTTACACCGTGACGGATCGCACCGGCTTGGCCGGTTTCACCACCACCAACGACATTAACCATAATGTCGAAGGATTCGAGGTTTGCGGTCAGTTCTAGAGGCTGGCGAACGACCATGCGACTAGTTTCGCGAGGAAAGTAAGAATCAACCGGCTTGCCGTTGACTATGATATTGCCGCTACCCTTGGCAACGAACACACGAGCAACTGCGCTCTTGCGACGGCCGGTACCGTAATAGTATTTACCTACCATGATACAAATTCCTTAGTAGAAAACGCGTTAACGCTTAGATAGAAAAAGCTTTAGGTTGTTGCGCGGTGTGCGGATGTTCGCTACCTGCATAAACCTTCATCTTTTTGATCATAGCGTAGCCGAGAGGACCCTTTGGAAGCATGCCCTTAACAGCCATTTCTAGCACGCGACCCGGGAATTTTTCTTGCATCTCGGAAAAGGTGCGCTGGTAAATACCACCTGGGTGACCAGTGTGGCGGTAGTAAATTTTATCTGTTGCTTTGTTGCCGGTTACGCGGATCTTGTCTGCGTTCACCACCACGATGTGGTCACCACAGTCTACGTGAGGGGTGTACTCGGCTTTGTGCTTGCCACGCAGACGTTTAGCGACTTCAGCCGCGAGACGACCGAGAACCATATCGGTAGCATCAACAACGAACCACTCGCGCTTAACTTCGTGCGGTTTGGCAGAAAAGGTTTTCATGACTGCTCTTCCACGTTACGATTTTGAGAAAGTCGCGGATTATATCTGTACCCGCAATTACTTGTCAAATCTAGTGACTACCCATTTCGAAAATAGGCCTAGTCTAAAAAAAACGCAACCCATCTGGATTGCGTGAAATCCCACCAAAAAGGAGGATGGAGGAGACAACAACAAAGTAAAAAACACTCTGATGTTAGGGCCATTATCGCGTGAGACATAAACCATGACAAGACATTTTTTGCAACGCAAAATACGGGCCTCAAGAATAAGCATGCTGCATAGGCCGTAAATCATGCGTTAAAATGCCCAACACACAGGGAGAACATCGATGAAAGTACGCGTTAAATGGGTAGAAGAAGTGAGCTTTTTAGCTCAATCTGAATCAGGCCATGCAGTGCTCATGGACGGCCCGCCCGAAGGCGGTGGCCGCAATTTAGGCCCCAGGCCTATGGAAATGGTGCTGATGGGCACGGCGGGCTGCTCCGCCTACGATGTCATCCATATTCTAAAGAAAGGCCGTGCTGACGTAAGAGATTGCGTGGTTGATGTAGATGCAGAACGCGCTGATACCGAGCCTAAAGTTTTTACCAAGATTCACCTGCATTACACCGTAACCGGTACAGATTTAAAGCCTGAACAAGTAGAAAGAGCCATCCAATTATCTGCAGAAAAATACTGTTCTGCATCAATCATGCTGGCAAAAAGCGCCATGATTACGCATGATTTTGTGGTGATTGAAGCCCAATAAAAAAACGCGCCCACGGCGCGTTTTTTTGTAACAAATAATTTGAAAAGCTTAGATTTTTTTTGCAGCAGGCAAGGATTTTTGTGGTTGGGTATAAAGCCAAACATAAGGCAGCCCCACAAAAATTGCGCCCCCAACTAAATTACCCAAAGTAACCGGCACTAAGTTAGCAACAAAGAAGTGGCTCCATGTCACATCAAAACCAGCCAGCATAGCAGCAGGGATAAAAAACATATTGGCAATGCTGTGCTCCATACCCAACGCCACAAAGCCCATCACAGGCAGCCAGATCCCCACCATTCTGCCCAAGGTATCTTTAGCAGAATAACCTTGCCATGTCGCGATACAGACCAAAATATTAGCCAGCACCCCACGCATAAAACTTACCATAAAGGGGTTCTCTAACTTGTGTTGCGCCATGCTCAACAGGTATTGAGTCCAAGGTTGATCCGGGGTGAATAAATCGGTTGCACTGGTATAAGCCCAAGCGGCAAAACACGCGCCAATAAAATTACCTAAATATGAAACGCTCCAGACTCTCACCATCGTGCGTGGACTGACGTTTTTGCGCCATAAAGCCACCACTTGAGTCGCACAATTGGAGGTAAATAAATCTGCCCCGGTCAAAACAACCGCAATAAAACCCAAGGGAAAAACCATCCCGAAGAGCAATTTCACTATGCCGGGGTTACTTGCCTGCAAGCCCGGTGAGCCTCCAGCAACCACTAGCGCCAATAAGCCACCGAGCCCAATATATACCCCACCCATAATCGCCATAACCAGCAGACGGCCAAAGGGAAGTGCGGCTTTTTCTGACGCGGCGTGATCAACATAATCAACCACCTGCGCAGGTGAATTCATTTCAGACATATAAGGCCCCAGAGAACGTAAATCGTTAATCAGCGTTATATCTGTAAGCCTTAGTGCAAATCTGTAAACTATTTACCCGTCATACGCCCTGTTTTAACTTGCTCTGATTTAGCGCAAGTTTTAGAGACGATAAGAAAGTGAAGTCATCACAATTGAGCTGAGTTTCATCGCTTTTGCCACAGGAAATGGCAGAGAAGCCGCACCCAGCTCCTCGGCCTTTTCTGCATGCTGAGTTTCATCAATATGCATTTGAGCCACAATCGCTCGGCTCTTGGCATCTTGCTCTGGCAGCTGGCTAAGATGAGATTGCAAATGAGCCGCAACCTGACGCTCAGTTTCCGCCAAAAAGCCCAAATTCCATTTGTCCCCAATCACGCCTGCCGTTACTCCGATTGCTAAAGAGCCCGCATACCACAGCGGATTAAGCAGACTTTTATGGCTGCCTAAATCGGCAATACGCGCTTCGGTCCAGGCTAAATGCTCGACTTCCTCGTGCGCCGCCTCACGCAAAGCATCACGAGTCGCAGGATCACGCGCCGTTAAGGCCTGCCCCTGATAAAGCGCTTGTGCGCACACTTCACCGCAATGATTTACCCGCATCAAGCCTGCTGCATGCTGCTTTTCTGCTGCACTCATTTCGATCTCTGCAATGGCCTCATCAGGGTGAGGACGTACGCTCTGTGCGGAAGCCGCGAGAGTGCGTAATACGGTATCAAACTCAGAAATAAACTGATCTAAAGAAGGGAGTTTCAGCATGAGGGTATCGATCCATAGAATGCCACGATTTTACCCCATAAATAGGCATAAACCACGACAATTACCGAGCAAACCAAAGGGTAATACTGGATTTGAGCGAGGTAACGAGCGCTAACGACGCGTGCTATAATTGCGCGAAATTTCGCCTTTTAATCACTCCCTTGGAAAAACACGATGAAACGTCTTGTTGTTGCAGCAAGCCTTGTTCTAGCCAGCGTAAGCGCTTTTGCCGCCAATCCGCAGGTTGAATTGATCACATCTAAAGGCAAAGTGGTGATCGAGCTTTATCCAGAAAAAGCCCCACTGACTGTGGCAAATTTCTTGCAATATGTTAAAGACAAGCAATACGACGGTACTATTTTTCACCGCGTGATTCGTGATTTTATGATTCAAGGTGGTGGCATGGACGAGAAAATGGCCGAAAAACCAACTCGCCCGCCGGTTAAAAATGAAGCAAAAATCGCCTTTGAAAAAGGCTTGAAAAACGATCGTGGTACCATCGCCATGGCAAGAACAGCCGATCCTGATTCGGCCACTGCACAGTTTTTTATTAATTCAAAAAATAACGACTTTCTAAACTACCCAAGCCGTGATGGCTTTGGTTACACCGTATTTGGCAAAGTGATTTCTGGCCTGCCAGTAGTCGATCAAATCAGTGTTAGCCCTACTGCAGCTGGCGACGTACCAGTAAATACCATTACCATTCAATCAGCCCGCGAGCTTGGCAAAAAGTCAGGCAAATAACACTTTAAAAGGAAGCATCATGAGCAAAGTAAAACTCACTACTACTTTTGGCGATATCATCGTTGAACTGAACGCCGAAAAAGCACCACTTACCGTGGCTAATTTCTTACAATACGTGGAAGAAGGTCATTACGACGGCACAATTTTTCACCGCATTATTAATGGCTTTATGGTGCAAGGCGGTGGTTTTGCGCCTGGTATGGACGAAAAGAAAGAAGGCCGTGCTCCAATTAAAAACGAAGCCGCTAATGGTCTAAAAAACGACGCTTACACTTTAGCAATGGCACGTACTCCAGACCCACATTCAGCGTCTTCGCAATTCTTTATTAACGTTGCCAATAATGACTTCCTGAACTACCAAAGCGCAACGGCACAGGGCTTTGGCTACTGCGTATTTGCCAAGGTCATCGAAGGGAAAGAAGTAGTTGATCAGCTGAAAAATGTTAAAACAGGTAGCAAAGGCTTTCATCAGGATGTGCCTAAAGAAGATGTAATGATCATTAAGGCTGAAGTTTTAGCTTAATGATTTTGGGCGCTGGCATGGCCAGCGCCGCCCCGCCCCTTTGGGCTAACTTGCCCAGCCTGATTTATGCCATCGCCCACTTTATTTATCTCTGACCTCCACCTATCCCCGGAAGACCCGGCCACGACAGCGGCTTTTCACGCCTTTTTACAAGGCCCAGCACGCAGCGCCAGCGCCTTGTATCTCTTGGGCGATTTATTCGAATTCTGGATTGGTGATGATAGTCTGGATGAGGCGTTTAATGCCGAAATTGTGGCAGCGATTGCCCAATTAGCGGATCAAGGCGTCAAAGTTTTCTTTTTAGCAGGCAACCGTGATTTCTTACCGGGTACTCGCTTTGCAGCTGCAGCCAAGCTCAGCATTCTGCCCGACCCTAGCCTGATTCATATTAACGGGCAAACCCTGCTGATTGCCCACGGCGATGCACTTTGCACCGATGATCTTGCTTATCAGCGCTTTCGCCGCATTGTCAGACATCCCTTGGTCCAAGCCCTGTTTCTAGCCCTGCCGCGACACTGGCGGCAAGGTCAGGTCGAAAAGCTACGCCAGCGCTCTAAAGCATCTAATCAAATGAAGCGTAGCGAGATTATGGATGTCAACGCGCTAGCCGTAGAACAACTGATGGCACAGCACCACGTCCAAACTCTGATTCATGGCCATACTCATCGCCCAGCCATACATACGCTCTCGCAAGGGCAGCGTTGGGTATTACCCGATTGGTACCAAGGAAAAGGTGGCTATCTAAAAGCAGATGCAGAAGGATTTAGAATGCTTACGCTCGATAAAGAAGCATTCCCAGTTTAGGGCGCCTCATAGCGATATTTTTTTTCAAGGGCCTCAATACTGCCATCCTTGCGCATTTTTTCTAACACTTTTCGCCAGCGCAGCACATCTTGCTGAGGCATTTTTAATGAAGCTGCCACATACAACGTTGTACGCATCAGCACCTCCCCACGCACCAAGTCTTCCGCCGCCAAGCCCGCCTCTCTTTGTGCATAAAGCGCCGTATTCCACGAAGCCACCCAAACACCAATTCGCCCTGCAGCAAGCTTTTTAGCATTGGTTGCCTCCATTGATACCCCATCGATCGTGGCAGAAATAAGCGCTGCAGCCAGCCCCTCTCCTACAGAATTGTGCATCACCCCGATAACCTGCCTCTCCGCCTGCTCGCGACTTAAAGGCTGTGCCTGATATTTTTTATGACTAATCAGCACAAACACCTCATCCATTAAAGGTGCCACCCATTGATATTTATCTTCGCGAGAGGCCACCCGGCCCAGCGGAGTAACAAGAATGTCTGATCCTTGCATTGTCACTACCATCGCGCGGGCAAAAGGCATCACGCTTACCGCTGCAGACTCATTTAATCGCCTGGCCGCTTCCTGGAGTATTTCAACAGCAAGACCGCTGCCTCCTCCAACACCGTTCGTTGCAAAAGGAGGTACCTCAGCCCCCACCAGTTGCACACCATTTGCCGGGCAAGCCAAGAATAAAGAAAACAGTAAGCTGCATCGCCTTGCGTACATAGCCAGCCTTTTTCATCCAAAGCGCATCCAATAGCGATAACCCGCCCATCAAAGCAGGAGAGGGACTTAATCCAGAATATAATTTTTCTGCGGTAAACACGCAGGCGGTAGAGTGGTCTCTCCACGCATTTCTAAAAGGCTACGCTCGATGGTGCGGCAAATGGCATTCAGTGCTAAATCATTGGGCTCAAAACCAAAGGGTAACTCTAAAGAACTTGCGATATTTTCTAGCGCCATAAAAGTATAGGCAATAAACACTGTAATTAACGGTGTAAGAACACCACAGCTATCCACCAGCCCCAAGGGCAACAAAATACAATACATATAAATAGTGCGGTGAATCAGTACACTGTAGGCATAAGGAATAGGCGTAGTCATAATTCGCTCGCATCCGCCCTGAATATCAGATAAATGATTTAAATTAGCATCCATTGCCTGAAACAAAATAACGTCTATTTTTCCTGTGCGATACCAAACAGATAAATGCTGAGCCAATTGCACTAAAACCATTGAAGGAATATAACGCACAACACTTAACTCTTTTGCCAGTGGATAAGGCAATAAGCGATACAAATCAGAGCGAGGATCGGTACAACGTAGCTGGTGATTTAAAGCGTAAGCGAAAGCTTGTAATAATTGAGAAAACTCATGTAACTCCGCATGATCGGCAGGTAAAGAGGTCATCGACATAGCCTGCCTTTGCAAAGATCTAGCATTAATCAGCAACGCGCCCCAAAGCTTTCTTGCCTCCCAATAGCGCTCATAACTCGAGCTATTTCTAAATCCCAAAAAAATAGCTAAAGCAAGGCCAATTAAGCTAAAAGCACCTACAGATAATTGCAAACCAAAGCCTTGAGTAAAGCGATGAAAAATCACCACCCCCAAGGCACAGCTTAATACCAGCATCAATCGTGGAAAAATAGCGGGCAAAATCGATCCTCGCCAAGCGAATAAGAGGCGAAACCAATGTACAGGGGGATGCACAATCATAAGGAACACTTTCTTTAAACACAGCGCAGTCAGGATACGCTTAAAGAAAAGTATAAAAAAGACAAAGAAGTACCAATAAATTTAAATCAATTTGACTTTTATTTATAAATAAACTTTAAATATTAAATTGTATTTAAAGTTTAAATAGGGCTAAAAATCTAAGCTTCACTTGCAAAGATGCCCTGCCAGCAGCAGGGCAAGCTCATCATAGCGGCAAGAGCAGGCACACGGCCTGTGCTTCAACGGCTTCTGATGCACCCACTGGCCCTAATTTTTCATAGGTCTTGGCTTTTACATTCACTTGCCCTAGCGCCACACCCAAATCACTGGCGATATTGGCCACCATTGCCGCAATATGCGGAGCCATTTTAGGCTGTTGAATTAAGATAGACGCATCCACATTGCCAATCTGCCAGCCCGCCTCCTGCACACGGCGCACCGCTTCTCGCAACAAGACACGACTATCAGCCCCTTTAAACTCGGCAGCCGTATCAGGAAAATGCCGGCCAATATCGCCTAAGCCCGCGCCCCCTAAAACCGCATCGGTAATGGCATGCAGCAGGGCATCGGCGTCTGAATGGCCTAACAGCCCCTTATCAAAAGGAATATGCACTCCACCCAAAATTAATTTACGCCCTTCTACCAGACGATGTACGTCCCAACCTTGCCCTATTCTCATTGTTTTCTCTGTGTTGTTTAGCAGATTTCCACTCGCTTTATAACTTCTCTAGCAGCCAGCCGCCAAAATTAGCTCAGCCAAGCGCAAATCCTGTGGGTAAGTGACTTTTAAATTCCACGGGCTGCCCATGATTAATTTGGGCTGCAAGCCTAGTTTTTCTAAAGCACTCGCTTCATCGGTAATATCCGGCCCCATTCCTATCGCCAAGGCATGAGCCAATTGTGCTACGCGGAACATTTGTGGCGTTTGGGCTTGCCATAGGCCATCCCTTGGATGGGTATGTGCAATATGTTGGCCTGCCTGCGCCAGTTTTAAAGTATCCGCCACTGGCACTGCCAGAATACCGCCTACGGGGTGATTGGCCAGCTCAGCAATCATTTGGCTAACCAAGGCAGGGTCTAAGCAGGGCCGCGCGGCATCATGTACCAAGACCCAGTCATCAGGCCCTTGCAATGCGCGCAAGCCATTGAGTACCGATTCTGCACGGCTGGCTCCGCCACAGCGCAGCACTTCCAGACGCTTAAACTCGCGCCAATCAAAGCTCTCCCACCATTCATCTTCCGGCGAGATCACCACCACAATACGATCCAATTCAGAGACCTTGGCTAAAGCACACAGGGTATGCCAAATCAGCGGCTTACCCGCCAGATCGAGGTATTGCTTAGGCGTAGCCGACACCATCCGTGAACCACTGCCCGCGGCAGGAATCAGTGCGATCATTCGCTTTTTTCCATCTGCCGCCACAGGCATTCACCCTTCACGCTTTTATCTAATGCAGCCAGATACGCCTCATGCTCGGCTCGCTCTTCTGGTGTCGCCATAATAATACGTAATGGCTTACGATTGCTTTTAGCAAAAGCCAGCGCGGCATCGTTGCCCGCATAAGGGTCAAAATCAATCAGCAGGCTATCTTGACCACGCGTCAGGCCCAGATACACTTCGGACAACAACTCGCAATCGATCAGCGCGCCGTGCAGGGTACGGTTACTACGGTCGATATCAAAGAAATCGCACAGGGCATCCAGATTATTACGCTTACCCGGCCGCTGATCTTTGGCCATTGCCAAGGTATCGATCACATTATCAACATGATCTTTAAACTTGCCGCGACCAATCTTGGCCAATTCCATATTCAAAAAGGCCACATCAAAGGGCGCGTTATGAATAATGATTTCGGCACCGGCAATAAAGTCGAGGAACTCGTCAGCAATCTGCGCAAACTTGGGCTTATCCGACAGAAACTCGGTGGTTAAGCCGTGCACATTCAGCGCGCCCTCTTCACTATCCCGGCCCGGGTTGATATAGCAGTGAAAATGCCGATCTGATGAGGATAAACGCCGGTCTATCATTTCTACCGCAGCGATTTCCAAAATACGATTACCGTCTTCAACCCGCAAACCGGTTGTTTCGGTATCAAGAATAATTTGCCGCATCAGCCGCGCCCCAGCGCAACTTCTACGCCTTTATTTGCTAGCTGATCGGCGCGCTCATTGCCTTCCTGCCCCGCATGGCCCTTCACCCAGCACCATTCGATCTGGTGCTGTGCCTGTGCCGCATCCAGCTCGCGCCATAAATCGGCATTTTTAACCGGCTGCTTGGCTGCTGTTTTCCAGCCGTTTTTCTTCCAGCCATGAATCCATGTGCTGATGCCATTTTTAACATACTGTGAGTCTGTCCAAATCACCACTTCACAGGGGCGGCTTAAAATACCCAGCGCTTTAATCACGCCCATCAATTCCATGCGATTATTGGTCGTATCCAATTCACCGCCACATAATTCTTTTTGTTTATCGCCATACTGTAACCAAGCTCCCCAACCACCGGGGCCGGGATTACCTTTACACGCGCCATCGGTGTAAATCACTACTTTATTCATGCTTGTATCCTGGAAAAACGCAATGCGATGTGCTCACAACGCGGCAAAGCTCAACGCGATGAGCATCTTAACTACTTTTATTCACTCAAATATTCTGGAAAACTCAAATGAACCCTTACTTAATCATCGCCACTCTGTTTTTTAGTCATGCAGCCTTGGCTGCTCCTTTTTGCCTCTGGCCTGTGCCGGGTAGCGAAACAAAGCGCTTTATTAACCTTACCGTGGTGCAAACCATCGATATCAGTCATGAAGAGCTGCGTATTGCTTTTGACGGTGGCAATTTAGGCAGCGGTCACGAGATTAAACTCGCCATCAAAAACCAAGCAGAAGGACTTAAAATCTTACAAGAAATGCATGAAACAGCACGCCGCTGTGATCAGCCCGTCCCTAAAAACTAGCTGGCCACTTATTTTTTAAGTGTTTTCTCCTGCTGAAATTCTTGTTCTAACACATTACGCTTATCCACCCCAGCGACGGTTACTGCCCCTGTCACCGCAGGTGCTACACGCCATTTCGGACCAATTAGGCGCATGCCATGCACCCGCTTCACCATATCAAGGCAATACACACCGCCAGCAGCTGGCCACCAACGATCCCCGGCGTCTTCTAAAAACCGACTTCTGGATAACCATTTTTCTCTTTGCACCGGCAAGCCATAGCAAAGAAACTCCCCCCGCATGGTTTCAAAACCCAATAAGGCTAACCAATCTTTCAGCCTTGGCAAAGCCACAAAATTGCCACGCCAAGGCGCAGGATTTACCCCGTTTTTTAATCGACGCAGGCCCCATAAACTCCAAGGATTAAAGCCCGTAATTAGTAAACGCCCTTCTGGCATTAATACGCGCTCAGCTTCCCGTAATACGGCTTGCGGATTGGCTGCAAAATCCAGCACATGGGGCAGGATAAGCAAATCAATACTCTGATTAGCAAAAGGGAGTGCTTCGCCCATACAACGCAAAGCCACACCAGTGCTTTGCCCGGCTTGCAAACGCCACGCCATACGGTTAGCGCGCAGGCAATCGAGCTGCGGCAATTCGAGCTGCACCGCCTTATAACCAAAGATATCGGTGACTGTGCGGTCGTACCAATCCATCTCCGCACTAGCCAAATAGTGACCTAATGGGGTAGCGAGCCAATCTGCGAAGTGGTTCAATCGAGCATCAACATTTAAAGGCATTCTTTTATGATCCGCATCAGCGCTGTGCCGATTTTCGAAGACAATTATATCTGGGTTTTGCAGCAGGGCCGTTATGCCATTGCAGTAGACCCTGGCGATGCGCTGCCCTTAATCCATTATCTCAAAGAAAATCAGTTAGAACTGGCGGGGGTTTTGATTACTCACCACCATCATGATCATGTCGATGGCCTGCCCGTGCTCTGGTCACATTACCAGATGCCAGTATTCGGACCAGCCGGCATCAAAAATGTTTCCAATCCTGTGCAAGATGGCGAAACATTACATCTACTCGGCACAGATTTTAAAGTAATGGCCGTACCTGGGCACACCCTCGATCATTTAGCTTATGTCGGTGCAGATGCACTCTTTTGCGGAGACACCTTGTTTGCAGGGGGCTGTGGACGGCTATTTGAAGGCTCTGCCGCGCAAATGTATGCATCATTGCAGCGCTTGGCAGCGCTTCCTGATCACACTCTTGTTTGCTGTACCCACGAATACACACTGGCTAATCTCAAGTTCGCCCTTGCTGTAGAGCCTGATAATTTAGCACTGCAAGAGCGGATACAAAGCGATACTGCACTACGTGAGCAAGCGCTCCCTACCTTGCCATCAAGCATAGGCAAGGAAAAAGCCAGCAATCCCTATTTACGTTGCAATCAAGTCGATGTGATTCATGCAGCTCAACAGCAAAATCCGCAGGCAGAGACCGCCGTAGATGTTTTTGCTGCACTGCGCAAGTGGAAAGATAACTTCCGTTGATTTCAAAGGAATATCTGCCATTAAGCATAAACAGATTGACAAGACTAGACAGCAGCGGCAGCATCGCTCGATTATTTGTATTTATTAAGCGCAGGTACCCATGAAACAACGCATCCTTGTTGGCCTTATCTCAGGTTTCTGTTCCTTGGGTTCGTACGCTGATACCCTGGCTCCCATCAAAATCGATTACCAGCTACACAATCCCAATTTTATCCTGCAAGACGACACGCATCGCACCATCGACGCGCTGTTTTCTGAAGTAGTCAGCGCACCAGAGTACGCCGATTTATGGGCCCGTGTCCGTACAGGATTTACCATTCCGGAGCTGGATCATCAATTGGTCAGCAAATGGGAAAACTACTACGCCAGCCGCCCAGAATACCTAAACCGCATTATTAAACGCGGCACCCCCTACTTATATTATGTGGTAAATGAAGTTGAAAAACGCGGTATGCCCATGGAAATCGCGCTTTTACCTATGATTGAATCTGCCTTCAACCCACGGGCAGAATCATCGGTAAAAGCAGCAGGAATGTGGCAATTTATGCCCGCCACTGGCAAAGACTACGGATTAGAGCGTACATGGTGGTATGACGGCCGCCGCGACGTGGTAGCAGCCACCAGTGCCGCTCTGGACTACCTAAGCGGTAGTTACAGCCAGTTTGGCGACTGGCAGCTTGCCTTGGCTTCTTATAACTGGGGTCCAACGGCTGTGGCACGTGCCGTAGCTAAAAATGAAGCCGCCAGCCTTGGTACGCAGTTTATTGATTTACGCATGCCAGACGAAACACGTAACTACGTGCCCAAGCTACTAGCAGTGCGCAATATCATCGCCAATCCTGGCGCCTATGGTGTAACGCTCGAATCCCTGCCGAATAAGCCTTACTTTGCCACGCTCACCGTCGGCAAGCATATGGATGTTAAAGTTGCGGCCGAGCTAGCCGAAACACCGGTTGAAGAATTACTACGGCTCAACCCGGGTTTTATCCGCCCTGTAATTGCTTATAAAGACGATCGCTCTCTCGTCTTGCCAGTTGCCAAAGTAGCCGCTTTCCAAAAAAATCTGGCTGATTACGACAAACCACTGCTCAACTGGCAACCTTATGTCACCAAGCAAGGCGAATCATTCGAGCAACTGGCAAGCGCCTTTGGTGTTGCTGCAAGTGAGCTTAAAGAAATCAATGATATCGGTGGCCGTGAGCGTATTGCCCGTGGACAAACGATCCTGGTCCCGAAAATCACTGGCTTAGATGTGTCTGATCGACAAACCCTCACGGCCTTAGCTGCAAACCGTGCAGCAGAGCCCGTTGATACCGGAGCAAACGATAAGCCTCATGCACCCGTGCTAGCCAGTGCTGAGCATCGGGTCACCAAAGGTGACACCGTATACAATATTGCTAAGCGCTATGGAATGAATGTAGCGCTACTGCAAGCCATGAATAAGACAGAAGATGGGCAAATACAAATCGGGCAAATTTTACGTGTATCAGTGAAACGCGAGAGCGTAGCAGCTGGTAAGGATGGCCGTGAATATATCGCCAAACGCGGTGATACCTTTGCATCCATTTCAAAGCGTTATAAAGTGGCTACAGCAGATTTAAAAAAATGGAATAGCGTAAAGTCCATTCAAGCTGGCACCAAACTTGTTATCTATTAAGACTCCCCGAGCGACTTACTATTTAGCCCACAATGCTAAATAGCAAAAATAAATAATAAAGCCCTCGATCATTTGAGGGCTTTATTATTTGAAACATGCAGTATCTGATACTCAACTGAGCTTGGCGCACCATTTAATTATTTAATAATGCCCCCATCATTTGCCATTCTTCATGATGCTCGCGAATCAGCTGTACCGCATCTTCGATCGTGTCAACCACAATCGGAATCTGCATATCCACTTCACTGGCTAATCCGGCATTATTTTCAACCATATAGCGCCGCGCCCAATCAACCTGTTCATGCCACATTTCCCCCACCAGAATCAAGGGCGTATCGTAGAGCTTACGAACCTGAATCAATTGCCACACCATCGCTAGCTCTAATAGAGTACCAATCCCGCCCGAGGTCACAATAAAAGCATTAGAGCGCAAAATAAAATGATGTAAACGGGAAAAAAATGTTTTGTGCTCGTAAACCTTACCAACAAAATCGTTTACATTTTGCTCAAAATCTAAATCAACCCGAATACCTACTGAAGCTTCAGGGCGATCAGGCGCACCATCTCGCGCGCCTTCATTCGCTGCCTGCATCAAGCCAGGCCCACCGCCAGTCACAATACGGCAACCCATTGCCGCTAATTCGCTAGCCAGTTGTTTAACGGCCTCATACGATGAAGACCCCTCCTGAATACGTGCCGAGCCGAAAATAGTAACGTGATAATCTGGCGTATGTGCAGGGCGTAAACGTGCTAATTCATCGACTACATCCCACAGTTTGAGTACAGCATCGCCGACAATATCTAAAGCTTGCTCATCATCAATCACGCCAATCGGTTTATTATTTGGATTTATCATTTTTTTTATCCCATGCAACACACTAAAGATATGAACGAACTATCACTGCAAAAAATTAACAATTAGATAATCAATCCCCCATAAGAATCAGAATTATCTTTCAAGATGGCATTTATTTTGCATTATCACAAATGAATTTTTATAAAAATAAATTGCTATCCGCACTAAATTATATACACATAAAAATAATTATCCAAAGTACAATTACAACTACAATTTATATTGTTTGATCACAGATCACTGCAGCACGCCCCCATATCTACAGAGCTTGAAATAAATGCTACTGTTCAATGAGTGCAGCACGGCATTCGCTATACTAGCGGTTTAAGGAGAGTTATTTTGCAGCTAGAACACTTGATCGCGGTTAATGACCCGTCTAACGATTTTGCCCTGAGCAGAGCAACGCTCTGGCAAGGTTTAGTACTGCGTGCAGAAGCGCCTGATCTATTTATGGCCCATATAGACAGCGTAGAAATTATCGAACGCAGCGATATCCATCTGCTGCGAAAAATCACCATTGGCGCGATGCAAATTCAAGATCGAATTCATTTAGTCAACGAATTGCATGTTCGCTACGATACCGAACCCAGCGAGCAACATGCGGGCGGCACTTTGCTTATGAAAATTGAAGAGCCCGAAAGCAATATGCTATTTGTACGTTTTCATTACCAAACGCCAATGGATGATCAGGGTGAGGAAGAAGAGTACGCAAAATATCTAAAAGCCGCTTGGCAGCAGGCCGACTTAGAAACCATTAGAAAAATTCGTGAATTAGCCGCAGAAGGCCGGTTTGATGCGCCGGCCACCCCAGCCTAAAGCGCAGTAAAATCAATCTCCCCGACATGATTGAACACATAATCCGGCTTATACGGGAATTGTTCGATCATCTCGGTGTTTGATACCCCGGAAAGCACTAAGGCGGTTTTCATTCCTGCCTCCATCCCTCCTACAATATCCGTATCCATCCTGTCACCAATCATCAGAGTATCTTCTGGATGCACGCCCAATTTGCGTGTCGCCAATGTCATCATTAAGGCATTAGGCTTGCCCACAATATATGGCGTCTTGCCGGTAGCGGCTGAAATCGCAGCGAGAATCGTCCCTGCAGCAGGCTCACTCCCGCCCTCAACCGGATCAATCATATCAGGATTGGTACCAATAAATTTCGCGCCCCCATCAATAAAGCGCACTGCTTTTTTCATTTGATCAAAATTAAAACTGCTTGATTTCGCCACCACCACATAATCAGGCTTACTTTCCGAAATAGAAAAGCCCACATTATATAGCTCGTTAATTAAGCCTCCACCACCAATAATAAAAACGGTAGCACGCTCTTTCTGGCTACGCAAAAACATTGCAGTAGCCATTGCACTGGTAATAAAGTTTTCTTCGCTCAGCCCATGAATACCCAGGGCTTCCAGTTTTAGCTTCAAATCAAGCGGCGTTTGCTCCGCATTATTAGTCAGAAACAAAAAAGGAAGTTTGCTGCTTAATAAGCGCTGGACAAATTCATTTGCGCCAGGGATTAATTGCTTGCCACGGTAAATCACACCATCCATATCAGAAATAATACTCTTAACCATTTCCCTCTCCTTATAAATAAATCATTGCCTTAGGCTTACCCAAGCTTACTCTTACAGCTATTTTATTAACAGGCCAATACGCAACACTCCGTCTTTTATCTGATATAAAAATAATGAAGACTAAGAAGATTCAAGGCACAGCATTATTACAAGGCAGTTCAGCCTAAATCAAACTAATGCATTAAAAACAAATAGATAGCACCGTTCAGAAGGTAAATACTGCCAAGTTAATCTATGCCAAATTTTTATATGAAGAAGCTCGGTATAATCGCGCCTCTTTAAAAATTCAAACAGAACTTAATATGTCTCAGACTCTTCATACCCAGGATCAAACCGCCAATCCAGCCCCATTAGGATTACTGGGGTTTGGCATGACCACCGTGCTGCTCAATCTGCACAATGCAGGTATAACTGAGCTCAGCGCAATGATCTTAGCCATGGGCATTTTTTATGGGGGCATAGCCCAAGTTATTGCAGGTATTATGGAATGGAAGAAAGGGAATACCTTTGGCACCGTCGCATTCACCTCATACGGCATGTTCTGGCTTACTTTGGTAGCACTACTGCTCTTACCCAAGCTAGGCCTTGCAGAAGCCAGCTCTGCCAACAGCATGACAGCCTACCTCACCATGTGGGGCATCTTTACCGCATTTTTATTTATTGGCACACTTAAACTAAATAAAGCCACTCAATTTATTTTTGGATCACTCACAATTCTTTTTGCCTTATTGGCCATTGGCGATTACACAGGCAGCCCGGTTATTAAACAAATCGCGGGAATTGAAGGGATCATTTGCGGCGCATCCGCTATTTATGCTGCAATGGCCCAGATCTTAAATGAGATGTATGGCAAAACAATATTGCCACTAGATTAATGATGTAAAACCCAAACAAAAAGCCCCGATATCAAACGATATCGGGGCTTTTTTTGGTCTGAACAAATCTTAAACTTGCTCAATATAAGGTGTCTGGTAATGACCTACTTTCACACAGGTAATCTGCACTATCATCGGCGCTAAGGTGTTTCACTGTCCTGTTCGGGATGGGAAGGAGTGGGGCCACCTTGCTATGGTCACCAGACTTAAACGGTCTGTACTTGCTCATTATGCTCAGCAAGTAATCTAATTTGTTGTAGCAAAAACAACTGCTTCACTAATAGCAAAACCCCCGCCTCTTTCGAGTACGGGGGTTCTGTTTACTGCATAAGGTGTCTGGCAATGACCTACTTTCACACAGGTAATCTGCACTATCATCGGCGCTAAGGTGTTTCACTGTCCTGTTCGGGATGGGAAGGAGTGGGACCACCTCGCTATGGTCGCCAGACTTTAACGGGTTAACACGTTGTGCTTATTGCTCCACAACGCATTCAGTTCAATAGAAGAAGTAATTCAATACTCAAACTTAACTCTTAATCTGGGTAGATTATACCGTCGCGCACACGCGTCTCAGGTTATAGGATCAAGCCTTACGGGCAATTAGTATCGGTTAGCTTAACACATTACTGCGCTTCCACACCCGACCTATCAACGTCCTGGTCTCGAACGACCCTTTAAAAGGCTTAAAGCCTTGGGGAAATCTCATCTTGAGGCGAGTTTCGCGCTTAGATGCTTTCAGCGCTTATCTCTTCCAGATTTAGCTACCCGGCGATGCCACTGGCGTGACAACCGGTACACCAGAGATCTGTCCACTCCGGTCCTCTCGTACTAGGAGCAGCCCCCCTCAAATTTCCAACGCCCACTGCAGATAGGGACCAAACTGTCTCACGACGTTTTGAACCCAGCTCACGTACCACTTTAAATGGCGAACAGCCATACCCTTGGGACCGGCTACAGCCCCAGGATGTGATGAGCCGACATCGAGGTGCCAAACTCCGCCGTCGATGTGAACTCTTGGGCGGAATCAGCCTGTTATCCCCGGAGTACCTTTTATCCGTTGAGCGATGGCCCTTCCATTCAGAACCACCGGATCACTATGTCCTGCTTTCGCACCTGCTCGACTTGTCTGTCTCGCAGTTAAGCCGCCTTATGCCATTACACTATCAGTACGATGTCCGACCGTACCTAGGCGACCTTCGAGCTCCTCCGTTACAATTTGGGAGGAGACCGCCCCAGTCAAACTGCCTACCATGCACGGTCCCCGATCCGGATAACGGACCAAGGTTAGAACCTCAAAGGGGTCAGGGTGGTATTTCAAGGACGACTCCACACAGACTAGCGTCCATGCTTCAATGTCTCCCACCTATCCTACACAAACCACTTCAAAGTCCAATGCAAAGCTACAGTAAAGGTTCACGGGGTCTTTCCGTCTAGCAGCGGGGAGATTGCATCTTCACAAACATTTCAACTTCGCTGAGTCTCAGGAGGAGACAGTAGGGCCATCGTTACGCCATTCGTGCGGGTCGGAACTTACCCGACAAGGAATTTCGCTACCTTAGGACCGTTATAGTTACGGCCGCCGTTTACTGGGACTTCAGTCAAGAGCTTGCACCCCATCATTTAATCTTCCAGCACCGGGCAGGCGTCACACCCTATACGTCGTCTTTCGACTTTGCAGAGTGCTGTGTTTTTGATAAACAGTCGCAGCCCCCATTTCTCTGCGACCCATTTCTGCTCCAGCCGCAAGGGCCTTCACATACTCTGGGCTCACCTTCTCCCGAAGTTACGGTGATAATTTGCCGAGTTCCTTCTCCTGAGTTCTCTCAAGCACCTTAGAATTCTCTTCCTACCCACCTGTGTCGGTTTGCGGTACGGTCAATATAAAGCTGAAGCTTAGAGGCTTTTCTTGGAAGCATAGGATCAATCACTTCAGTCCGAAGACTTCGTCGTCACGTCTCAGCGTTAAAGCAGCCCGGATTTGCCTAAGCCACACGCCTACTCGCTTAAACCACCTATTCCAACAGATGGCTGACCTACCTTTCTCCGTCCCCCCATCGCACTTTACATCGGTACGGGAATATTAACCCGTTGTCCATCGACTACGCATTTCTGCCTCGCCTTAGGGGCCGACTCACCCTGCGCCGATGAACGTTGCGCAGGAAACCTTGGGTTTTCGGTGTGCGGGCTTTTCACCCGCATTATCGCTACTCATGTCAGCATTCGCACTTCCGATACCTCCAGCATCCTTCTCAAGACACCTTCGCAGGCCTACGGAACGCTCCTCTACCATATGCACATCGTGCATATTCGCGTCTTCGGTTATCAGTTTGAGCCCCGTTACATCTTCCGCGCAGGACGACTCGACCAGTGAGCTATTACGCTTTCTTTAAATGATGGCTGCTTCTAAGCCAACATCCTGGCTGTCTATGCCTTCCCACCTCGTTTTCCACTTAACTGATTATTTGGGACCTTAGACGGCGATCTGGGTTGTTTCCCTCTTGACCATGGACGTTAGCACCCACAGTCTGTCTCCCATGCTCGCACTTGACGGTATTCAGAGTTTGCCATGGTTTGGTAAGTCGCGATGACCCCCTAGCCATAACAGTGCTTTACCCCCGTCAGTGATACATGAGGCACTACCTAAATAGTTTTCGAGGAGAACCAGCTATTTCCAAGTTTGTTTAGCCTTTCACCCCTATCCACAGCTCATCCCCTAATTTTGCAACATTAGTGGGTTCGGACCTCCAGTGCGTGTTACCGCACCTTCATCCTGGCCATGGATAGATCACTTGGTTTCGGGTCTACGCCCAGCAACTATGCGCCCTATTCGGACTCGGTTTCCCTACGCCTCCCCTACTCGGTTAAGCTTGCTACTGAACGTAAGTCGCTGACCCATTATACAAAAGGTACGCAGTCACCCCATTTTTCAAGGGCTCCCACTGTTTGTATGCATCCGGTTTCAGGTTCTATTTCACTCCCCTCCCGGGGTTCTTTTCGCCTTTCCCTCACGGTACTGGTTCACTATCGGTCGATGATGAGTATTTAGCCTTGGAGGATGGTCCCCCCATCTTCAAACAGGATTTCTCGTGTCCCGCCCTACTTGTCGCATGCTTAGTACCAACCAATCTTTTTCGTGTACGGGGCTATCACCCACTGTCGCCAGACTTTCCAGACTGTTCCACTAAAGTTTGATTTATCACATGCAGGCTCTTCCCATTTCGCTCGCCACTACTTTGGGAATCTCGGTTGATTTCTTTTCCTTCGGCTACTTAGATGTTTCAGTTCGCCGAGTTCGCTCTACACTGCCTATGTATTCAGCAGTGAGTGACCCAAAAGGGCCGGGTTTCCCCATTCGGATATCTACGGATCAATGCTTATTTGCCAGCTCCCCGTAGCTTTTCGCAGGCTAACGCGTCCTTCTTCGCCTATCATCGCCAAGGCATCCACC
The DNA here is from genome assembly GCF_000969645.2 of Janthinobacterium sp. B9-8. Taxonomy (NCBI): domain Bacteria; kingdom Pseudomonadati; phylum Pseudomonadota; class Betaproteobacteria; order Burkholderiales; family Oxalobacteraceae; genus Janthinobacterium; species Janthinobacterium sp. B9-8. The sequence goes on from NZ_CP014222.1 coordinate 3,232,416, forward strand.
AGATGCACTTAGTCGCTTGATCCTATAACCTCAAACACGTGTTGCACTCTATTCGTCAATGAAGACGAGCAAAGCGATTCACATCCTTAAAGTATCTGATTTCGCTTTGTTTGCGACATCGATCATTCAGTTCTGACTTCGAATAATCGATTTTGATACAATCTACCCTTATTTATTTCTAAATTTGAGTATTACTTCTTCTATTTTTTTAAAGATCAATTTACTGTCTTGCTGATTTTAGAAATCAGAATTAATGTGACTTTGATAAGCCCTATTAATTCCGAATCCTATTCAACAATCCTTAAACCTACAGTCGATGAGTGTGAGTACTCAATCCAAAAGACTTTTCTCTTGAAAGGAGGTGATCCAGCCGCAGGTTCCCCTACGGCTACCTTGTTACGACTTCACCCCAGTCATGAATCCCACCGTGGTAAGCGGCCTCCTTACGGTTAGCCTACCTACTTCTGGTGAAACCCATTCCCATGGTGTGACGGGCGGTGTGTACAAGGCCCGGGAACGTATTCACCGCGACATGCTGATCCGCGATTACTAGCGATTCCGACTTCATGGAGTCGAGTTGCAGACTCCAATCCGGACTACGATCGGTTTTATGAGATTAGCTCCACCTCGCGGCTTGGCAACCCTCTGTACCGACCATTGTATGACGTGTGAAGCCCTAGCCATAAGGGCCATGAGGACTTGACGTCATCCCCACCTTCCTCCGGTTTGTCACCGGCAGTCTCCTTAAAGTGCCCAACTAAATGGTAGCAACTAAGGACAAGGGTTGCGCTCGTTGCGGGACTTAACCCAACATCTCACGACACGAGCTGACGACAGCCATGCAGCACCTGTGTTCAAGTTCCTTGCGGCACTCCTCTATCTCTAAAGGATTCTTGACATGTCAAGGCTAGGTAAGGTTTTTCGCGTTGCATCGAATTAATCCACATCATCCACCGCTTGTGCGGGCCCCCGTCAATTCCTTTGAGTTTTAGCCTTGCGGCCGTACTCCCCAGGCGGTCTACTTCACGCGTTAGCTGCGTTACTAAGGAACGAATTCCCCAACAACTAGTAGACATCGTTTAGGGCGTGGACTACCAGGGTATCTAATCCTGTTTGCTCCCCACGCTTTCGTGCATGAGTGTCAGTATTAGCCCAGGGGGTTGCCTTCGCCATCGGTGTTCCTCCGCATCTCTACGCATTTCACTGCTACACGCGGAATTCCACCCCCCTCTGCCATACTCTAGTTGAACAGTTTGCAATGCAATTCCCAGGTTGAGCCCGGGGCTTTCACATCACACTTAATCAACCACCTGCGCACCCTTTACGCCCAGTAATTCCGATTAACGCTTGGACCCTACGTATTACCGCGGCTGCTGGCACGTAGTTAGCCGGTCCTTATTCTTCCGGTACTGTCATCCCCAATGGATATTAGCCACTAGGATTTCCTCCCGAACAAAAGCGCTTTACAACCCGAAGGCCTTCTTCACGCACGCGGCATTGCTGGATCAGGCTTGCGCCCATTGTCCAAGATTCCCCACTGCTGCCTCCCGTAGGAGTCTGGACCGTGTCTCAGTTCCAGTGTGGCGGATCGTCCTCTAAGACCCGCTACAGATCGTTGCCTTGGTGAGCCTTTACCTCACCAACTAGCTAATCTGATATCGGCCGCTCTAATAACGAGAGGTCTTGCGATCCCCCTCTTTCCCCCTCAGGGCGTATGCGGTATTAGCTATCCTTTCGGATAGTTATCCCCCATTACTAGGTACGTTCCGATATATTACTCACCCGTTCGCCACTCGTCAGCGGTGCAAGCACCCTGTTACCGTTCGACTTGCATGTGTAAAGCATGCCGCCAGCGTTCAATCTGAGCCAGGATCAAACTCTTTAGTTTAATCACTATGCTAGTACTTACTGGCTTACTTTATTCAGAGCAACCATCGCTGGTTACTCCTTACTAATGCAAGCACTTGTTTCGCTTCCAAATCAAGCACTCACACTCATCGACTGTATTTTTTTAAAGATCGTTTCGCCACTGCTCGAACACTGTGTTGCTGTGTGTGCTGCAGCGAGAGGCCGAAATATACCGGCGACACCCTATTCGGTCAACACCTAAGTAGCAATAAAGTGCATAAAACAAGGTAAACGGTTGATTTTAAAACGATCAGACTAATAGCTACTTTCGAGAAATGGCTATTAGCTTGTTATGCACAAACACAAAATCATGCGAAACAAAACAAACAAGCCGCTTTTTAAGCGGCTTGTTTCAATTTTCAGCGATTTATTCGTCTGAACCAGTAGGCTTTCTGCGCATACCGCCTGAAATCATGATGTATTCAAACAAACGGCACTCTAAGCCACCGTTATAGAGCGGTGTACGTTTAGACGCTTTAAGACCCATATGCTTGGTGATATCCATATCGGCAGTCAGGAAATAAGCTCTCCAGCCTGAGAAGCGCTTTTTCAAGGCATCGCCCCACTGTGGATAAAGCGCAGCCAGCTTTTCTTTCTCATCCAAGCGCACACCATAAGGCGGGTTAGATATCCACACGCCTGGCATATCAAACGGCGGCTTAGCATCCATCGCGTTCAATTGTTTTAGATGAATGGTGTCATCAAAGCGGGCGTAATCCAAATTAGCTTGGGCGTGGGCAATTGCAGCCGCAGAAACATCACTACCATAGATAGGGAAGATTTCTTTGGTTTCAGCCGCTTTTGCCGCAGCAACTTGCTCTTGCCACATTTCTTCGCTGTGCAAACGCATTTTTTGGAACGCAAATTCACGACGCGCACCCGGTGCAATTTTGCGGGCAATCATGGCGGCTTCAATTAAGAAGGTCGCCGAACCACACATTGGATCGTACAGCGCTTCGGCGGGAGTCCAGCCAATCAATGCCAAAATACCGGCGGCGAGATTTTCGCGCATCGGTGCTTCGCCGGTTTCAATACGATAGCCACGCTTAAACAGCGCGTCGCCAGAAGTATCTAAATAAAGAGTGGCGTTGCGATCGGTCAAATAAAGCTGGATACGCATATCTGGCTCAGCCGTATCTACGCTTGGACGCTTACCGCCTTTCAGGCGGAAACGATCGCAGATGCCGTCTTTAATCCGCAGCGCCACAAATTCTGGGCTGCGAATCTGTGGCACACGATAGGCCGTGACGCCCACCTTGATGGTGCAATCCACAGAAAACATTTCAGCCCAATCTAAATCACGCGCCATGGCGTAAAGATCGTCTTCTGTTTTCCAGCTTTTTTCTGCCACGCGCCAAAGAATACGGCTAGCAATACGGGATTGCAGATTGGCTTCATACATCAGCGCCCAAGAGCCAGCGAAACCCACGCCACCATCGGTTGCTTTGATCTGATCAGCGCCAAGTGCTTCTAATTCGGCAACGAGTGGCCCTTCCAGACCTCGTGGGCAGGGGGCGAAAAAATGGAATACTTGTTTCATACGATCAGCTCTTGTTGTGCAGTTTCAACCCGGCGACGAGTTTGAAGAATAAGTGGCGCCCAAGTATCCCCCGGGCGCTTTTTACGTGTGGTCAGCGTCAAATCAGATGGCGCGTAAACATTGGTGTTATGAGTCAGCGGCGTAGTAATTAAATACTGCGCCTGCGTAGCTTTCAGGAATGCGCCAACGCGATCAATATTAAAGATATCCAAGTGGGCAAACGGCTCGTCAATAAACACAAAACCCGATGGATTGGCATCATCCATCATTAAGCCAATCAGCAGAATCAAGGACTTCATCACCTGCTGGCCGCCCGACGCTTCACCGTCGTTCATGCCCATCATGCCTTTCTGGTCAAAATTGAAACGCGCCGCCAAGCCCGCTTGCGCCAGTACGGCATCGTCGTTATCCAGATGCGGCATTTCAGCTTCTACATCAATTCCTGCCAGCTCGCCCAGACGGGCAATATTGCGGCAGTAAGCACGTACCGTGGCACGCAGCTTATTAATATAGGCCGCACGCGCTTCATGCGTCAGATCCCCAGTACGTTGTACTTCTTTGTAATGGACTTCGGCATCATTTTGCACATCGTCATAATCTTTTTGCAGCTTATCCCGGCGTGCCAGAATCGTTTCGTCGGTTTCCCACTGACCATTAGCCAGCTGCTGACGTTGGCGCTCAAGCAAATGCTGCACTTCACGCACGCTGCCAAATTGCTCACGCACGGCATCCAGTGCGGACACATCGCTTAAATGATCCTGCATACTGGTTTTTAGCTCGCGCAGCTGGCGCAATTGCTTATGGATTTCCAGCTGCTGGCGCTGTGCCTGATCTTGCTGATAATTAACTTGCCCAGCCAAACGCTCACGCTGATCTTTGCTGCGCTCAAAACCCACACGCAATTCTTCACGTGCATCTCGTGCAGCCTCCCAAGCGGCTTGTGCTGCAGCCAGCTCGGCTCCCAAGTTTTGAACAGATTCCTGCTCACCTGGGAAACGTGCTGCTGCCGCTGCAAATTCTTCCTGACGCGCTGCCAGCTGCACCACCGCCTGCATTCCCATCAATTGCTCGGTATGGGCACTAATATCGCGGCTTAAATCTACATCGCGTGCTTCTGCATCTAAGATCTGATGGTTCAATACTTTTAAACGGCTCAGCGCATCGCCTAAACGTGATTGCCGGGCGGCCTCACCAAAAGCAAAATCACTCGGGCGCACGCTAATATCGCGGCCACCACGGCGCTCTTTGTGATAACCCTCTTTGGTGATCCAGTCACCATCGACCTTGCCACCCGCTTCAACGGTGACAACGCGCTGAGTGCGGTTAAGCAATTGCACCACCCAGCTTGGCGCATCGCCATTGAAATCGACCACTTCCAGCACCGAGCCTTTATTGGCCCGCGGCACAGGCTCGCTATCAGGCACGATAAAGTGGCGATAGCGTAAGCGCTGGGCAATTTCCCATGCACGGTTTCTATCACCAGCACGCTTGAGCAATACAATATGGCGATAAGGAGCAAGCAAGGCTTCCACCGCCTGCTGCCAGCTTGCATCAGTGACTTCAACGATTTCAGTTAGCACTTGATGCGGAATAGCCGCCTCATCCAAGGCTGAACGCATATTGCGGGTAAAATCTGGCGATGGCGCTCTACCCGCTTGCAAGGTGTTTTGCATATCGGCCAACTGCTGACGCTCTTCTTTGGCGGTACGCAGCCACTGTCTTAAGCTGGCAAGCTGCTCTTTTAAAGCCAGTAATCGGTCATTAATGCTAACCGCATCACGGCCATGTTCTGACTCGGCCAGCTCACGCAGACGCGTTTCTTCTTTCAGCAGTTTTTCTGTATCACGGGCCGCATCACGCACCTGTTGAAACAGGGCAAAGTGATTATCGTAAGCCTGTTTGGCTTCACGCTCGCCCACCAAAGCGACTTCGCGGCGCTGATCGAACTCCGAATACGCTAGATTCAACTCATCTAGCTCTTGCTTCTTTGCTCGTAAATTGGTGCGCGCAAGGCGGAACTGCTGCAAACCTGCCAGCAAGCCATCCCACTGCTCTAAATATTTAAGGCCCGGCACAACATCTTTTTCTAGGCGAACCACATCGCGTTGCAATGCTTGCCATTCCAAAAAGCTATTGGAGCGCAGCTTCATCCGCTCCACATCTAGCCCAATCTGGGCCATCTGCTGCTCGACTTTTCCCAGCTCGCCTTCGGTTTCTTTTAAGCGCAGCTTGGCTTCCTGATAGTTGTCCAGCACCTGCTTATCGCCAAACACCTGGAAAACCAAATCCAGCAAAGCCTTAGGGCTGTACTCACACAGCTTATCGGTGTCGCCCTGCTCTAGCGCCAATACTTCAGCAATCGCCGCAGTCAGGCCCGCCGATTCAAGACGGCGCTTGTATTCATTCACCCCTAGCCATTGCAGGCCGCTTTCGGTTTCTGGCGTTAGTTCAACTACGCCCTCAGCGATGGCATAATGGCGCACCCAGTCACCACCTTGCTTTTTTACGCGGCAAAATAGCGTGACTTCAGGGCTAGTAATGGGGAAAAACAAATAGGGAAACAAGCCGCCTTCGCCACGGCGCGGATTGGAAACCACGCCACGTAGCCAAGCAAAGTTTTCTTTATTATTGCGAACATAGCGCTTGTAATCACGGCGGCCCGAACAGCGCAAAGCCAGCAAGGTACGCAGCGCATCCAGCATAGTCGTTTTGCCTGAGCCATTTGGCCCGACAATGGTCACAATCTGGGCATCCAGCGGCACACGAATCGCACGCCAAAAATCCCAATGGACCATTTCAATTTCACGAATTTGAAACATTAGTCCTCAACCTGCTCTGCCACATGGACAGCATCAATCTTCAACAAATCAGCCAGCGCACCATTAATAATCCGCGGAGCCAGACGTGCGTAATCGATCATCAGATCAAGCAGTGGCCCTTCAAAGATCATTTTATTGCGGCGATTAATAAAGCCGAGTTTGGCAAGCTGGCTTAAATTCATAGAAAAGCGCGCCTTACCGCCGAGTTTTTTACCAAAATCAGCGTAAATCGCTTCTTCAGGAATCCCTGGAGCCACCTCATCACCAAACTCAATCGGCGATGCTTCGCCAAACATATCGTCAGGATCGGAAGCCGAAAGGGCAATCTGGCGCTGGCGTTTTGGCAAAATAATCAAGGCCCAAACCACAATCAGCAAGGCAATCGCGTCCCTTGGCATACCCATATTATTGGACAGCCAGTTTTCGCCCTCGCCGAACACCCAGTCTTCCATTTCGGAGGCAAGGCCAACGGCAATATATTCTGCGTAGGGATTTTCTAAGAGGCGCAAGCCACAACCGGCCAGCCGGTGATCCAGCGATTCACGGAACGCTTCGTCAATCAAAGCGCGCCGTGCTAAAGGATCTTTGCGCGGTAAAAAACGATGCGCCAAGAGGCGCGCGACCAAAATATTAAGAGCTTGATCCATGTACACCCATACAGATATAAAACGCCTAAATTAAACGAATAACTCAAGCAAATAACAAAACGTAGCCCGAACCTTGGCATGCCTTACAGATTATGGCGGGATCCCACTCAAATAGATAAGGCCAAATTCACTGGCGAACTTGCAGGGTTTACCCAACACAGCTCAAACCCGCACACTTAGCGCAGCAGATCCAAAGCCCAACTAGCCGATTAATTCAGCCAAATGATGCGGTTTACCCAGCATGGCTTTTGCCAGCTCTTCACAGAGCACGGGCGTACATTGTGCAGGGCTTAACACATGCTGATCTTCGCCCAGATTAGCCAGATTGCGGAGATTTAAGCGAATCTTGCCGGTTTCATACACCGCATCAAAACGAAAACGTGTTGGCACCAAAGGCTCAATCGTAATCGCCGAGCGGATAAACTTACCATCCGGTGCGGCTTGAATTTTTTCTTCCAGCTTGCAGCCGTACTGCCACATCTGCTCTTTTAAGTGTTTGGCAGCACTTTGTGATGAGCAAACGGTGCGTAAAGGCTCCCTACCCTGCCACTCAACAATAAACTCGACATAATCAGGATGGTCCCCACCTTCAAGCGATTTATTACGCGAATTTGCCGCAGCCAACGTCATATTCATTTGAGTAAACTCGCCCACTCCCCATACCCGATAGATATGCGGGCTAGCCGGTTTAACCACCTTAAGCTGATTGGCCAGCTCGTAAAAATAAGCCAAGACCGCACGCATCGCGCCATCTATCAGACCCATATTGGCAAGATAAACACGTCTTTGCTCTGCGCTATCTGTTTCTACTGACGCGGCTTGCTGCTTCAGATCATCCAAAAGACCCATCATGCGCTCCACAACGATTTAATCAGGCTGAAAGCCTACCTTATTAATACTGTCCAATACAGAAAGCAATACACACAATTTAAGCTAACGTACGTCAACAGGGCGTAAACGACCTCGGCTAATTGCGGCAACTTCTATGTGCTCCAGCAACTCCACCCCTTCCTCTGCTTCTAGGAACAAAGGCAGGCGTACTAAATCTGCCACCACACTTTGTTCTAGCGCAGCATCGGCGTCGCCAAGCAAAGAAAGCAAAGATAAGCGATAAGCTGTTACGTTGTAAGTATCCGCCACCACTTGTTCAAATAGCTCGGCCGTGCCGCCACGGGCAGCCAGTGCGCCCAGCTCTTCAAACAGCGCTTCTGCATCCAAGAGGCGCTCTACCTCCATCGCTTCAACGTCTTCTGCTATTTCGCTCGATGGCAGGGCGCTCTCGATATATTCAAGACGCTCACGACTAACTAGCTCGTACTCAGAAATATCTAATAACTCATCCGCCGTTACAAACACCGGCTCGGGATGGAAGATCAATAAATCACGACCCAGATCAGCCAATTCATCCTGATCAAGGCGGCGTAGCCAATCGGCCACATTAGTAGAAGTCAGCCCGGATTCGCCCAAATGCACACGCTGCGCGGCCAGCTCACTTAAACGACGTTGAAATACGCTGGTTAAACGCAGCATACGGCTTTGTGCGGTGGCAATGGCTTGCGCCTGATTCAGAGTCAGCAGATCCAGCGTGTCATCATCCAAAATGGCATGCATGACTTCGGTGCCTTTCTCTACCCACTTCCAGACACTTTCCAGCTTAGATTGCGCCTTGCGAATTTGGAACTCAGATTGCGATTCGAGTGCTTCTTCAAAATCACGATATAACTCATTCAAGCGAGCCAAGAGATGCTGTAACGCTTCATGCGCCACTCGCCCAACCGACTGCCCCGCCGCCACTTGCGCGGTTAAATACCCTAACTCGGCATCGCCATCTGAAAACTGCACCAGGGTGCCGATGGAAGCCAATGCAATGCGGCCCGGCTCAGACAAGGAATAAAGCTGCTCATCCGAATCCCATACCAAAAGGCCGTTATCGCGGATCCGCTTTAGAACGGTTTCAAGCTTTACAGGATTGATATAAGCAAAGTGCGCTTGCAAATCTTGCGGCGTCCAGCGCGGCGCCTGTGCGCGCGCACCAATTTCACGCAGCACCAAGAGGCGCACCATGACTTCTTCCTCACCCCCTCGAAAGAGCGTGATAAAAGCGTCTAAATAGGGGCGAGCGCGGATCAGCCCTGCCAATGGCGGCAGATCGAGTGGCACAAAGCCAGGCTGAAAAAATTCTAAGAGAGCGGAGTCGTTCTGCATGTGACCGGCAGATGAGTACAAAGGGAAGGGAGCTTAACGCGTACACCCCGCAAGTGCCAGCCCGAACATTTCACGTTCAAGGCTAGCACTTGGCGGAGTATTAAATCTAATTACGCGCTAGCGCTATCGTCAGAAGCCAATAAATCTGCCTGTGTAGCAGCAACTTTTGCAGCCTCTTTGGCGGCTTCTTTTACCGCATCAGCGGCCGCTTTTGCAACAGCAGCAGCTTCACGAGCGATTTCTAATTGTTCGCTACGAATTTTGTCTTGATTGCGCGTGTAAATACGCGCGGCTTCTAGGTAATCCATGATCGCGTAAGTTAGATCGCGACAACCTTCGCCTGTTAAACCAGAAATAGTAAACAAGCGCGGCTGCATCGGATCAAACGCTTCATAGGCATCATGCTCACCCGCTTCCCAGCCATAGGCTTTCAGGAAGTTGGCCACACGCTCTTCCCGCTCTTCTTCTGGAATCATATCCAGTTTATTAAGCACCAACCAACGCGGTTTTTTATGCAGCTCTTCGTCGTATTTACGCAGCTCTTCAACAATTGCGCAGGCTTCAGCGACTGGATCGGTCGACTCATCAAACGGAGCCAGATCAACGATATGCAGCAAAATACCAGTCCGCTGCAAATGCTTCAGAAAGCGATGCCCCAGGCCAGCGCCCTCAGCCGCGCCTTCGATCAAGCCAGGAATATCAGCCACAACAAAGCTGCGGTTATCATCGATACGCACTACGCCCAAATTAGGGAATAAAGTGGTAAACGGATAATCAGCCACCTTGGGTTTAGCCGCAGAAACGGCGCGAATAAAGGTTGATTTACCGGCATTAGGCATACCCAACAAACCGATATCAGCCAGTACTTTAAGCTCTAAACGCAGCTCACGGCGCTCGCCTTCTTCAGCCGGTGCAGTTTGGCGTGGGGCGCGGTTAACAGAGGATTTAAAGTGCAAATTACCCAAACCGCCCTTGCCGCCCTTGGCGATCACAACGCGCTGGCCACTTTCGGTTAAGTCTGCAATTAACTCGCCTGATTCAGCATCTACAATCGATGTGCCCACTGGCATGCGCAATTCAACATCATCGCCACCCTTGCCGTAACAATCTGCACCGCGGCCGTTTTCACCATCACGGGCTTTATATTTTTTTACAAAACGGTAATCAACCAATGTATTGATGTCTTCATCCGCAACCGCCCAAACGCTACCGCCGCGGCCACCATCGCCGCCGTCCGGGCCACCACGAGGAATAAATTTCTCACGGCGCATACTTGCGGAACCACTACCACCTTTGCCGGCAATGGCTTCAATTTTTGCTTCATCAATAAATTTCATGCGTAGAGCTCCAACAAAATACTTTAGAAGACTGCCCGCTTGTTTTGGGCAAGGCACTGTTGCTTGTTGTTTTTTTAGCCTTGTTTAGCCCAATGTAGGCCAAAAAATAACAAGCAACAGAACCAAAACTTCCGATAGAAAAAAAGCCCCATCCATGATGGACAGGGCTTTAAAATATACCAGTATTGCTTAATAAATTAAGCAGCTACTTCTTCACCAACGTAAGGCAAGATGGTTACAGTGCGACGCTTCAGAGCGCCTTTCACTGCGTATTTTACATAGCCATCTTTCAGCGCAAACAAGGTGTGATCCTTGCCGACACCAACGTTATCGCCTGGGTGGAATTCTGTACCGCGCTGACGCACGATAATAGAACCAGCAGGAATTAATTCGCCGCCGTAAACCTTGATACCAAGTCGTTTTGAATGTGAGTCGCGGCCGTTACGTGAACTACCGCCAGCTTTCTTGTGTGCCATGTTGCAACACTCCTACTGAATTACGAAAAGGCGGAATTACTTAACAATCGCGTCGATACGCAATTCAGTGTAATTCTGACGATGGCCTTGATGGCGCTGATAATGCTTACGACGACGCATTTTAAAAATGGTCACCTTATCGCCACGACCGTGTGTTACCACGGTTGCGGAAATAGATGCACCAGCTACCAGTGGGGCACCAATCACCACTGCTTCACCGTCTGCCACCATCAATACTTCATTCAGTACGATCTGGCTGTCGATGTCTGCAGTAATCTGTTCTACTTTAAGTTTTTGGCCGACGACAACTTTATACTGCTTGCCCCCGGTTTTTACGACTGCATACATAACAAGCTCCATTGGAGAGTTTGGGTCTTGCGCTTTACTACCTGTCACGCCCTCTATTATAAATAGCGCGAGCAGCAAAACGTCTTCCCGAATCGGGAAACGCGCGATGCTACGCCGAACAACGAATCAAGTCAAGCACTTACGCACAGCGGTGACGAGTGCCACAGCGCTATAGCGGCAATCTCCTATAGCTAGGACAAAGCGGAGCGCTGAAGTTTCTGCTAACATGCGCGATTAATTCATGCACGAGCAGTACGGGGCACAAGCGTGGCAATGGCGTTCGTAAAATCAGTTATCGGCGAAGAAATGCAGGCAGTGGATCAAGTGGTTCGCGATCGCCTCTATTCTGACGTCATTCTAGTGCGGCAAGTCGCCGAATATATTGTGAACTCAGGTGGCAAACGCCTGCGTCCGATGATGGTACTACTGTCGGCAAAAGCCTTAGGCTATGAAGGCACCCATCACCGCGAGCTGGCTGGCGTCATCGAGTTTATTCATACCTCGACGCTACTGCACGACGATGTGGTCGATGAATCCGATCTGCGCCGTGGCCGCGACACCGCCAATGTGCTGTTTGGCAATGCCGCATCTGTTTTAGTTGGCGACTTCTTATACTCGCGCGCGTTTCAGATGATGGTGAGCTGCGGTTCCTTGCGAATTATGCAAGTGCTGGCCGATACCACCAACATCATTGCCGAAGGCGAAGTGCTGCAGCTGATGAATATCGGTAATGTCGATATTGATGAAGCCGCTTATTTAAAAGTGATTCGCTACAAAACAGCTAAATTATTTGAAGCAGCGGCCCGCCTTGGTGCCATCCTTGCCGAAAGTGATCCTGATACCGAAGATCGCATGGCGCGTTTTGGTATGCATTTAGGCACCGCCTTCCAGATTATTGACGATGTATTAGATTACTCTGGCAAAACCAGCGAAATTGGCAAAACCCTCGGCGATGATTTAGCTGAAGGTAAAGCCACCTTGCCGCTGATTCATGTGATGAGCCACGGCACGGCAGAGGCAGCAACGATTGTTCGCACCGCCTTGCAACACGCCAACCGTGATGAATTGCCAGCCGTACTCACAGCAGTACAAGCCAGCGGCTCTTTAGAATACGCGCGTGCTGTTGCTGCCCAAGAAGCTCAGCTGGCTAAAGATTGCCTGGCAGGATTGACGATGAATCCCTATCTGCAATCGCTGCTGTTGCTGGCCGACATATCAATTAACAGAAACAGTTGACAAGCGGTACAGCCTCAGTAATAATGCGCACCTCTTCGCAGCAATGCGAAAGAGATTCGGGGCGTAGCGCAGCCCGGTAGCGCATCTGCTTTGGGAGCAGAGGGTCGTGAGTTCGAATCCCACCGCCCCGACCAAATATTAAAACCCCAAGACTTCGGTCTTGGGGTTTTTTATTGCCTGTTATTTCAAGCGTTTTTCTAACGCCTTAGCACTCATCCTCATCCGCCCCTGCATTACCCACTTTGTTATTGGGGCTAATATTAATAGTCAGCCCACGACATTAAGTAGTAATCTCTAATGTATGTCACTTATGTAAACGTATTTTTAGAAATTGCATCTTTTCAAGTAAGCTACAACTTGCTTCAGAGTAAATTGTAATCCTATTATTCAATGACACCTTTTCCGCTTAGCCCGCCCTTCTGGATATCCTCATGCGTAGCAATTTGCCCATTACCGAGCACGAAATCAGCGTAGACCCACGCCGCCCCATTGTGAGTAAGACTGATTTAAAAGGCCAAATCAGCTATGCAAATTCCTCTTTCAGAGATATTGCAGGTTTTAGTAATGAAGAATTAATTGGTGAACCACACAATATTGTGCGCCACCCCTTTATGCCAAGCAGCGCTTATGCAGATATGTGGCAAACTTTAAAAAAAGACTTACCCTGGCGCGGCATTGTTAAAAACCGCTGCAAAAATGGCGATCATTACTGGGTAGAAGCTTTTGTAACTCCGCTATTAGAAAACGGTAAGAAAATTGGCTATATGTCGGTGCGTAATACACCAAGCCGAGAGCAAATTGCTGCCGCTGAAGCGCTCTATATCAAAGTCAATTCCGGACAAGCTCAGCTTACTGCCACCAAATGGCCGCAAAAACTCTCTTTAAGAAATAGAATCTGGCTCGTTATTGCAGGGATTACTATTCCAGCACTCGCCTCACCCTTTGCCCCTATGCTCTTAGCCCTATCTGCACTCGCAGCAGTTGGTGGTGGCTGGTATTTAACTCAATCTTTTACAGATCCGATTCGCCGGATTGAAAATGCCTTTTCTCAACTAAGCGAAGGAAATTTTCGATTTGATGTAGATGCTCTGGCCCCTAAGGAATTTAGCCATTTACTGGTTTCCTTAGAATCAATGCGTATCAATTTACGTGCTATTTTTGCTGATGTTGTACTCGCTGGCAGCCGGGTAGATGAAAGAGCCAAAGACGTTGCAAAAAGAGCAGAAGCGCTTATTAAGCGCAGTCAAGAGCAATCAAATGCAGTAGCCACCGTTGCTGCTGCACAAGAACAAATGAGCGTCAGCGTCGATGAAATTAGTCAGGCAACGCGTCTGAGTGTTAATCATGCCGCCCAAGCCAATGATTTGGCAACGAGAGGTGCGCAAGAAATGAATGCAGCCCAACAATCCACACAGGAAGTAGTCAATGTTGTTGATCAGGCTCGCATTACGCTCGGCCAGCTTTCAGATGCAGTGCGCGAAATTAGCGTAGTAACCCAAACCATTCGTGAAATTGCCGATCAAACTAATCTGCTCGCCCTCAATGCAGCAATTGAGGCAGCAAGAGCCGGTGAAACAGGAAGGGGATTTGCCGTTGTTGCCGATGAAGTTCGCAAATTAGCAGAACGAACCAGCGCCAGTACCGTCAGCATTGCCAGCACTATTCATAGCGTAGAAGCTCGTACCAAAGAAGCACTCTCTACCATGAGTGAAGCCGTCAATTCAGTTCATGCAGGCACAGCAAAAATTGATGCCTGCACGCTCACCTTAAGTGAGATCGCCACCAGCAGCCACGGTGTAGATCAATCAGCAAGGCAAGTAGCAGAAATGCTCAATAATCAATCTGCAGCGTCCTCAGAAGTCGCACAGACGATGGTGAAAATGAATACCCTAAATGAGCAAAATGTAGGGCATATCATCGAAGTAGGCCAAACCGCATCGCAGCTCACGCAAATTGCTGGCGAGCTGCATCAACTGGTGCAGCAGTTTGAAAAATCGCTGTAAATAGAACTACAAATAAAAATAGGGGCGCATTTAGCGCCCCTATTTTTATTAATATATAAAACCCGCTTTACCACCAATATTCAAGCTGCACGCCGTAAGTAGAGCCATTTAAATCGGCACCAAACGTACCTGTCTTAGACATCGCAGATCCGCTACTTGCCGCATTTTGAGCTGCTTCATTCCAGCGGGCATAGGTGTAAAACAGACGCAGCTCCGGGCGGCTCCAGAATGCTTTATCTAAGGTAAACGTTGGCGCAATGGTCAGCTTGCTTAGATTGCGCGTTTGCCCATCGAAAGCCTCAACGCGATCATGGCCCACCTCCCCCACTAATTTAAAATTCTGGCTAAAGGCATAAACCGGCCTTGCCCCAGCCGACCACCACGTTTGCCTGCCTGCATCACTTTGATCACGCTGATAAACCGCAGTCAGCTGGCCACCGAATTCCGGCGTAGCTTGCCAATCAAAGGACTCGATCAAACGCAGGCGCTTATTGCTTTGGTTTGCCAACAAGGATCCGGTATAGCCCAAGCCCGTACCGGGGCCAACACCATACTGAATGGCAAATTTATTGCTGCCACCCAGCCAGCCCTTCTGCTCATGCTGCGCGGTGAGCGACCAGCCGCTATTGGCCCCGCTCACCTGCCCTGCGTCCTGGATATAACTCAGGCCCAGCGCCACTTCACCGCCTTTATTTGTGGCAATGCCGCCAAGCTGAATGTCATGCTTATTGGCGTAATCCGCCTGATAAATATTGTCCTCACGCGAGAAGGCATAGCTAAGCTTTAAATCGCCCACTTTATAGTCCTCAATCCCCAGCCCTGTGCCGCTTGGATTCCAGTAATAAAAGTCGGTGATATGCACATCATGGCGCTTGTAATAGCGACGACCTGCCCACAGCGTTGCACCATTTAGCTCAGGGATATTGCTGTATTTGGCGTAAATCTGCGGCGCTCTGGCGCTACCATCATCGGGCTGAAAAGTGGGCGATCTATCGTTGCGGTTATAGAGGCTGCCCATTCCCACTACGGTAAAGGTGCTGCCCTGCTCGCTTTTATAAAAGTCATGGCTCATTTCCAGCTCGCCGTATAACTCGCACTCATTACCAAGGCGATATTTGGTCTCGGCACCCGCCAGCTGAAAACAGCTTTGCGCACCACCAGATCCTGTTGAAGCCCCCGAGCCAATCCGGCCATAGCCATGAAACTCGAATGCCATTGCGGGCAGGCTTATCAACAAACTACTCAACAGCATGGCTTTCATCGATGAGTTATACATCGCTCTACTCCTTTTATGTTTTTACAAGCAAAAGCGTCCCCACCCGCAGCGCATAGCAGCGACGGGGACAAAACTGCCTGACGGCAGAAATCAGGGGATGAAGCTTATTAAGAAGGGCTAAATCGAATCAGCAGCGATTCATACGGGCGTAATTTAAAGTGCTTGAAATCGTTAGTGCTGTGCTCGTAATTGGCCAGCAGCACTTCAGCAGCCCAATCCGCTGGAATAGTCAGCGGAGGGAGGGAGAAATCTGCCTCGCTAGCGCTAAAGTTGCTCACGATCAGCAAGATTTCATCCGGCAAGCTGCGGGTATAGGCCCATACCGCAGCATCTTGCTCGCTCAGGCATTGGTATTCGCCGTATTTAAGCGCTGCCGATGTTTTGCGTAGTGCGATCAGTTGGCGGTAGTGATGCAGCACCGAGTTTTGATCGGCCATCGCCGCAGCCACATTTACTTTTTCTGGCTGGCTGGCGATGCCTATCCACGGCTCAGCGCTGGAGAAACCTGCGTTTAGGCCATCATTCCACTGCATTGGGGTGCGGGAATTATCACGGGATTTTTGCTTAATTGCAGCCATGATACCGGCCTCGGGTACGCCCGCTGCGCTCAGGTTTTGGTAAGCATTCAGCGTTTCCACATCACGGTAATCGCTGATCTGGGAGAAGGCCGGATTAGCCATGCCGATTTCCTCGCCCTGATAAATATAGGGCGTGCCCTGCAGGCCGTGCAGCGTGGTAGCCAGCATCTTGGCCGATTCCAGCCGATACTCGCCATCGTCGCCAAAGCGTGAAACCACGCGCGGTTGATCGTGGTTGCACCAAAAAATAGCGTTCCAGCCACCGCCCTCATTCATACCGCTTTGCCAATCCGACAAGATGCGTTTTAGCTCGATAAAGTCGTAAGGCGCAGCCACCCATTTCTCGCCATTCGGGTAATCCACTTTCAGATGGTGAAAATTAAACGTCATAGATAATTCATGGCGATCTGGCCGCGAGTATTGAATACAGTGAGGTAAGGTAGTCGATGACATTTCACCTACCGTTAGCAAATCACGCCCGGCAAATACGGCGCGATGCATTTCTTGCAGATATTCATGCACGCGCGGGCCATCGGTATAAAAACGGCGGCCATCGCTCTCGTCGTCGCTAAAATCTTGCTGTTTGGAGATCAGATTAATCACATCAAGGCGAAAACCTGCCACGCCCTTATCAGCCCAAAACTGCATCATTTCAAACACGGCTTGGCGCAGCTTTGGGTTTTCCCAATTTAAATCCGCTTGGCTTTCATCAAATAAATGCAGGTAATACTGGCCGCTGGCCGGATCAAGCGCCCATGCTGGGCCGCCAAATTTGGATTGCCAGTTATTGGGCTGATCGCGCCAGATATAAAAATCACGGTAAGGGTTATCACGCCCCTTTAAAGCCTCCTGAAACCAGGCATGCTGCACCGAGCTATGGTTCACCACGATATCCAGCATGATTCGTAAGCCCCGCGCCTTGGCCTCGCTCAGCAACAAATCAAAATCGGCCATGCTGCCGTAAGCCGGATCAATCGCGTAATAATCGCTGACATCGTAGCCATTGTCTTTTTGCGGTGAGGCGTAAATCGGCGTCAGCCACAGATAATCTACGCCCAGCCATTGCAAATAATCCAATCTGTCTACTATGCCCAGAATATCGCCCGTCGCCTTGCCCTGATGGCTGCTAAAACTTTTAGGATAAATTTGATAAACCACTGATGATTGCCAGTCTTGTTGCATCTTAAAACTCCCTGCTTTACTACGAATGCTTGTTTGGTGAAATGAGCTGGCAGCTTCCAAATACGATGGAAGCTTGTCGGGAATGCTACAAATCAGTGAGCTTCCCCCAAACACGTGCCAGCCAAATTCAAAAGACTCTTTTTAGTGCCTTCGGCACATTGATTTTGGTGCGGCATCCCCGCGGGGACTCACTTTCTTGAACGGCCAAGAAAGTAAGCAAAACCGCAACCTCAAAAGCACGAAGGCCCCTCACTGCGGATAATCGGCTCGGCGAAAAAGGCTGCTCGGGAGCAAGCCCGCTACCCCTTTTCCGAAACCCCGATCCGCTTATTCCTCGCTTCGGCGTGCTTCAAGGGGATTTTTAAGCCCTATGCAAAGTGCGTGGTCATTAATTAACAGACTCGCCATCACCAAAATCCACCCACGATTTAAACCGACTGCCCCGCCAATACCGCTTCGCCTTTCCACGATGCGCGTTTGGCAAACAGCCATGTCAGCGTAAATGGCACAATGACGGCGACTAAGGTGCCGAGTAAGAACACCGGAATATGCACCGGCACAATCGAGATAAACGCGGGTAAGCCACCCACGCCAATCGCGGAAGCTAAAACGTGGTTGAGGGTAATCAAGACCGAAGCGCAGGCAGAGCCTATCAACGCGGCGTAGAAAGGATATTTAAAGCGCAGATTTACCCCAAACATGGCGGGCTCGGTAATGCCGGAGAATGCCGAGATTGCCGAGGTAGACGCCATGCTTTTTTCGGTGGCACTTTTTGCAATGCAAAACATCGCCAAAGCCGCACTGCCTTGCGCAATATTGGATAGCGCAATAATTGGCCAGATAAAAGTGCCGCCGTGGCTGGTAATCAGCTGCAAATCCACCGCAATAAACATATGGTGCATACCGGTAATCACCAGCGGCGCATACAGCGCACCAAAAATCGCCGCGCCCAGCACTGGAGCCACTTCAAAAACATGCACCAAGCCTTGGGTAATCAACACGCCGAGGCCACGTGCCACCGGCCCAATCACCGCGAGAGCCAGCACGCCGCTAACTACGATGGTGGTGATCGGCACAACCAGCAGTTGAATCGCATTAGGCACGCGTGCTTTCAGCCAGATTTCTACCTGACTCATCACCCAAGTGGCGGCCAGGATAGGCAAGATCTGCCCTTGGTAGCCCACGCGCTCAATCTTAAACAGGCCCAAGATATCGAAATAAGGAATCGCCTGACCATCTAGCCCCGCTGCGGCCTTGCCGTAATTCCAGGCATTGAGCAGATCCGGATGCACCAGCAGCAATCCCAGCACAATGCCCAAAACTTCGCTGCCACCAAAGCGCTTTGCCGCCGACCAGCCCACCAAGGCAGGCAAGAACACAAAAGAGGTATTGGCCATCATATTAATCAGCTGCCACAAACCACTGAGGCCCGGATACGCATCCAGCAAGCTTTTGCCAGGGATAAACATATCCTTGGCGCCGAGCAGATTGTTTATCCCCATCAAGAGACCGGCGACAATGATCGCGGGCAAGATTGGCATAAACACATCAGAGAAAATCTTTACCAAGCGCTGCAAAGGGTTAAGCTTATTGTCGCCGCTGCCTTTTACATCGGCCACGGTAGCGGCGCTTCTGCCGGCCAGATCGATCAGCTGGGCATAAACCCTATCCACATCGCCCGAGCCAATCACAATCTGAAACACGCCGCCGTTGCTGAACTGGCCTTTCACCAGATCAACCACCTTCAGCGCCTCATGATTGATTTTGCCTTCGTCTTTTAAAGCAATGCGCAGCCGCGTAATACAGTGCGCCGCCTGCTCGATATTTTCTGCCCCACCTATTGAATCAAGGATCTGCTGTGCAATCTGCCGGTAGTCGTAGCTCATCTATCTGCCTCTTTGTGTAATATTTACAGTAATGCATTTAACTCGTACAGACGAGTTGTGTCAATACTCGTATGTACCAGTTAAGTACTTAAATTCACTGACTTTTAAGCTAAATCAAACACAGCAACCATCAGTATGAGCTGGATAAACGCCCTTTTTAGGGGGTATTTTCAAAGCACAAATGGCTTAAAACCACGCACATCAGGGCCGCGCACGGGCCAATGCACAAAAATCCACAAACCCACGCAAAAATAGCCTGTTTTACTGCCTGCTTGATCGTGGATAAAGCATTCCAATGTAATTACTTTATGATGAAAGCTCTGTTGACGTTTGTTTCGCGCCTGCGCTGAGCCTAAGCCTATGAAAGCCATCTACGCACTGACCGATATTCTGACGCTGGCCTTAAAGGCTGGCCTGCTTGCCCATCAATCTGGGGCGGGCACGCATCGCACCTCCCTGATTATTCAGCGCACGGCCAAGGCGCTGGGCGCGGTGCAAGTTGAGGTGATTATTTCATCCACCAATATTGGCGCCACTATAGAGCGAGAACACGAGCGGGAAACCGGCTTTAGAAAAGCACCGCACATGGGGGTGAATTTTTCATTATTAACTGCATTAGATGACTGGCTATTAGCCCTAGAGAAAGACCAACTGAATGCCGACGATGCCCAATTGGCATTAGATGAAATTGCCCAAGCTAAAGGCCATTACCCACGCAGCGTGGTGACTTTATTTGTGGGCTTATCTTGCGGCGCATTTGCAGCTTTATTTGGCGGCGATACTGCGGCAATTATGATTACTACTCTGGGCGCATCATTAGGAATGGCGGTGCGCTTTCAACTCGTATTGCACCACTTTAAGCCCTTTGTATTTGCAAGCGTGGCCAGCTTTGTGGCCCTGCTTTGCACCGGCTTATTAAGAGATTTCACCAGCACGCCCGATACCGCGATGGCCGCCTCGGTATTATTTTTAATTCCCGGCGTGCCCTTAATTAATGGCGCATCTGATTTGCTTAATGCCAATTATTTAAATGGCATTGTTAGATTTACCATGAGTGCCGTCATTGTTCTGGGTATTGCCATTGGCATTAGTCTGGCACTGCGTATATTAGGAATCTAAATGTCTACACCCTGGATGATAGAGCTGATGGCAGCGCCCGCCGCATTAGGCTTTGCACTTTTATTTAATGTGCCGCCCAAAGCATTATGGATGTGCGGCATTCTGGCCGTATCAGGCCATGCGGTGCGTAAGCTGGTATTAACCATGGATGGCGATATGGTATTTGGCACGCTATTGGCGGCATTATTAATCGGCATCGTGGCCGAGCTGTGGGCAGACCGCCACAATCAGCCCGGCGTGATTTACGCCATTAGCGCCGCTATTCCCATGATTCCCGGCAAATCGATGTATCAATCTGTGCAAGCCTTATTAGGCATCGCCACCATGTCGGCAGAAGCAGACGGCACGGCCCTTTTAATTGCTGCCGGTGTGCACGGCGTAAAAGCCATCATGATTGTATTAGCGCTAGCCTTTGGCATTGCCGCACCTTTATTGCTATTGCCAAAGCGGAGCAGATAATCAACGCCGTGCAATATCAGAGAAAAAGAATTTATCCAGCCGGTGCCGAGATTCGGTGTATTCAAACTGGCGGCCATCGTAGAAATGGGTGTGGTTTTTCACCACAATCACATGATCCATACCATTTAAATCTAAATAGCGACGATCGTCTTCAAGACAGGGCTGGGCTTCAAATACCCGCTGGGCATAGCAGATATTTAACTTCAGTACTTTCTCTATATATTCATAAATCGAATTCTGCGCAATTTGCGGCGTAAGGCCGGGAATCAGCTCGGCCACAAAATAATTAATATCCAGAATCACGTTTTCGCCATCAATATTACGCACCCGCTTAATACGCACCAGCTCGGTTTTTTCTGCCACCTGCAAAAGCTTAGCCTGCGATTTATCTGCGCTGATCAATTGAAAATCAGCAATCTGCGTCGTCACCGCCCGCCCTAAGCGCTCGTAAGATTCTTTAAAGCTGACAATCCCGCTGAGTTGAAATTCGATATTGCCCGGCTTTAAAACAAACACCCCCTTGCCGTGGATTTTTTGCACATAGCCACGCTCCTGCAACTGATCCACCGCCTTACGCACCGTACCTCTGCTTGCCGCATAGCTATTCATCAGCTCAGATTCTGAAGGAATCTTCTCGCCCTTTTGCAAACGCTGATTATCAATATCCGCAACGATATCGGCAAAAATCTGGCTGTATTTGTTCACGCTGGGGTCACTTCGGGGGAATCAGGAATGGAACAGGCAGTCTGCCTGAAACTGACTTTTGATGCCAGTTTGGGGAGAGGGGATGTTGATTTATATAGGGGGTAGAGCTTGTGCTTCGCTCAGCGCTTAAGGTTTAGCCCACGCAATACAGATAAAACAAATTTATTTAGTGCCTTCGGCACCTTGATTTAGGTGCGAGATTCCCCCGCGTGGGACTCACTTTCTTGAACGGCCAAGAAAGTAAGCAAAGAAGGCCGCCCCGACCAGCACGAAGGCCCCTCACTGCGGATAATCAGCTCGGCGAAAAAGGCTGCTCGCTCGCTGCCTCGCTACCCCTTTTCCGAAACCCCGAGCTGCTTATTCCTCGCTTCGGCGTGCTTCAAGGGGAGTCTCAAAAGCCCAGTGCAATCATCGTGGTTAATAATTCATTCAATAAAATGCATAAAAAAACAAATATCACATGGTTTCGTAAGGAAGGTTAGACAAAAGCACTTCACCTTTGGTGTAACCCACCGATTTTCAGTGCAATAAAATATTGGGCTGATAAACTTTAGCCCGTGCTTCAACTTCAAACTCGAGGGCTTCAGTGCCGATCTCTTTTATTGAGCCAAGACAGCCTCATCATGCTGCTGAATTATTCCAGGTCATGAACGATCCCCTGCTCTATGAGTATGTTGACATCGCTCACCGCCCCGCCACAGCAGATGCGCTGCGTGAGCGCATTGAACGAAATGCCAGCGGCAAGTCACCGGATAGATCGCAAGATTGGCTGGGGTGGGTTATTAAGAATGAATTGGGCCATATCGTCGGCTATTTAACTGCAACTATTCACCAAGATGGTGATGCGCATATCGCCTATGGTATTGCTAGCCGGTTTTGGGGAAATGGCTATGCCAAGATTGCTACGAAACAGCTACTACTACTTTTATCCAAAAATTATCCTGTGCAACGCTTTTGCATCATTGCAGAGCGTGCAAACACGCGCTCGGTGTTGCTTGCAAAGGCACTTGGCTTTATTGAAGAAACTTCAGACATAGAGCGGCAGAAAAACGAATTGAGTCAGTCGGAAATCTTATTGCATAAGCACGGAGGCTTGGTCTAGGGATTTATCAGCCCAACATTTTTCAGCATATTGAAATGTTGGGCTGATACGGCTTTAGCCCAACCTACCTTGCTATATATTTTCGTGCAGTATCAAAACTCATTCCTGTCAACAAAGATGAAACAGCAAGAACAATACACGTAATTGCCATTACAAGGACATATCCTCCCCCAGCCCAGCTATTGTAGTGTATTGCCAAAGGAACTCCATATAAAAGAATCAACCCGCCAAATGACCCAAGCAGACAATATGAAATATAAGAATTAACCATTACTGCATGTAGACGATACCTTTTTCCAAAGATATTAATATTATATCTTTTTTGCTCTTTTTTAAAAAAGAAACGCTTTGCCTTTCCATTTTCAACTATCAAAGTCAAAAATGGACGAGATTGTAAATATTTTTTTATCGACCGGAGTGGCTCGTCTTTACGTAAAAGCTCCCTAATTTCTAGGCAACTCAAATCTTTACCATAATGTGCTTGAAAAGCCAATTCCAACCGATACTTTAAATAATCTTTATGCTCTGCATCACTAGACAAATAATCTTTCAGTGCTAATAAATAGCCATCTAATTTATCTTTTCTAACCCCATAACGGGAACGTCTAGCATCTTCTAAAAACTTTAGCGCAGGTAAAAGAGAAAGAACGATAGCAAAAATAACAAAGTACGAATTACCTGTAGAAAGAGCTTTTAGTATCTCACTCATCATAAATCCTTTATGAGGCTATTATTTAATAACTAAAAAATAAAAAATTAATTTATAAAAAATCAACAAATAGCCACGAGGCTATTAATTAACATTTAAGCACAATGGTTAAATAAGTATATATTCAATGCTCCGTAGCATGTAAATTTCTATTTTTAGGAGTTATCTTATTTTTCTAACAAAAAATAAAGAACTTACAAAAAATGCACACCTAAATCACTCTAGTGAGTGATTTAGGTTAACAATCTAGATATTTTTTTAATTAGGCCTTAACCCAAGCTAGCGCAACTTTTCTGCATACGCTTTACGAACTACTCGTGAAATAAAACTATTCAGCCCTTGCCCTGCTCTAGCCAAACGCTGCATCTCAATAATATTAGCCTGACCAGCACTCTGGTTGTTGTATAGGTACATTGCACCATCCTTAAACTGGACAGTAATCGCCCCCTGGCCAATCTCGTATGCTGCCACACCAGAACCTCGCCCCAAATTCATATAAACTTCCATGAAATTCTCCTTTTGCTCAACAAAAAAAAACAAAAAAACATTACACGAAAATTTATAATAGCTTATTCAAAAAGTAAACAACAGAGTATCCCCTCCCCCAACCACCCCAGCTCCTCCTTCTGCCCCAAATAAAAACTGGCATTCAAGCGCATTTGCTTACAAACCGGCCCGCCTTGGGGGTAGCAGAGCCAGCCGGGGGCGAAGTGGATTCCTTTGGCTAGGGCTTTTTTTAATAGGGCACTTAGATCGATGGCTTGTGGCAAGGTGATCCATAGCAGGTAGCCACCGGCGGGGATTTCTACATGGGTGCCAGCGGGAAAGCAGGCGAGGATGTCGCTGCGCATGGCTTCAGTGCGTTTTTGTAATTCGGCGCGTAGTTTGGCGATGCTGCGGGTGTGTAAATCGCCCGCGAGTAAGGCGGCCAGCGCCAGTTGGCTGGGGAGTGGCGAGCTGAGTGAGCTGCAGAATTTTAAGGCGCGGATGCGATCGCTCCAGCGGCCGGGCTCTATCCAGCCAACCCGATAGCCGGGGGCGATGGTTTTGCTGAATGAGCAGCAATGCAGCACTAGGCCCAGCCTGTCGTAGGCTTTAAGCGGCAAGGGCGCTTGCCCGCTAAAGTGCAGGGCGCGGTAGGTATCGTCTTCGATAATCGCCAACTGGTGCTGATAGGCCAAGTCAAGCAGCGCTTGTTTATCTGCCTCGGGCATGCAGCGCCCGCTGGGGTGCTGAAAATTGGGCATCACCAGCAAGGCGGTAATGGATTGCTCTTGTAATAGCGCCCCAAGGGCGGGCAAATCTAAATCAGGCTCGGAAGCGACTTCAACTACGCTGATCCCCAACTGGCGAATCAGGCTAAGCACACCGGGGAAAGCGGGTGTAACTACGGCAAGGCAGGGCTTACTAATGCCTTGCACTACGGCTTGAATCGCCAGCGATAAGGCTTCCATGCCGCCACAGGTAACGATCAGGTTTTCCCAATGCAGATGCACCCCTTCGCTGTGATACATGCGGGCAATTTGACGGCGTAATTGATCTAGCCCAAGCATGGGCTGGTGATTAAGCGCTTGCGGATAAGAGGCCATGGCCCGCATCAATTCACGATTCAGGGCGCGGGTATCGAGCAGCTCGGCATTAATAAAGGGCGAGCCCCAAGGCGCGGCGACGTTTTCTAACAGGCAGAGCGGATCGAACTCGCCAGCGGCCAGCGCATCGACCTTTTTACCCTGCCCCGCCACAATCACCCTAAAAGCCGCCCGCGGTTCGGCTTCTACATAGGCCAGCCGCTCAAGTTCATAAAAGGCTTTTTTGGCGGTGGTCATGCTGACTTGGTGCGTTTGGCAAACCGAGCGTAAGGAAGGCAGCTTATCGCCAAGCTGGTAATCCCCCCTATCGATGGCAAGGGTAAAGAAGTCGATTAATTGCTGAAATTTGCTCATACACTCAGGGCTGGATTGCGGCCTGGCAGGCCGCTCTGCCATAGTGTAAAGCATTGGTAAATTCAGCCCCAACCTAGAAATGGTAGCTGGACAGGGTGAGTGGTGTGGATATTTGGCTTTCCAGCAAGGCGCGACGAAGCGGAATAGTCATTCTATTCAATGAGGAGCAACGTAGCTGGGGAGCCAAAGAACCGCGCTAATCATCCTGTAGCGGCACTCACCCGATAGCTAATTAAGTAAAGCAATGCTAAACCAAACAATGCACGAGATAGATGTGAAGATCGAGCGGTCAGCTGCCATTTTTAGGTTCCATGTAAGGCCAGAAAACTACTTTGAGCGCTGACTTTCCACGCGGGGTGGTTGCGGCTTTTGGCGGTGAAGACGATAGGCACGCTGCCGCTGGATTGGGCGACTTCCAGCCTTACGGTGATCTGCCGGTTGCTGCCTGCGGGCAGAGCAATCACAGGCTCGTCGCTATAGATTTCTACGCCGGGCAGGCCCTCAACAGTTAGCTCTAAATGCTGCTCGGTGGCCGAGCTGTTGCCCAGTTGCAGGGTGTAGCTGTTTTCCAGCCAGCCTCGGTCTGTTTCACGGGCGAGGATATTTCTGTCCCTGGCGATATCCAGCTTAAGCGGCTGGCGCTGCATTAGCGACACACTAGCAATGCCCAATACCAACACCACGGCCAAGCCATAGAGCGCCGCTCTTGGCCGCATCAGATGCTGCCAGCTTAAGCCCACCGCGCCGGGCTTTTGCATATTTTGCTCATTGGTAAAGCGAATCAGGCCACGTGGTTTCTCGATTTTATCCATCACCACATCACAGGCATCAATACAGGCAGCGCAGCCTATGCACTCGTATTGCAGGCCTTGGCGGATATCAATGCCCACCGGGCAAACCTGCACACAGATATTGCAATTCACGCAATCGCCCTGCGCTGCTGTGGCCTTATGCTGGGCACCACGCGGCTCTCCCCGTACTGCATCGTAAGCCACCACCAACGTTTGCTGATCAAACATCGCACTTTGGAAACGTGCATAGGGGCACATATGCTTACACACTTGCTCACGGAGCAAGCCCGCCAGTACATAGGTAAAGCTGCCGTAGCTAAAAATCCATAGCCATTCAATCGGCCCAAAAGACAAGGTTGGCAAAGAGCCCGCCATATCGCGAATCGGGCTGAAATAGCCCACAAAACTAAAGCCGGTCCAAAAGCAAAACAGCAGCATCAACGCGTGCTTGCCGGATTTACGCAGCACTTTTTCTGCCGACCACGGCGCGGCATCCAGCTTAGCCCGCTGTGTATGCGAGCCTTCAGTCAGGCGATCTATCCACAGCATAATGGTGGAATACACGGTTTGCGGACAGGCATAACCGCACCAGATGCGCCCGGAAAGCGTGCTCCAGAAAAACAGCGCAAACGCCCCCGCCATCATCAGCGCCATTAAATAGATAAAATCCTGCGGCCAGAAATTCATCCCAAACACAAAAAACTGTTGCCGCGCCAGATCAAACCAAACCGCCTGCTGCCCCTGCCAATGAATCCACGGCAAGCCAAAGAAAATCAGCTGGGTAATAATAATCATCAATACCCGCCAATTATTAAACCGCCCCTTAGTCAGGCGCGGATAAAATTGTATAGGCAAGGCTTTAACAGGCTTGGCGGACATGGCACAAATCCAATCAGCAAAAGCCACTTTATACTTGCCCCCGCGATCCAATCAAAGACACAGGCAGGCAGAGATAAGGGTACACAGACGGTAAATGAATCAGCTAAGCTGTGCTTTAAGGCAGGGGAAGGATTGTGTAATCTGAGGGGGGGGGTAGTGCCTGCGGCACGTTTGATTTAGGTGCGGGCGTCCCGCTGGACCTTCCTTTCTTGCTTCGCCAAGAAACGAAGCCAAAGAAGGCGACCCCACAAACGCGAAACCCCTTCGCTGCGGACAATCGAGCGGCGGCTGCGGAACTCGCTTCGCTCAGACAGTCCTCGCCGAAACCCCGCCCGCTTGTTCCTCGCTCGGCGCGTTTTCAGGGGAGGGTAAAGCAGCCCCATGCAATGATCGTACTCATATTGAGCGACATTAAGTGCCATAGGCAAAGTTACAAAACGACGAATATCAACGCAAAACTACCGTACCAAAATCTACGTGCCAGAGGCACTATCTTTTTGACTTTGCTTAGCGCAAGCGCACACGGGGTGAAACCCGCCGAGCTTTGCTGAAACACGAAAAACGGCGGGTTGCACCCGCCCTACGATGATTCAATGCTTGTCATTGCGTGGCCGTACCATGATGGGATTTATCTTTACCTAGCCAAAGATAAAGCACAGCCCTACAAATTTAAACATCCCAGCTGATATCCAGCCTGAGATTGCAGCACAAAGGATCACCATGTACTCAGCTCAAACCATAGAATTTGCACAGCATAAAGAAAATGAAGCCGAAAAATTAGCCTACCGCTTCCACGCCGAAAAAAGCATGGGCGGCAGAGATCGCGATAACTATATGCGCGACTATGCCCGCGTTTTATACAGCTCATCGTTCAGACGCCTGCAAGGAAAAATGCAGCTGCTTAGCGTGAACAACACCAAATTTAGCCGCAACCGCCTAACGCATAGCTTAGAAGTTGCCCAAATTGCCCGCAGCATCGCCATGGATTTAGGCCTGAAGCACCCAGCCGTTACCGAAACCTGCGCGCTGATTCATGATATTGGCAATCCGCCATTTGGCCATCATGGCGAGCGTATTTTGCATTCGCTCTCTAAAGAAGTAGGCGGCTACGAGGGTAATGCCCAGGCATTTAGAATTGTGCATAATTTAGAAACCAAGAGTATTCATTACTCAGGCCTAAATTTAACCCTGCGCACGATATGGGGCACGATTAAATATTTTCATACTTCGGCAGAAAACCCGAATAAATTTCTTTACGATGATAATTACACTTTTTTAAAAGAGCAATTAGATAAAAACAATATCACCGACACCAAAAGCATTGACGCGCAAATCATGGATATTGCCGATGAAATTGCCTATGCCGCGCACGATTTAGAAGACGCCATTAATGCCGATATGGTGGATATGGGCGAGCTGCTGTACTCGTTTAAAATTAACGAAAAATACAATAGTGCTTACGATACGTTCAAAGACATTATCGAAGCCTGCCAAAAAGAAGCCGGGGATGCTTATTTAATGCGCACTTCGGAAGAATACTCTTATATTTTTATTAAAGAGCTCACTTCAACGATTATCCATACCCTTTGCCAGGATATTGCAGTGGTGAATAATAATGGAGTTGAAGAAATTGGCTATCGCCAGCACGCTAAACTAGCGGCAGGCTTAAAAAATGTTTTATCTAAAATGATTCTTAAAAAGAAAAGCATTCTGCAATATGAAAAACGTGGCGAGAATATTATTCGCGGTTTATTTCAGGTTTATTCGGATGAGCAATATAATCCAGACCTACAACTATTCCCTGCCGAGTTGCGCTACCGCGTAGGCAAGGAAAATAGAATCCGCCTGATTACCGATTATATCTCCGGCACCATGGATGCCTTTGCTACGCAAGAATATATTAAGTATTTTGGTGAATCTGAATACAATAAATTATATAAAAACCATATTGCACCATAGATCTTTGCCCATTGACCGCATTGTAGGGCGGGTGCAACCCGCCCTACAAAAACAACACTTCACCACCACAAGCCCACCATAAAAATATCTATTGCTTCAACGCCGAAGTCACGGCCCATCAGGCGACTTCACTGGCGCTAGAGGGCTATCTCTGCGGGCTAAACCCCGAGTTTCATGCGCTCACCGCTGGTTCACTGCGAGCCACAGCCATTGATGAGGTAGGGGATATTCACGCGATTAAGCTGGATAAGCATCCGTCGCCACACTGTTTCAGCCAGAGCGCAAAGCATTAAGCGACCTATGCCCGCCCATTGTGAAAACTTTTTCTTCCGCTACCCACTAAGCACTATGAAGTACAGACATTCATTTACAACTTGCCTAATTTAAAAAAAGAAAACGAATCAATTAACGAAGATACCCCCCCTTGACTAAAACTCAGCGCACTCTTTTATCCGCCCTCCTTGCCAGCCTTAGCTTTGCGAGCACAGCAGCAGATACGAAGCCGGATCTGCCCATTATGCAGCAATCAATGGAAGAGCATTCCCGCCGCATGATGCAAGAAAATGCGGATAGATTCCGTAACATTGTGAACGATCAGCGCATGCGTCAACTTAAAAATGACGACAGCGCTCTGCCAGCCAACCCAGCCATGACGATGCAACAGTTTGATTGCCTAGCGATTAAGGGGCTAAAGCTGGCGGGAATAGAGCTACTAAGCCATGCAGAAGTCAATGCGCTAGGTTTACCCAATGCCGAATGCCTGAGCAATCAGGATATCAATCGCTTTATTCAGGCACTCACTACGCTTTATGTGCAAAAAGGCTATATTGCCGTGCGCATTTTAGCGTCGGGGCCGGATGCGGATGGGGTGTTAACACTCAGGGCGGTTGAAGGCCATGTTGAAGCCATCCAAAGCGTCGATCGCCGCCTGAACACGGTTACTTTATTTCCGGATGTAATCGGCCAGCCGCTTAATATCAAAGATATCGATCAAGGGCTGGATCAGGCGAATCGCTTGCAATCCAACCAGGCCACCGCCGATATTTTGCCTGGCACAGCTCAGGGCGGCTCAATCCTCGTGCTGCGCAATCCTGAATCCCAGCCTTGGCATGGCGGCTTATCACTTAATGATGGCGGGCAAGAATCAACCGGCGAGTGGATTGCCGGCATCAATGCATCTTGGGATAGCCCATTTGGCGCGTCTGATTTCATTAGCATATCCAGCCAAAGCAGCACCGATAATCCCAATACCCGCTATAGCCGCAGTAGCTCTTTGTTTTACTCCCTGCCCTATGGCTACTGGACTCTCAGCGCCTTTGCCAGTGAATCCCGCTATTTAAACACCCAGCAATTAAATATTTACTCTGTTCAGCTATCAGGAGAATCCAGCCAAAGCGGCGTGCGGCTTGATCGGGTGCTCGCCCGCAGCCAGCACGCCACCAGCACGGCCAGTGTGCAGCTTAGCCATAAGCGCTCGGATAATTATTTTGAAGATGGCTGGCTGGATATCAGCAGCCCCAAGCTTACCGTCATGGAGCTGGGCTTTAACCAGATGTTGATCAGCGATAGTGGCATCTGGGTGCTGGATGCATCGCTAGAAAAAGGCCTCACTTGGTTTGGTGCAGATCAGGAGCGGCCCATCGCCGACTGGCCCACGCCAGAATTCACCAAGGCCAAGCTAGGGATCAAGTTATATCGAAATTTTGTTATCGCAGAGCAAGCCATCAGCCTGCAAAGCAGCTGGAGCTGGCAAGGTAGCCGTGATCGCCTGCCTGCCATTGAGCAACTAGAGCTAGCCAGCCAATCTGCAGTGCATGGCTTTAAGCGCAATTCTTTATCAGGCGAAACAGGCTGGTATTGGCGCAATGCCCTATCTACCCGCCTCCCCATATTGGGCGCTTATTTAAGCCCAAGAATCGGCCTTGATGCTGGGCGTGTTTTACAAAGCAATTTGGGCTATCAAAGCCTGGCCGGAATAACGATGGGCTTAAGCTTCAATATGCAGGATATTAATATTGATCTGGAATACAACCGCGCACTCCATATGCCGGATGGATTCAAAAATGAAGAAGGCCAGATTATTTCCAGATTAAGCTGGCAGTTTTAAAACGGCTTTTCTATTCAAGCCAATGACATACAGAATATCTTTCGCAGGGCGGGTAAAACCCAATCCTATCAACTTAAGTCCCCCCCGAAATGATGCTCTTGTAGCTTGGGTTAGCGGGTTGGTTCGTCGATTTTAGGCGAACAAACTC
This sequence comes from Janthinobacterium sp. B9-8, assembly GCF_000969645.2. NCBI lineage: Bacteria > Pseudomonadati > Pseudomonadota > Betaproteobacteria > Burkholderiales > Oxalobacteraceae > Janthinobacterium > Janthinobacterium sp. B9-8. The sequence goes on from NZ_CP014222.1 coordinate 3,263,778, forward strand.
GCGTAACCCAACATGTAGGCGCAAAAGAATATTGGGTTACGCGATATATCGCTGGGTGAGGTAAACCTCACACGCAGACTGCTAACCCAACCTACAAATTCACATTAAATTGATTGGATTGGGTTTCACCCGCCCTACGCCTCCCAAAACCCAATCTGTAATATTCACAAAAAAAATCTGCAAGAAGCATAAGTTTACTGCGACTAAGTATTTGCAAAGAATAATGAGTCCTGATCACCCGCTATTTTGTCTATTTTCAGAAAAAAATGCCCCTTAGTGTGAATACCCTATTAGGCAAGGCCTATAAGGCTGTATTAGCCTTTACTAATAACAACTTAACAGCATTTCTGCGATAAATCATGTGGTGATTGGCACTCTGTCCAACAAACTAGAGGTACGAATAATGAACTTTAATCTTTCTATCAGCGGCAAAATTTCTGCGGCGCTCATTATGGCCTTTGTGCTTACAGAGAATGTATCTGCCAACGGCATTGTGGCGGGAGGCGATGCTGCCAAGCAGGCACAAATCAGCACCGCGAATAATGGTGCAGCCGTGGTGAATATTGTGGCGCCTAGCGCGGCGGGTTTATCGCATAACCAATTTAAAGACTTTAATGTAGGCACCGCCGGTGCTGTTTTAAACAACTCTACCATTGCTGGCCAATCACAATTGGCAGGCCAGTTGAATGCCAATAGCCAATTGGGTAATCAAGCCGCTAAAGTGATTTTAAATGAAGTAGTGAGCCGCAATCCTTCGCTGCTATTAGGTAAACAAGAAATCTTTGGTATGGCTGCCGATTATGTATTAGCCAATCCCAATGGCATTACTTGCGATGGCTGCGGCTTTATTAATACCCCTCGCGCCTCTTTGCTGGTGGGTAATGCCAATGTGCAAGATGGCCAAATTCAATCACTAGAAGCGGCAAAAAATAATAATTTATTGCAGGTACAAACGGGCGGCGCGCGCGGCGAGAAGGTATTAGATTTAATTGCCCCACGTATTGATGTGCGCGGCAATGTGCAGGCAGAAAAAGCCGTGAACGCGGTAGCAGGCTTTAATAGCGTCGTTTTTGATCATTCGGTGGATAGCATCAGCGGCAAAATGCTCACTAGCACAGCGGCCCCGGCAGTCAGCGGCTCTTTAGATAGCTATTACCTTGGTGCAATTCAGGCGGGGCGGATTAATTTGATCAGCACCGCAGCGGGTGCTGGGGTCAATATCACGGGCCAAGTTCAGGGGCAGGAAGCGCTTAATATTGAAAGCTCTGGCAAGCTTAGCCTGAGTGCAGCCCAGCTTAAGGGCCAGGCCATCAGCTTGACCGCCCAGGATATCGAAAGCCGCGGCAAAATCAGCACTAAAAACACGCAAGACCAAAGCCATAATGAAAGCTGGTTTATCTGGAAAACCGGCGAAACCGATACAAAATCCGCCAGCAGCAAAAGTAGCATTGAGCGCAGCAGCCTTCAGGGCGATGACATCAGTATCAAGGCTAGCAATGCCGCATCGCTCGCCGCCACAGATATCGATAGCAATAATCTAAACCTTAGCGCAGCCAAAATTGATTTAGACGGCCAATTACTCAGCAATAGCGAAAGCAGCAGCAATAACGCCTGGAAAAACTCCTGGGCGTATAACAAGGCCGAATCAAGCAGCACAGAGCAGCAAATTGGCACACGGATCAAAGCCAGAAACGATATTCAAATTAGCGCCACCGCTGGTGACCTCAATCTAAAAGGCAGCAGCATTCAGGCGGCAAACCAGCTAGAGCTGGCAGCCAGCGGCAATATCGCACTGGCAGGCTTAACAGAGCGTGATAGCAAATCAGATAAGGGCAATCGTAAAAACGACGGCGCCAGCCTGCAAACCGGCTCATGGGACAATAGCAGCAGCAGCGAGCGCTTAGTGAGCACGGCATTGCAAAGCGGAAAATCGCTGATTATTAACGCTGCGGGCAATATCGATGCCACGGGCGCGCAAATTAATGCCGGGGCAGATAGCCAGATTGCAGCCAAAGGCACGCTTAATATCGCCACACAGAGCATTGCCAATAGTAGCCAAACTCAAAACCAGCAAAAGTATTGGGGCGGGATTGGCGGTGGGGGTGAAAAAAACAATGGCACCGAGCAAAGCATTAATGTGCGCTCCAATATTAATAGCGATGGCAAATTAAGCCTGATTGGCGAACAAGGTATTCGCGTTAATGGCAGCACCGTTAAAGCCAAACAAGGCGCTTATGCCCAAGCCACAGCAGGCGGCGTTATCATTGATAGCGCGCGTGATTTAAGCAAAACCAGCATCGATCAGCGTAATGGCACGGTGTTCAATATCACCAGCAACTCTAATCAAACCAAAAGCAGTGTCGAAACCAATCAGGCATCTACTTTGCAATCAGATGCAGATTTAAATATCGTTTCTGCTCAGGATATCGCGGTGATTGGCAGCAATATCAAGGCCAAGGATCAGCTTAGCCTTGCTGCCAAAGGCAATGTTGATATCAGCAGCGCCGCTAATACCGAGACCAGCAAGGGCACGGAAACCAAACTAGAAGTCAAAGGCTACGCCAAAGAGCAAAGCGATAAGCAATACCGTGCTGGCGTGCGTATTGAGCACACCGAAACCAAAACCGATATTGAAAAAACCAGCAACACCGGCTCTGCCATCAGTGGCGGCAGCATCAGTGTGAGCGCTGGCAACGATGTGGCCATTAAAGGCTCCAGCGTTGAAACCACAAAAGGCAATGCAGACATCAGCGGCAAGAATGTAGCCATTACCGCCTCGCAAGATACAGAAAAATCCAGCACCAGCAGCACCGTAACCGGCGGTGGTTTTTACTACACGGGCGGAATTGATAAAGCAGGCAGCGGCTATGAAGTAGGCCAAAGCAGCCAGCAAACCGATAGCAACAAATCCACAGCCAACACCTCATCGGTAAAAACGGCAGGCGATTTAAACATCGATGCAGGCAAGATCAGTAATGAAGGCACACAGCTGGCAGCTGGCGGCAATGTTGCACTTAAAGCCGACAGCATTGATAACAAAGCCGCCACCAATACCAGCCATACCGACACCAAGAACAGTAACTGGAGTGTGGATCTGGGTGCCAATGTGGATTACAGCAAAATCACCCGCCCGGTTGAAAAAGCCGTCAGCGGTGTAATTAAAGGCAATGTGACCGAAGTAAGCGCACTGGGAGACATTGGCGCGCCCAATGTGGGTATCGATGTGCAAATTAAGGCGGGCAATAGCCAGGGCAGCAGTAACAGCAGCAAGGCAATCGTCAGCCAAATCAGCGGCAAAGATATCAGCATTAACACGAAGGGCGCACTGAGCGATCAAGCTACGCAATACAAGGCAAATGGCAAAGTAGATATCCAGGCAGGCAGCCATGATTTAAGCGCCGCAGCCAATACGCAATCGTCCACACAAAACACCGTGCAGGGCCAAGCTGATGCGCGGGTTTATACCGAAACCGGTAAAGACGTAAATGTGAATGCCAGCGGCAAGGGTGGAAATCAAACCACCGCCTCCAGCCAATCGGATGCGATTACCGGCAGCATTAATGCTAAGCAAGGTATCAATATTAATGTGCAAGATCATGCCAGCTATCAAGGCAGCCAGATTAATGCAGGCGCGGGAAAAACCGTCATCAATGCCGGTGGCGATGTGCGCTTTGATCAGGCCAGCAACAGCCAGAGCGCCAGCAGCAAAAGCCTTGATGGCAACGCCAAACTGAATATAAATGTGAGCAAATCAGCCGGCGGCGGCGCAGGTGTGGGCGGGCAAATTAATAGCAGCGAAAACAAGGCCAGCACGGCGGTGGTTGCTAGCCTCGATGGCAAAGGCGGTGTAGAGATTAAATCTGGTAAAGATCTGACACTGCAAGGCACGCAAATTGGCAAGCAAAACGCCGCAGGCGATGTCACGCTGCAAGCTGCCAATAAGGTAGATTTCCAAGCGGGCAGCAATAGCAGCAGCAAAACCGGATCTACTATTGGCGGCAATATCAGCGGTGGTGGCGGCTCTAGCAACAGCAGCGAAAAATCATCTAGCAATGTGAACTTTGCTGCCGATTTTAATATCGGCAAGGTGAATGAATCGGCCCATAGCCAGACCGCGGGCAGCATTAATAGTACGGGCAATGTAGTGATCAACGCGGGAGCCACCGCTAAAGACGCAATCAACCTGGCTGGCACGCAAGTTAAAGCAGAAAACGTGGCGCTGGATGCGGCCAATGGCGGTATCGGCATTCAATCTGCGCAATCTGGCAAAGAAAGTAATAACTGGAATGTAGCCATCGGCGGCGACGCAAAAGCGAGCCAGTCTTTTAATAAAGACAGCAAGGGTAAGGTAGATGAAGGCAAAGACACTTACGGCATTAACGCTAAAGTTGCGGTGGGCGTGGATAAGCAAGATATCTTGCAACACCAGAATGCCAATATCGATGCCAGCAAGGTCAGCATAAATAGCAGCAAAGATGTGAGCATTCAGGGCGGCAATATCAAAGCTGATGCGGTAAACGGCAAAGTGGGCGGCGATTTAATCGTTAGCAGCCAGCAAGATCGGGATCACAGCACAAAGGTAGATATAAGCCTTAGCCTGAATGCTGAAAAACATCAGGGCGAAAATGGCCTCGTTGCCGATAAATTAGGCGGGTTTGGCGATAAGGTAAAAGGCAAAGCCACCGACGCAGTCAATAAGGCTGCCGATAAAGTTGAAGCCAAATACGAAAGCTTCGCCTTTAACAAAGGCTTAAAAACCGACACCACCCAAGCGGTGAGCTTTTCTGCCAAAGATGGCGGTAGCGTAACCCTGCCAGAAAAAGCCACCAGCGGCCCATCTGAGGGTGGCAAGGTAGATGGCTTGGCGCGTAAAGCAGGTAATGGGATTAAAGATGCTTTACTTGGCAATGATAAAGAAGGCTCATCGATTACCCCATCGCTTGATTTAGCCGTTAAGCACAGCGCCAGTGATTTTGTAAAAACCGAATCAGGCATCAGCGGCAAGCAAGGCGTAACGCTGGATGTAGCCGGTAAATCGATTTTGACAGGCGCTAAAGTAGAATCCGCCGCGGGTAAAGTGGATATCGGCCAGGTTGAAACGCATCAGCTTAGCGGCCAGGAGTATTCGGTATCTGTAGGCATCAACGCATCGACCTCGGTTGGCGCAGTGATCTCTAATGGCATAGACAAAATCAGCTCAGGCACTACACCGGTGCTTCAAGTGGGTGTAACAAACAAGGCGCAGACTATAGATGGCGGGGTGATTTCGGCTCAATAAATCTTATTATTTGCCTGCGTGTATCTTACGCAACAGGTAAATTAAATAGCGTATATGCAATATGCGTAAATGTAACGATGATCGCTTTATGGGCAAGCTGCTTTAAGGAGGCCGCTTAGCCCAGCCGATCAAGGAATAAACAAGGCAAAGGTGGTACCAGTTTGTGCTTAAGACCCAAATTGGTGCCGCCTTGTTTATCCGAAAAAGCACGAAAAGCCCCTGCCAAAGGCGCTAAAAAACGTTGCTTTGATTGACTCTTAAAACTGAGCACTTACCGAGTATATCGCCATGAAATGGCCTTATCTGATTGCTGCAGTGACCCTTATTGCGCTTGGCGCTTATTCCCAATGGCCCACAGAGGCACAATCTGCCCCCGCAGCAGTAGCTGCTGGCAGCCCCCCTTCCAGCTTTCCCTCCCGGCCATCGGCCAGCACTCCCTGGTTAGCCACCGCATCAGCCGTAGGCTCCGCCAACACACAGAGCGATAGCGATCAGAATCATGATGGCGTGCCCGACGATGTAAATGCCTATATCGATCAGACCTACGCCTCATCCAAAACCAACCAGCTTGCCTTTACCCAGCTAGCCCAAGGTTGGGGCGAAGCCATCAATGATATTTCTACTTCTGCCCAAGCCAAGCAAGCCGGCGAAAAAATTGCCCGCGGCATTGCCTGCCTGATGAGCGATGACGTCACGCAAAAAACCGGTAAAACAGCACAGACCATGTATGACGAGCTGCTGAAAACCCGCGCCGAAATGCTAGGCACACCCAAACGCACCGAAGCCTATTTACGCTTTCAAACGCTGGCATCTGGCCAATATTTTACAGACCCCGGCAATCAGCCTTGTAATTTTAAACCTGCAGAACTAAGCAGCTAACACCACGATTTACCCACCCTTAACAGGAATTAATCATGTTGAAACGCCTTGCCCTGCTCGCCTCTCTGATGGCTGGCCCAGCCTTTGCTGCGCCTGCTGCCGTGGTTTTTGTAAATGGCATTCAAAATACCTTTGATGATTCTGTCGCCAGCATGCTGGTGCTTAAAGGCAATATGAAGGCCAAAAAGCTGGATAAAGACTTTGTCTATGGCAATGCCTATAACGCCAGCAATGGTTTTTTTAGTGATATGTGGCAGGTGTTTCAGCAAAAGAATCATGAAACGCAAGATGCCAAAGATTTCTGGCGCATGCTGGACGGCGGTACGACGCAGGCTGGCTGGATGAGCCAGGCCATTTACGATAAATATTTAAATGCCTTTGGCACCAGCTCAATGCCTGAGCTGCCCGAGCATTTAAAAATGTACCGCCAATATATAGCCGAAGGCCGCAAGCTGGTGCTGGTGGCGCATTCACAAGGCAATCTTTACGCCAATGCCGAGCAAAATATGCTGATCTCCGGCCCTAATAGCGCACAGGGCAAAGTGAGCAGTGTGGGCGTTGCCAGCCCGGCGCAATACCTGATGCCAGGCTCCAGCTATATCACCTCATCGTGGGATCAGGTCATTAACGGGTTGCGCCTGATTAAAAAAGCATTGCCATCCAATATCAGCATCGGTTTTCACCCCACAAAAGACACCATGGGCCATTCTTTTGTAAAAATTTATATGAACACCGAATACCCTGCTGCCGGGCAAGTGCTTAGCAAAGTAAGCCTGCAGGCGGCTTAATTAGGATCTGTTGACGTCTCATTCACAATTACGCTGAGCGAGAAAAATCCCTCACACATAGAGGGCGGGCTGGGGAATCATTTCACCAGCCCTATAAATATTTATCTGCCTGTGAAAAATCGTACGCTGATTGAAAACTAAGTCAGCTTGCGCAATTGATCCCTGCGGCGTATCACTAGATGTGCGAGTAGCGCCGTTTATAAAAGGCGCATTGCATCATCCACTTTTACCAAGGGGCATTAAGATGACAATCAAAGCAATCGGTTTTTCTGGCAGCTTACGTAAAGCATCAACCAATAGCGGCCTGCTACGCTGCGCCAAAGCCAATTTACCTGCAGGTATGGAATTAGAAATCGTCGATATCTCGGCCATTCCTTTTTATAACGGTGATATCGCAGCAAACGACCGCCCTGCCGTATTGCTTGAGCTACTGGCTAAAATTGCCGCCGCCGATGCGCTGGTATTAGCTTGCCCCGAATACAATTACTCCCTAGCCCCAGCGCTTAAAAACGTGATCGACTGGGCATCGCGCGAAGCCGACAACAAAGTGCTTAACGGCAAGCCCGTTGCGATTTTAGGCGCGGCTGGCGGCATGGGTTCTTCCCGCTCGCAATATCATTTGCGCCAAGTGTGCGTCTTTGTAAACTTGCTACCCTTGGCAAAACCCGAAGTCTTCGCCAACGCCTTTGCGGGTGGCTTTGACGCTAATGGCAATGTGACGGATGAAACCATCAGCAAAAACGTAGCGGCTCAGATGGTGGCACTGCAAGCGTGGACTAAGCAATTGCAGAAGTAAGATTGGGTGGGCAGCAAGTTAAGACAAATACATAGCAAAAGAGCTGATTTTTATAGGGTGTGCAAGTCGTTCTTCTTGCGCACCGGCCTGATTTTATCGTGGCCTCAGCTCGCTTTGATAAAGTGCTAAACCTTGAACCACGGAGTAAAACGAGGGCACAGAGGGTCACAGAGGAAACCACCGAATCTATCGTTTCCTCTGTGAAACTCTGTGTTCTCTGTGCTCTCTGTGGTTCGAGATTTTGCTTACTCAGCTTTAAGCTGAAGGGCCTTTATATGCCGCTAAAATTTGCTCACCAAAGCGCATTTAATCCTGCCAACGATACACATCCATCGCCAACACACCGCCGGTAATTCCACTATGGCTGCGCTCTACTTTCCCGCCTTGAGCTGCGCCCATCACCACAAAAATAGGCAATAGATGCTCGTCGCTTGGATGCGCACGGCTAGCTTCCGGAGCCTGACGGCGGTAATCGAGCAAGGCGTTAATATCGTTCGCCAACAGCTTTTCATTCATCCAGGCCTGAAAAGCAGGCACGTAGGCGGGTACGCGTGGATCGCCCTCAGTGATATCCCCCATCACCTCGTACAGATTATGGGTCAGGCTGCCCGAGCCGATAATCATCACCCCTTCCTGCTGCAAACCCGCCAAAGCCTGCCCTAGCCGGAAATGATGCTCTGGGCCTTGTCTTGGCTGAATAGACAGCTGCACCACCGGCACATCGGCTTTTGGGTACATCACCCGCAGCGGCACCCAAGCGCCATGATCCAAGCCTCGGCTAGGGTGAATCGCCACCGGTAAACCTGCGGCCTCTAATACAGCAGCCACTTTTTCTGCCAACCACGGCGCGCCGGGCGCTGGGTATTGCAAATCAAACAGCGCCGCAGGAAAACCACCAAAATCGTGAATCGTCTCAGGCTGGCTAGCCGCACCTACCGCAGGCTGCAAAGAGCCCCAATGCGCCGACACCATCAAAATCGCCTTAGGCTTAGGCAAATCCGCCACCAAAGCCTGCCAGGCAAGACCCGTTTTCCCAGCATCCAAAGCCAGCATGGGAGAGCCGTGAGAAATATAGAAACTGGGAAACATGGTTAATCCTTAGTGTTTGGGTATTTTAAAAACCTGAAATCTATAGACACAGAGCGCACTGAGATTCAAAACTGCACACAGAGAATCGCTTTTCTCCGTGAAACTCTGTGTTCTCTGTGGTTCAAGATTTGGGTTTAAATCTTAATCCGCAAAACGAGGTGAGCGTTTCAGAGCAAATGCGCCATCGCCCATCAATACTTGTACCAAGGCCGCAGCAATCAGAAACACGGGGTATTCCCAGCCGCCATTCGCATTGCCAAACGACCAGCCATTAGCAAAATGAACCGTGCTTGCACCTATCAATACCGGCAACAAGGCCGCCGCCACCAAACGTGGGTAAAGGCCAAGCAGCAAGAACAAGCCACCAAACACCTCAGCCCCCGCTACCGGATAAGCCATCCAGCCTGGAAAACCCACCGAGGCAAAAAACTGTGCCGTGCCTGGCAGAGTAAACACAAACACCTTGGTTAAGCCATGCGCCAGAAACATAATGGCAAGAGCAAGGCGAAGAACAAGGGCTGCGTATGGGGCGGTTTTGTTATCAATCATTTTGAATCTCCAGTGGTTTGCGCCATGTGTTTGGCATCGATGGAGTGCAGTATGACGATTGCCACTTAAGGGATAAATACAGATATCATCAAATAATTATCCCTGAATATGGGATAATTGGATGGGGGGTGGTGTAGCTCAAAGCAAAGTCAAAAGGATCTTTTTAGTGCCTTCGGCACGTTGATTTTGGAGCGGTTAGCCACTGCGGGGCCTTCCTTTCTTGCTTCGCCAAGAAACGAAGCCAAAGAAGGCGACCCCGGCCAGCACGAAGGCCCCTCATCTGCGGACAATCGAGCGGCGGCTGCGGAACTCGCTTCGCTCAAACAGTCCTCGCCGAAACCCCGCCCGCTTGTTCCTCGCTTCGGCGTGCTTCAAGGGGAGATTTAAGCCCCGTGCCGAAAGCGTGGTCATTACGTTTTTTCTTTGTTAGCTACTAAAAAATAAATGAGCCACACACAACAAAAAAGCATTAGGGACAGCGCTCTTGATACGGGGCTATAAAGTCCCCTTGAAGCACGCCGAACGAGGAATAATTAGCTCGGGGTTTCGGAAAAGGGGCAGCGAGGTAGCGAGCGAGCAGCCTTTTTCGCCAAGCTGATTATCCGCAGTGAGGGGATTTCGTGCTTTTGGGGTTGCGGCTTGGCTTCGTTTCTTGGCCGCGCAAGAAAGGAAGGTCCAGCGGGACGCCCGCACCTAAATCAACGTGCCGAAGGCACTAAAAAGATCTTTTTGAATTTGATTACGGCGGGCCCCACCCGCCCAAAACGAGCCCTCCATCATGGACAAACTCACCGCCATGCAAGTTTTCACCCGCGTTGTTGACGCGGGTAGTTTTGTAAAGGCTGCCAATCAGCTAGATATCTCCACCAGCGCGGTATCGCGTTTGGTGGCCGAGCTGGAAGCGCATTTAAATACCCGCCTCTTGCAGCGCAGCACCCGCAAGCTCAGCCTTACCGAAGCGGGCCGGCTTTACCATGCGCGGTGTTTGCAAATTTTGGGCGATGTGGCCGAAGCCGAATCAGAGTTGGGGCAGGAGGGCCAGCGCCCCTTTGGTTTGCTGCGGATTAATGTGCCCGTGTCTTTTGGCCAGCTGCATCTCTCCCCGCTTATTGCCGCCTACCAAAAAGCCCATCCCGATGTGATCGTGGAAATCGAGCTGACCGATCGCAGTGTTGATCTGGTAGAAGAAGGCTTTGATCTGGCGCTGCGCATCTCCGGCCAGATCACTGACACGCTGGTGGCGCGGCGTTTGGCAACGATTCGTATCGTAGCGGCCGCAGCGCCAAGCTATCTGGAGCAGCATGGCAGACCGCTTACTCCGGCGGATTTAGCCAATCATAACTGCCTGATTTACACCCATGGCACACGCCGGGGCGAGTGGGATTTTAGCGGGCCAGACGGCAATATCACGATTAAAGTGGCTGGGCATTTTCGCGCCAATAATGGCGATCTGCTACGCCGCGCAGCCCTTGCCGGGGAAGGCATTATTTGCGAGCCGAGCTTTTTAATTGGTGAAGACTTAGCCAGCGGCGCGCTAGAAATACTGCTGCCCGATTACGCCACGCCCCAGCTCGCCCTCTACGCCGTCTACCCCAGCCGCCGCCACCTCTCCGCCAAAATCCGCAGCTTTATAGACTTTCTGCCCGCACAAATGAGCAAGCCACCGGCTTGGGATGGCTGGATGAAAAAAGAGTACCCAGAAAAACCCAAATCTTGAGCCACGGAAAAAAGAGGTTTGATAGGTTTTTTCTATGAAATAAAGGCTCTCGTTTTATTCTGTGGTTCAAAGCTTAACCCCCTAGCAATCTAAGCTGAATAATCTTGTAAAGCAAAAAAATAAACCATTACATATGCCAAGAGATTGCCCGTGTATATTGCCTGCACTATTTGCCACTTTTGGACTCCTGCCCATGAAATCCCTAATCCTGATCAGCACCCTCTGCTCGCTCTTAGTGGCTTGCGGTGGGGGTGATGTTACTGTCAATAGCGATGGTATCAATGTTGTTGCCGTCGACACCGTGCCCACAATCAATGCCCTGCGAGTGATGGCTGGGGACAAAGACGCCAGCGGCGTTACCCCAATTAACGACGGCTTCTTTACCGTGGAATGGGATGCAAAAGCGACAGATGTAGCGACTTTCAATCTGCACCTCAGTAAAGATGCGCTGGTGAGCAGTGATGATACCGATTTGTTTTTTACGCTAAACCCAGAAAAAAACGCAAGGGCAACCCTGAAATGGGAGGCAGACAAAGACAATATCTCGCTCTCTGGCGTACCCACTTCGGTTAATTCTTTCTTAAGCAATAACTCAGAAGCCAAGGGCTACATCATTGCCAAAGCCTGCGGCTTTAAAATGGATACAGCAGGCGGATCGCGCAAGGAATGTGTGCAAAAAGAAGTGGCGATTCAACTCATCAAGAAAAACTAATAAGGATGAATCAGCTTTTCGTAGGGTGTACAACGACGTAGTCATTGCGCACCGAAAGTGGTGCGCAAGAAAAACGATTTGCACACCCTAAGCAAAATCAGACTTGCTCCTGTTTTTTGCCTTAAGTTGATAGGATTGGGGTGCAACCCGCGTATTTTATTGCTCGCGGCTTGCACCCGCCCTAGGAATAATATTTCGCTTAAGTCAATAGAATTAAATTTCATCCGCACTATATATTAATAATAAAATTTAGCCAAAATAATAATCACAAAAAAATTAATTGTTAATTTTTATTAAAATAAAAAACGTGATAAATATCATTAACTTTCTGTAAATAGTTGCTACTCTTTAAAGCTGAACACCAATATTATGCCTTATCAATTAGGCAATATCTTGCAATAAAGATTATCCAATAAACGTTTAAGGAAGATTAAATGAAAATTAAACTTGCCATCCTTACCGCCATCACCTGCGCCAGCACCTTTGCCGCAAGCCCAGATCCAATGAAAGCCTTTCCTGCGCCAGAAGCGGGCTTTGTTCGCAAAGTGATTCAGCTACCTAAAGTAAAAAATCCAGCGCTTTATCGGGTGCAATTATTGCCGGGCAAGATGATGGAAGTGGATTGCAATACCAGAAATCTAGGCGGTCAATTAAAAAAAGAAACGGCTCAGGGCTGGGGATATGATTATTGGGTATTGCCACAAATTCAGCCAGGTATCAGCACCATGATGGCCTGCGATCCTAATGCGCCTAAAAAACAAGCTTTTGTTAGCGTTTATTCAGAAGAGCTGCACCGCTATAACTATCAATTACCAATGGTTGTTTATTTACCTGAAGGCATTGAATTACGCTATCGTATTTGGTCTGCCAAAGATAGAACCCAAACTGCAGTAAATGGTTAATTAAAATATTTAAAAAGGCGATGCTGCTCAATGCTGGCATCGCCTTTTTAAATCTCCAGCATTTTTATCTTTGCGAGTAGCCAATTAAATATTCGCAGCCTGAGCGCCTTCTGCCTGTGCTTTAAGTCTTTGCAGGGTAATGGGTAGGCCCTTATCCACCAGCGGGGCAAGCATTCTGATTAACAGCGGTTTCAGCAGCCCGGCAAACGTCACCCGGTGCACAACTCGGGTACCGCCCTCAACGGCCTCCAGCTCATGATCAAAATCCATGCGAAACAGGAAGGTTTTACTGGTTACCGTAAAGTTACGGTTTAACTGAATAGCAGTCACCTCCATAGGCACGGTATTGCCTTTGGTAGGCGTCAAACTGCCCTTAGAGCCAAGCGTTAAACCCTCTTTTAATGAAGAGGACTTAGTATCCGGATCCCAGCCCTTCCAATTATCAACATCTTGGTAAATACGAAAAATCGTTTCAGGTGCAGCGGCAACCACAACTTGCTTCTCTACGATATTCATAGCTTTTTCCAAGTGACAACAGAGACACACGCCCACAGATTGCAAAGGGCAACCCAATTCATGACAACATACTACACCCAAGTATTGAGGTAAATGCCAGAAATTTGTCAGTTTAATGTATTAATTTATTGGTTATTCTATTGCGAAGAAGTTACGCCAGATTATTTATTCGCTCATCGCATGAGGCTTAAAAATCCCCTTGAAGCCGCGACACGAGGAACAAGCGGGCGGGATTTCGGCGAGGACTATTTGAGCGAAGCGAGTTCCGCAGCCACCGCCGTCCGCAGAGAGGGGTTTCGTGCTGGTCGGGGCGACCTTCTTTGCGTACTAGGATTTCTGGCCGTTCAAGAAAGTGAGTCCCACGCGGGGGATTCCCGCACCAAAATCAACGTGCCGAAGGCACTGAAAATAAATCATTTGTGATTAGCAGCATGGCTCAGCGCGGGTTGATAGGAATAAATCGACCCTAGCCCCTTTAACAAACAAAAAAGCCACGAGCAGAAGTCATGGCTTTTTAATGGCTTAATATTTTAAAAATTAACCGTGGCCTGTCCCCGGTTAATTAATATTCACTCAGCGCGGGTTGGTAAAACTAACTTATATGACGCTTCATGAGGAGCGAGAACATCGGATCGTGTGATAGAGCAAAACACCCGATCAAACTCCGACAAAAGCCAACGTGCAGAGATGCTAGCGTCTTCGTCTGGATCGTTTACCAACAAATCACGTCCCACCATGTCCCAGCCACTTGGACTTCGATTTGATGTTACAGGTACCTTTTTGCCAGACTTTTCCATTTTAGCGGCTGGCATTCTTGCAATTGCAAGCACCTGCTTTAAACCTTGCAAATCTAGAACAAGCCGCTGGCTGAAGCAAAGTTTTGCTTGGTGCATTGTTCTGACCACCTCGTATGCACCCAAAAGCCACAACCACATAAGTGACTCCGCCCTCTCAACAGTTTTGCCATCTATGCACTTCGAGGCAAAGCCCTTGTCTAGGTTCTCGATGATCTCCTCAGCAAATGAGCAGAGGACGTTCACTCGGCCTGAAAGGAAATATGAGAATGCTGTCAAGGGATCGCGCTCAACAGACTGCTCTTCTGTGGGATCGGTAAGGCATTCCTGAAATCGCTCGCAATACTTCATAAAGGACCTCACAAGCTATAGGCATACTAAAATGGTGACCCCCTCTTGAGATATTAAAAAACCACTTCAGCAAAAACGCTGAATACAGCAAGGGGCACCTAACAACTCTATATTACACCCTAAACACTGGAGCTTTCGCACTTGCCAACAAAGCATGTCAGTTTCATCGAACAAGAATGCGATATGTTTTTTGATTCCAACTCATTCAACACATCACGCCGCAACAGCCTCCCCCACCCCCCTCTCCCTCGCCTCCCCAATCGCCTCCCCAATCGCCTCCCCAATCGCCTCCCCAATCGCCTCCCCAATCGCCTCCCCAATCGCCTCTCCCACCAAAATAATCGCCGGGCTCCCCATTTGAGCAGCCTGTGCATCCAATGCCAAATGCCCCAAGCTGCTGATTAAGCGGCGCTCGGCTGGGGTGCTGGCCCATTGGACTACGGCGGCGGGGGTGTTGGGGCTTAGGGTTTTGAGCAGGCCGGTGGTGACTTGGGCGATACGGCTCATTCCCATATAGATCACTAGCGTGGTGCCGGTTTGGGCGAGTGCTTGCCAGTTTGGCTCGCTATGGTCTTGGGCGTGGGCAGTGACAAAGGTGACGCCTTGGCAGTGTTCGCGGTGGGTGAGCGAGATGCCGAGCGATGCGGCGGCGGCAAGGCCGGAGCTGATGCCGTTGATGATTTCAACGGTGACCCCAGCGGCTTGCAGAAAGCTGATTTCCTCCCCTGCGCGGCCAAACAGCAGCACTTCTCCGCCTTTTACCCTGACTACGACCTTGCCTTGTAAGGCATAGCGGCGCATCAGCCTTTGGATAAAATCCTGCGGGGTCGATTTACAGCCACCTCGTTTCCCTACCCGAATCAGCTGAGCTTGCGGAGCAAGGCTGGCGATTTCTGGATTGGCTAAATCATCAAGCAGCACCACATCGGCCAGCATCAGCGCTTTCATGGCTTTGATGGTAAGCAAGTCCAAATCCCCCGGCCCCGCCCCTAATAAAATCACTTTGCCTTGTTTCATGATTGGTTTTCCAGTGGGTTTGATTAGTTTTAGTGCCTTCGGCACGTTGATTTTGCTGCGGGATCCCCGCGGGGACTCACTTTCTTGCTTCGCCAAGAAAGTAAGCAAAGAAGGCGACCCCGACCAGCACGAAGGCCCCTCATCTGCGGACAATCGAGCGGCGGCTGCGGAACTCGCTTCGCTCAAACAGGCATCAAAGAAACCCCGCCCGCTTGTTCCTCGCTTCGGCGTGCTTCAAGGGGAGATTTAAGCCCCGTGCTATGAGCAGCGATATAACCGTTGATATTGGTTGACCTTGAAAAGGCTTTCTTTCAAAACACGACCTAACTAAAAAGCTGTTTTTCTCTGTGGAACTCTGTGGTTCAAGGCTTAACTCACTCCCCACATCACGCCTTAATCGCCTGATTACACATCCTGCTTAGCTCCGGTACGCAGGAGCCGCAGATGCTGCCGCAGCCTAGTTTGGCTTTTAGGCTGGCGATATCGGCCCCCAGCGCTACTTCCGCTCGGATGGCGGATTCGCGTACGTTGATGCAGTTGCAGATCACTGGGTCGCGCGGGGTGTTGCCGAGTTTTTTTGGTGAGGGTGAGAAGGCATTAATGCGCGGGCCTTGCCATGGGTTGCCTGCGATTAACTGCTCCAGCAGCGCTTCGCCGCCTTGGGTGTCGCCCGCCAGTACAAAGCCGGTGAGTTGATCGTCTTGCCAGCCGACGCGTTTAAGCAGGCCACGGCGGGCGTCGTGGTATTCGAGTACGTCGTGATTGGGGTAAAGATCGAGCGCGGTAAAGAGCTTTTCTAAGAGGCCTTCGGGTAGCATTTTGGCGGCAGCGCGTAGCACCAAGACTGGCTCGTCCCGGCCTTGCAGGCTGATGCTGGCGTAGCTGCAGGATTTTAAAAGCGGCTGTACGGCGGCGTGCAGCGCTAATACATCGCCTTTGCGAGCGGCTAATAATGCCCATGGCAGCTCTACTTTTTCGATACGCACGGCGGCGTGTTTTAGCTCGGGCTGAAACGATTTATCGTCGGTGGCGCTGCTGGCGATTTCATTACTGCCACTGCTATTTAAAAACTGCCCGCTCCAGTGCATGGCAGTAAAAACGCAGCCAGAGACCAGATCGGCAGAGAGCGCCAGCGGCAAAACCAGGCTGCCGCGCTTGCTACTCACGCGCAGCAAATCGCCCACTTTTAGATTGCGCCGCTCGGCATCCACCGGGTTCATTTCTAAACTTGGCTCGGGGCTATGCGCAAAGAGCGGCGGCAGGCGGCCAGTGCGGCTCATGCCGTGCCATTGATCGCGCAAACGGCCAGTCAGCAGATGAAAAGGAAATCGTGAATTGGTCGGCTCGGCCACCGGCAAATAATCCACAGCTATAAATTTGGCACGGCCCGTATCGGTAGCAAACACGCCATTTTGATAGCGCCGCGCCTGCCCAGTGCTTGCGCCCTGAGGGTAAGGCCATTGCTGCGGGGATGCTTCCAGCAGCGCGTAGCTTAGGCCGCCAATATCCAGATCGCGGCCTACCGTTAGCGCGCGGTGCTCGTTAAAAATGGCTTCGGGGCTGTCAAAAAAGAACAGGCCGGGGTGCGCTGGTTTTAAGCGCGCGCCCATTCTTTGCGCCACTTGCAGGGCAATCCAGCTATCCGATTTGGCCTCGCCTAGCGGCTGCACCGCCGCCCGAACGCGGGAGATGCGCCGCTCGGAATTAGTCACCGTACCTTCTTTTTCGCCCCAACTGCTGGCTGGCAGCAGCACATCGGCAAAGGCGGTGGTGTCGGTATGGGCAAAGGCATCTTGCACCACTACAAACTCGGCCATTTCTAGTGCCTGACGCACATTGGGTAAATCTGGCAAGGAATGCGCGGGATTGGTGCAGACGATCCACACCGCCTTGATTTGCCCCGCTTTAATCGCATCAAACATCGCCACGGCGGGCAGGCCCGGCTTGCCCGATACCGCGTCCACGCCCCAAAATTGCGCCACTTCGGCACGGTGCTGTGGGTTGGCAATATCGCGGTGCGCGGCCAGCATGGTGGCCATGCCGCCCACTTCTCGCCCACCCATGGCATTGTGTTGGCCAGTCAGAGAAAACGGCCCACTGCCGGGCTTGCCAATTTGCCCCGTCGCTAGATGTAGATTAATCAGCGCTAGGTTTTTATCCGTGCCATGGCTGGATTGATTCAGCCCCATGCAATACAAAGACAGCGCCGCAAGCGAGCGACCAAACCATTCGGCCGCTTGGAGTAAGTCGGCCTCCAGCACGCCGCATAGCTCGGCGACCATTTTGGGCGTGTACTGCCGCACCCGCGCTTTTAGCTCGGCAAAACCGCTGGTATGCGCCTGAATAAAAGCGGCATCCGCCAAGCCTTCCCACAAAATATGGTGCAGCATGCCGTGAAACAGCGCCACATCGGTGCCGGGCTGAATCTGCAAATGCAAATCGGCCATCGCTGCGGTATCGGTGCGGCGCGGGTCGATCACTATCCATTTGATATCAGGATTAGCCGCCTTGGCCGCCTCCAAACGGCGAAACAACACCGGATGGGCATAGGCCATATTGCTGCCAGCAAACAGCAGCGTTTGCGCTAATTCCAAGTCTTCATAGCAAGTTGGCGGGCCGTCCGCGCCCAGGGCCATTTTGTAAGCCGTCACCGCGCTCGACATACAGAGCCGCGAATTGGTATCAATATTGTTGGTGCCAATCAGGCCCTTAGCCAGCTTATTAAACACATAGTAATCTTCGGTCAGCAGTTGGCCAGAGACATAAAACGCCACCGAATCCGGCCCGTGCTCTTCAATAATCTCCGCAAACCGATCCGCCACCGCATCCAGCGCAGTATCCCAATCTACCCGCTGCCGAGCTTCTGATCGATTAGTGCGCAGCTCCGGATACATGGCACGCCCAGTGGCGCTTTGCACGCTTTTGGCCAGAGACAAACCCTTGGTACAAAGGCGGCCCCAATTGGCCGGATGAGCCGGATCGCCGCTCACCCCAACAATCTGCTCGCCCTCACTCTCGATCAACACCCCGCAGCCCACACCGCAGTAGCAACAGGTAGAACGGGTTATGGTGGTCATGGTTTTTCTCGCTTTCTGGCAAACATTCTTAGCAAATTACATAGAGAGCTAAACCTTGAACCACAGAGGAAAACGAGAACACAGAGTCCACAGAGAAAACCCAAACAAGGCATTCGATTTCCTCGGTGAAACTCTGCGTCCTCTGTGTTCTCTGTGGTTCAAGATTTAGCATGGCCACTTCCCGAACAGAAGCGCCGCAAGGAAGCTGCATCGCCTACAAACTCAAAAACACTTCACCTTCGACGACTTTTACGGGGAAGCGCCTAGCGCAGCCTTCGTCGGGGGCGCGGGCTTCGCCAGTGGCGAGATCGATATTCCAGCTGTGCAAAGGACAGGTCACCGATTCGCCGTGCACAATGCCCTGCGATAAAGGCCCGCCCTTGTGCGGGCAATGATCCAGCAGCGCAAATACCACATCAGCAGCAGAACGAAACACCGCCACATTGCCCGCAGGGCGCTGCACCACGCGGCTACCCAGCTTGGGGATATCTGTCACTTGGCAAATACTCACCCAAGGTTGATTGGCTTTCATATTCATTGCTTTGTCCTTTTTATAACGAATGCAAGCATTGCTAAACCTTGAACCACAGAGAACACGGAGTACACAGAGAGCCACAGAGAAAACCGCAGACTAAAAAGATCAGTAAGTACAAAGAGAAAATCTTAAAGAATCACCTTAGAAGATGCTTGTTATGTCATCAAAAGCGTCATCCCCGAGTGTCTTTATCAGGGATCCAGTAGAGCCGCTGGATTCCCGACAAAAGCACTCGGGAATGACGCTTTGGTTTCAAATAAGCGCTTTGGTTTCCTCTGTGAAACTCTGTGCTCTCTGTGTCCTCTGTGGTTCAAGATTTAGCTCATCTCACAAGACTCAATACGCCTCGCTTCTTCCCCCTAAGCCAGCACCTTGATCGGAATAAACTCCTGCCGTGCTTTGCCGTTGATCCGCTCTGCCCATGGGTCGCGCAGCCCCTCCAGGGAGTACAGCAGGCGCTCGAAGAGGGCTTTTCTGTTGGCTTCGTCGTCGAGGATTTTTTGCTTGATGTAATCCAGGCCCACGCGGGCGATGTAATGCACGGTGCGGTCTAGGTAGTAGGCTTCTTCGCGGTAAAGCTGTAAAAATGCGCCGCTGTATTCTTTGACTTCGTCGGCAGTTTTTACCTTGGTGAAGAATTGCGCTACCTCGGTTTTGATGCCGCCGTTGCCGCCCACATACAGCTCCCAGCCGCTGTCTACCGCGATAATGCCCACGTCTTTAATGCCGCTTTCGGCACAGTTTCTTGGGCAACCGGATACGGCAAGCTTCACCTTGTGCGGGCTCCACATATTGGCCAGCATGGTTTCCAGATCTATGCCCATTTGCGTGCTGTTTTGCGTGCCAAAACGGCAGAATTCGCTGCCCACGCAGGTTTTAACGGTGCGGATGGATTTGCCGTAGGCGTGGCCGGATTGCATGCCCAAATCGGCCCAGACATTCACCAAATCTTCTTTTTTGATCCCGAGTAAATCAATGCGCTGGCCGCCGGTGACTTTCACCAGTGGCACGGCGTATTTATCGGCCACGTCGGCAATGCGGCGCAGCTCGGCCGCGTTGGTGACGCCGCCTTTCATTTGTGGAATCACCGAGAAGGTGCCGTCTTTTTGAATATTGGCGTGTACCCGCTCGTTGACAAAACGGCTTTGCGGATCGTCTACGGCTTCTTTAGGCCAAGTCGATAACATGTAGTAATTCACGGCGGGACGGCAGGTGGCGCAGCCGCTTGGGGTGCGCCATTCCATAAATTCGTACACTTCGGCGTGGCTGACTAATTTGTGCTGGCGAATCGCTTGCCTTACCTGGGCATGGGTGTGATCGGTGCAGCCGCAAATGGCCTTGGTCTTAGGCGATTCTTGGAAGTTAGTGCCCAGAGTATTCATCAAAATCTGCTCAACAAGGCCGGTGCAAGAGCCACAGGAGCTAGCCGCCTTGGTGTGCTTTTTGACATCATCCACCGTGAACAGGCCTTTTTCTTTGATGGCGTTGACGATGGTGCCTTTGCATACGCCATTACAGCCGCACACTTCGTCCTTATCTTGCATCGCGCCCGCGCGGCTTTGCCCTTGCACGCCCGAGTCCCCGACGCTGGATTCGCCAAACATCAGGGTATCGCGCAGATCGCTAATAATGCGGCCCTCGCGCAGCAGCTTGAAATACCATGCGCCGTCGGTGGTATCGCCATAGAGGCAGGCACCGACCAGCTTGTCGTCTTTAATCACCAGCTTTTTATAAATACCACCGGCAGGATCAGACAGCACAATCTCATCGCACTCATCGCCGCCCATAAAATCCCCGGCCGAGAATAAATCGATGCCGGTGACTTTTAGCTTGGTCGAAAGCACCGAGCCCTTGTATTGCCCGTAGCCCATCAGCGCCAGATGATTAGCAGCCACCTTGGCCATTTCAAATAAGGGGGCAACTAGGCCGTAAGCCACGCCACGGTGGTTGACGCATTCACCCACGGCGTAAATGCGCGGGTCATAACTTTGCAGGGCATCGCTCACCACAATGCCATTTTTGCAAAACAGACCTGCCGCTTCGGCAAGCTTGGTATTTGGGCGTATCCCTACGGCCATCACCACCAAATCAGTTGCCAGCTCGCTGCCATCTTTAAAGCGCACGCCTACCACTTCTCCAGCTTCGTTACCTAAAATAGCGGCGGTGGATTGGCCCATCAAAAACTTTAAACCTCGGGCGATAAGAGAATCCTGCAATAACTTGCCAGCCGTAATATCCAGCTGCTTATCCAGCAACCAATCACCCAAGTGCACCACAGAGACTTCCATACCGCGCAGCATCAGGCCATTGGCGGCCTCCAGCCCTAGCAAACCACCGCCAATCACCACGGCGTGCTTTTTAACTTTGGCAGCGGCAATCATCGCCTCGGTGTCATAAATATCGCGGTAGCTAATCACGCCATTTAAATCTTTGCCCGGAACAGGCAGGATAAAAGGCGTGGAGCCAGTAGCCAGCAGCAGCCTGTCGTAGCCCTCCTCCACGCCATCTTCGGTAATAACCACCCGCCGCACCCTATCAATTTTGGCAATGGTTTTGCCCAAATGCAGAGTGATATGGTTGTCGCTATACCAGCTCAAAGGATTGAGCACGATCTGATCAAAAGTCTGCTCACCCGCCAGCACTGGGCTGAGCAAAATACGGTTGTAATTAGGATGCGGCTCTGCGCCAAACACGGTGATGTCGTAGCGATCAGGCGCAAGAGCCAACAGCTCCTCCACCGTACGAATACCGGCCATACCGTTTCCGACAACGACAAGCTTGGGTTTAGTCATGGCTGGATCCTTTACATAAATGTTATTTATATATTTTGCTAAACCTTGAACCACAGAGAGCACAAAGGGCACAGAGTTACACAGAGAAAATCAAATATTTTAAGTGCCTCCACCGCAGAGTCCTCTTCACGATAGATGCCTTCCTCTGTGAAACTCTGTGCTGCTCGGTGTCCTCTGTGGTCCAAGATTTAGCTCATTCAATTACCTGTTCAGCACAGATCAAAACAGCGTTTTTAAAACTTCTTAAATCCTTGCCTGAGCCAAATCACCGCCCAGCGCGCTGCGCCAGCGTACTTTCACGCCGGAGAGGCCGTACCATGCGATGAGGGATAGAAAAGAAAATAGCCACAGGCCCAGGCTGTAGTTGCCGGTGGCTTGTTTCACCATGCCAAGGCCCGCTGCCAGTGCAAAGCCGCCTACGCCACCGGCCATGCCGATCAGGCCGGTCATTACGCCCAGCTCTTTGCCAAAGCGTTGTGGCACCAGTTGAAACAGCGCACCGTTGCCCGCCCCAAGGCAGAGCATCGCGCCAACAAACAGGCAAACGGCCACGCTAGATCCGCCTAAGCCAAGGCCGGTGAGGCCAATCAACACAGCCGAGCAAACATAAACAATTAGCAGGGTGCGAGTACCGCCGATTCGGTCGGCGATCACACCGCCGAGCGGGCGCATCGCCGAGCCTGCTAATACACAGGCCGCGGTGTACCAGCCGGCCATTTTGGGTGCAAAGCCAAATTGATCATGAAAGTAGCCGGGCAAGGCGCTGGCAAAGCCAGAGAAACCACCAAAGGTGATGGCGTAAAAGCCCATAAATAACCAAGCATCTTTATTATTTAATACCTTGGCGTAGTCGCTCATGCTTTTAGGATTAACCGACCCAGGTGCATCTTTGGCAAACACGGTATAGAGCACTAAGGCAAAGAGAAGAGGAATCACTGCTAGGCCAAACACGTTTTGCCAGCCAAATATAATCGCCAACACCGGCGCAAACAGCGCGGCAAACACGGTGCCAGAATTGCCCGCCCCGGCAATCCCCATCGCCGTGCCTTGGTGCTGCGGTGGATACCAGCGGGAAGCCAGCGGCAAAGCCACCGCAAATGCAGCGCCTGCAAAGCCTAGAAACACACCCAGTAGCAGCGCTTCTGCCATGCTATGCACACCGAGCTGCCAGGCACTTAACAGCGCAAAAATCACAATCAGCTGCGCAAAAAACCCCGTGCGCTTGGCACCAATGCGATCCACAAACACGCCTAAAACCAAGCGCAGCAAAGCCCCCGCCAAGATGGGCGTGGCCACCATCAGGCCACGCTCGCTGGTCGATAAGCTCAGCGCCGTGGCAATCTGTATCTGCAAGGGGCCAAGCAGATACCAGACCATAAAACTCAGATCAAAATAGAGAAAAGCAGTAAGAAGAGTGGGAGTATGGCCTGAACGCCAAAAGCTACGATCCATGATGTCTACCTCTAGAAAGACTGCAAAAAAAAAAGCGTCCCGCCACAATCGTGGAGGGACGCCGTTGTCCTCGAGGGAGATGGGCCGCCATTGACCTTCCCCACACCCAGCGCATCATTGCACTAAGCTTTGAATCTTTGTGGGCCTACTGGCCCTATATCATTACGTAGCAAACGCTATGCCAGCCGCAACAAACAAACAAAAACACATAAAAATCAAACAGATAGAATAAAAAGCCCTCAGGCCGCACCAAAAAGAAAAGAATGCACCGCACCAGAATGACGCAGCGCAACATAGACTTGCACAGGATTTGCACAAAACAGACTTTGTAGGGGGGGTAAAAAGCTTTATCTTGCCCGCGCAAAAAAAGACACGGCGTATCACCCCAGCAAATCCGCCATCGCCAAGACTTGCCTTGCCACATCCCCCAGCTTCATGCCCTGTTTCATGGCTTGGCGACGCAGGGTTTCGTAGGCTTCGCCTTCGCTTAAGCGGCGTTTATCCATCAATAGGCCTTTGGCTTGATCGATCACTTTTCGATCGGCTAATTGCTGCTCAAGCAGGCTAATTCGCTGCTGCAAAGCTTTGCTTTGCTCAAATTGAGCAAAAGCCATCATCACCGCGCCTGCCCATTTTTCTGCTGCAAAACAATCGATCAGATGGCTTACCCCTGCTTGCAAAGAGGCCTGAATCTGCACTTGATTCAGCCCTTCTACAAGCATCAATACCGGCACAGCGCCACGCATCGCTTGCAGCTGCTCAAGCAGGGTTTGAGAGGGGACGCAGGTATTGATCAGAATCAGATCGGGCTGGGATTTTTTGGCTTCCTGCCATAGGCAGCTAGCGCTATTGAGCTCTGGCAGCAGCGTATAAGCGTCATCTTGCAAGGCTTGCCCCAGCGCTTTCGATGATTTTGGACTTTCGTTGACTAAAAGTATGCGCAGCATAATAAAGCCAATAGCAGAGGGATAGGGCTCATCCAGCAATAAACGTGCCCTGCTTTATTTTAGAAAAACAAGCAACCCAGCGGCTCATCAGCACCTTCTTTGGCAAGAAAAACGCTTTTAGTGCAGAAATGATACAGCGATCTACCTAGCGCCAAAATGATGCACTGCAAGATAAAGCGCGCGTTTAAGGTGCGGTAATAATTCACCTAAAGCTTGCAACGCCTCTATTTTACTGACCAATGACTCAATTAAAGCAAAAACACCGCACTGCACCATTTAATGCACGCCTTTTAATTTGACAGTGAAATAGCTTATTGCTAATGAGAATAAATATTATTCTGTAAATGGCCACTCGCAAACCCACTCGTCCCTGATCGCAAAAACCGCGCAAGCATTACCCTTGCCGGTCAAAGCACTTGCAATGCCCAAGCCGGAATCAGCTAGGCTGATTTGCTCAAAAGTGGCGACGTACAAATCGAATCATGGGTAAAACTGGATGCGAATGGCGCGCCACGTAAGCTGAATCTGCAGCTTAATGCCAATGGCAGCGCCACTTTAACGGGAACAGCGGCCAGTACTACGGTGCAGGCTACACAGTCAGCGAGCGCTGCCTCAACAAACGCGCTCTTGAAATTGACATTCCGGCGTTAAATTACGTGGTTGATAAGCTTTATACTGTGGCAGGATATCGCTAAGAGATTAAATAAGTGATCTTGCTTAAGGTGTGCGCGTGTTTTTCTTGCGCGCCAGCTCTTGGTGCGCAACGACTTCGTCGTTTCACACACTCCGAAAACCATGGCTTGAGAATGAAAACGTATTTAGATTTAATTCGCGTCGCAGCTTGTCCCCACCCAACACGCTTCAACAGAGAAACCATGTTTAAAACCATTAAAAGCACGCTATGCGCCGCACTTCTGGCACTGAGCTTTAGTCAGGCCTGGGCCGAGGATCCGGTTTTTTTAGAGCCTGAACAAGCGCTCAAAATGAGTGCCAAAGCTAAAGACCATCAAACGGTAGAAGTGCGTTTTGCCATTGCAGACGGCTACTATCTATATAAAAACAAACTTAAAATATCGGCCGATTCTGGTGTAGAGCTGGCAGCGCCCAAGTTCCCTCCCTCGCTGAGCCATGATGATCCTAACTTTGGCAAAGTAGAAACGTATCGCCAGCAAGTGCTGCTGCCGATTCAAATCAAAAACGCGGCCGCTACTTCGTTTAAGCTGACGGTGATTTCACAAGGCTGCGCCGATGCAGGGCTATGCTATCCGCCCATTACCCAAGTTGCTGATATCAAACTACCAGCCGCCACAACCAAGCTAGTAACAGATATTAAACTGCCAGCCGCTCCAGCCAAGCTCGTAGAAGCGACACCTGCACCAGTGCAAGCAGTTGCGATCACGCCAGATACTGTGGCCGTCGCTGAAACAAGTATTCAAGCTCCCCTTGTTCAAGCGGCAGCCACCACGGCCCCAGTTGAAGAAGCACCCGATACCGACTCGGTGACTAGCCTGTTAGGCAGCGGCAATTTACCGCTGATCCTACTTAGCTTCTTTGGCTTCGGCCTTCTGCTGGCGCTTACTCCCTGCGTCTTTCCAATGATGCCGATTTTGTCGGGGATTATCGTGGGTCAGGGCAAGGCCATCAGCAAGAAACGTGCACTGATCTTATCTCTCGCCTATGTATTAGGCATGGCAACAAGCTATGCCCTGGCTGGGGTTGCCGCAGGCTTATCCGGCTCGCTCCTCTCTGCCGCCTTGCAAAATGTCTGGGTGTTAGGCAGTTTTGCCATGGTGTTTGTACTGCTGTCTTTATCGATGTTTGGCTTTTACGAGCTGCAATTGCCTGCCAGCTTGCAAAGCAAATTATCCAATAGCGCCAATCAGCAAAAAGGCGGCTCCCTGCTTGGCGTACTGATTATGGGAGCCTTATCGGCGCTGATTGTCGGCCCCTGCGTAGCAGCACCACTGGCGGGCGCTCTGCTTTATATTGCGCAAACACATAATGCCTTGCTCGGTGGCGTGGCCTTATTTGTAATGGCGCTCGGTATGGGCGTGCCGCTGATTATTGTCGGCTGCGCCGCATCTGCCCTGCCCCGCGCTGGCGGCTGGATGGAAAACATCAAAAAAGTATTTGGCGTATTGCTACTAGGCGTGGCCATCTGGCTGGTCTCCCCGGTATTACCCGCTCTCTTTTCCATGCTGGCTTGGGGCACTTTGCTAATTATCTCGGCCGTTTTCTTGCATGCACTCGATCCACTCCCTCCCCACACCGCAGGCTGGCCACGTTTTTGCAAAGGCTTGGGCGTCATTGCCTTATTAGCAGGCTCCGCCATGCTGATCGGTGCTTTAAGTGGCGGCCGTGATCCATTGCAGCCGCTACAAGGCTTTCAAGGGATAGCTGCACAAGCTGCTGCCCCGCACAGCCAGTTTGAGCGCGTCACATCGGTTGCTGATTTGGAAGAGAAGCTGGCAAACAGCAAGCAGCCCGTCATGCTCGATTTTTACGCCGACTGGTGCGTGTCTTGCAAAGAGATGGAAAAGTTTACTTTTACCGACCCAACAGTTGCCGCCAGAATGGGCAAAATGCGCCTCTTACAAGCCGATGTCACTGCGAACACCGACGCAGATAAAGCCCTACTCAAACGCTTTAAACTATTCGGCCCACCAGGCATTATCTTTTTTGATCCGCAAGGAAAAGAGCAGTTTTCTACCGTGGGATTTCAAAATGCAGAAGCATTTAAAGCCACTTTGGATAAAGCTTTAAAGTAAGCAGAATAGAGGGTGGGCACCGCTCTATCGTGCCCACCCTCTATTTCAATCAACTAACGCCCGATTTCTGCCTGCGGAGTTGCCACTTGCTGGTGCACTTTTGCAACAACGGCCTGTGCATCGGCCTTGGAAGCCAAGCCCGCCAGCACCACACGATGACGCTTAGACTGGCTGCGGATTTTTACCGGATAGCCCGCCACCTGCAAGCTATCGTAAAGAGCCAACGCCTGATCGATTTTGGCGTAGCTACCCCACACAATACGCCATGCTCCCTGTTGGCTGATTGCACCTGCATGGCCTTCTATTTCGGTTTCAGCGGCCCACTTTTTAAGTTTCTCCGGCTCTACCTTGCCAACTGGCAAGGGCTCTTTATCATGCGGTGCAATATAGAAGCTCAAAGGCTCGGTCAGCTCCACCTGCGGATGCCCCTCAGCCCCAACCGCAATTTTTCCCTCCAGCAGACAAACTACGTTTTTATCTACATCGGCCTTGCCCCATAAATCCGTGCCGCGTATCCCCGCTGTCACGGTAGATACGGTGACACTCACATCTCTTTGCGCAGATTTATTCAAGGTATTGGTGGTAAAACGAAAAGCCCCGGTTACCATTTTCAGTGCCGCTTTAAATACATTGCCGTCTTTACCATTGGCCTCATTGAGCTGATCAAGCTGTAAATTAGCATTTTCACCCAGCTTCACCCGGCTGCCTTCGGGTAGCTGCACATACACCCTTGCTCCTGCACCGGTGATAATACGGTCACTAGGCAATAGTTGTATTTGCGGTGCCAGTGGTTTTTTCACCCCTCCCCGCTCCAGCCATGCTGGCAATTGCACCGATTCCACCCGGGCCGGGTCGGCATAGGCAAAAGAAGTAAGTAATAAACCTATTAAAAGCACTAAACGCATATCAACTTCCTTATGAAACCCGAAGCGCAAACATTCGGGATATAATCATCGGCTTTGTGAAAGTACAACTGGATTCTTAGGCATGATCGAGCTCTATACACCGTCTACCATCGAAGCTGCAGCCCAGCAGCATTGGGAAAAAAATCAGGTTTTTGCGGCCATCGAAAAGGCCGGTCAGCCTAAATACTATTGTCTATCGATGTTCCCTTACCCAAGTGGCAAGCTGCACATGGGTCATGTGCGTAACTACACCATAGGCGATGTACTCTCACGCTTCCATGCTTTGAATGGTTTTAATGTCATGCAGCCTATGGGCTGGGATGCCTTTGGCCTGCCTGCTGAAAATGCCGCCATGAAAAACAAAGTGGCTCCAGCGATTTGGACTTACTCCAATATTGAATATATGAAAACCCAGCTCAAATCTTTGGGCTTGGCTGTGGATTGGAATCGTGAAATCGCCACTTGCAAGCCAGATTACTATCGCTGGGAACAATGGCTATTTACCCGCCTATTTGAAAAAGGCGTGATTTATAAAAAGAATGGCTCAGTAAACTGGGATCCGGTTGACCAAACCGTATTGGCGAATGAGCAAGTGGTGGATGGGCGCGGCTGGCGCTCTGGCGCAGTGGTTGAAAAGCGCGAAATCCCGATGTATTACTTCAAGATCACCGATTACGCCGAGCAATTGCTGCAAGATTTGGATCAGCTAGATGGCTGGCCCGAGCAAGTTAAAACCATGCAGCGCAATTGGATTGGTAAGTCACGCGGTATGGATGTGACTTTCCCACTGGCTGCCGCGTCAAACGGCATCGATTCGCTCACCGTTTACACCACTCGCCCAGATACCCTGATGGGTGCGACTTATGTGGCCGTTGCTGCCGAGCACCCGCTGGCAACTTCAGCAGCCGTGGGCAATGCTGACTTGCAAGCCTTTATTGCCGAATGCAAAAGCGGCTCCGTGGCTGAAGCCGATATGGCAACCATGGAAAAGAAAGGCATGGATTCCGGCCACAAAGTACGTCATCCACTGACAGGCGATTTACTGCCGGTGTGGGTTGCCAACTATGTGCTGATGAATTACGGCACCGGCGCAGTCATGGCCGTGCCTGCGCACGACGAGCGCGATTTTGCCTTTGCCCATAAATACAATCTGCCGATTAAGGCCGTGATTGAAACTTCAGCAGGCAGAGACGTAGCCGAGCCTTGGCAAGACGCCTACGGCGAGCACGGCGTGTTGTTTAATTCTGGCGAGTTTGATGGCCTGAATTTCGAGCAAGCATATGACGCAATGGCGGCTAAGCTATCTGCTCAAAATGCGGGCGCGCCAAAAACTCAGTACCGCTTACGCGACTGGGGTATTAGCCGCCAACGCTACTGGGGCTGCCCTATCCCTATTATTCATTGCGATGCTTGCGGTGATGTGCCCGTACCAGAGCAAGATTTGCCCGTTGTGCTGCCAGAGAATGTAATTCCAGATGGCGCTGGCTCGCCTTTGGCCCGTATGCCAGAGTTTTACGAAACAACATGTCCGAAGTGCGGCGCAGCAGCCAAGCGTGAAACCGACACGATGGATACCTTTGTCGAATCCTCATGGTATTACGCTCGTTATGCCTCACCAAAATGCGAAACCGGCTTAGTAGACAAAGCCGCGTCTGATCATTGGCTGCCGGTTGATCAGTATATCGGCGGCATTGAACACGCCATTTTGCATCTTTTGTATGCGCGCTTCTTCCACAAGCTGATGCGTGATGAAGGCTTGGTTTCTGGCGACGAGCCATTTAAAAAGCTGCTCACACAAGGCATGGTAGTGTGCGAAACGTTCTACCGCGATATGGATAACGGCGGTAAAGACTGGATTAACTTTGCCGATGTAGAAATCGAGCGCGATGCCAAGGGCAAAATGATTTCGGCGGTTAGCAAGGCCGATGGCTTGCCTGTGATGGTAGCGGGCGTCGAAAAAATGTCCAAATCCAAAAACAATGGCGTTGATCCGCAAGAGCTGATTGATCTATACGGTGCAGATACCGCCCGCCTGTTTATGATGTTTGCCTCGCCACCCGAGCAATCTTTGGAATGGTCGGATGCGGGTGCAGAAGGCGCACATCGCTTCTTGAAACGCTTCTGGAAGCTGTCGTTTGATCATGTCAGCACCGGCGTGGTAGCGAAATATGCCGCAGGCGAAATCAGCAAGGAGCAAAAAGCGCTGCGCTTTGCCCTGCACACTGCCATTGGCAAAGTGAGCGATGACTACAGCCGCCGTCAGCAATTTAATACCGTGATTGCCGCTGTAATGGAGCTGTTAAATACTTACTCCAGCATGCTCAATAAGGGCCAGCTAGCGAACGATGCTGGCAAGGCAATCGCTCAGGAAGTGCTGGAAGCCGCCGCGCTGATGTTGTCTCCGATCGTGCCGCATATTTGCGAATCGATCTGGGCATCACTGGTACCGGATTCCAACTTGCTGAATCAAAGCTGGCCAGTCGTTGACACTACAGCGCTAGTGCAAGACGAAATTGAAATGATGATTCAGGTCAACGGTAAACTGCGTGGCAGCATTCGCGTTGCCAAGGACACGCCAAAAGAGCAAATTGAGGCGCTGGCGCTGGGCCATGAACATGTGCAGAAGTTTATCGAAGGCACACCGAAGAAAATCATCGTTGTTCCGGGTCGCTTAGTCAGTATTGTGGTTTAAGCGGCCACAACGCGACGACCCAACTTAAGCGAAATGTTTTTCGTAGGGCGGGTGCAACCCGCGAGCAATGCTGAAAAATACGCGGGTTGCACCCGCCCTA
This sequence comes from Janthinobacterium sp. B9-8, assembly GCF_000969645.2. Classification (NCBI taxonomy): domain Bacteria; kingdom Pseudomonadati; phylum Pseudomonadota; class Betaproteobacteria; order Burkholderiales; family Oxalobacteraceae; genus Janthinobacterium; species Janthinobacterium sp. B9-8. The sequence goes on from NZ_CP014222.1 coordinate 3,294,434, forward strand.
CACAACTCTTTTCTGGAAACCGCAGTGTGTAGGGTGGGCACTTGTGCCCACGCATAACAACCAACTATTCATCACGCGTGGGCACAAAGACGTGCCCACCCTACATAAGGCAACCCTATGCTTAAAGCCTTTATCTCTTTGCTTCTGTTTAGCCTGCTTACAGGCTGCGGCTTTCATTTGCGTGGCACTGGGCCGGGTACGTTCCCATACACCACAGCCCATGTGATCGGCGATAGCGCAGTTGCCCAGCAGCTAAAGCAAAGCTTATCCACACTGCCAAGCGTTACGCTCAATGCGGTTAAGCCCGCTGTTGTGATTAATATCATGAGCGATAGCACTGAGCAAAAAGTGCTCACCGTCAATAACGCAGGTCGTGTCAGCGAATATCGTTTGCTATATAGGGTGAGTTACAGCGTTCAGGCAGGCGAGCGCCAGTTGATTGAAAATGGCAAATTGCAGCTCAACCGTGATTACAGCTACGACGAAAACAATAGCTTGGGTAAAGATGCCGAAGCCGCACTCTTGATCACCGATATGCAGCAAGATGCCGCACAGCAAATTTTGCGCCGCATCAGTGCCTTGGCTAAGTTGAAAGATGCGCCGTAAATCGCAGACTCAACATCAGCGTAAGGATTAAGCATGCGCCCTGATGATCTCCCCCGACGTCTCACTAAAGGCCTTGCCGAGCTTTACACCCTGCATGGCGACGAAACCCTCCTCGTGCTCGAAGCCGCGCAGCAAATCAGAGATGCTGCGAGGGCTGCTGGCTATTCAGAGCGTGAAGTGCTTACCGTAGAGCCCGGCTTTGCTTGGTCTAGCCTGGAAATGCTGGGTAATTCTTTTTCGCTCTTTTCAGATAAAAAACTGATCGAGCTACGCATCACCACCGGCAAGCCGGGCGTTGATGGCGGCAAAGCCATTGAAGCCTATTGCCAGCGTCTGCCGCCCGATACGATTACCTTAGTCACCTGCCCACGGCTCGATAAAACGGGCCAAAACAGCAAGTGGTTTCAAGCACTGTCCGCCAAGGGCGAAGTGCTCGAAGCCAAAAACATCGAACACCGCCAACTGCCCGAATGGATAGCGGCGCGACTCGCCCGCCAGCAACAAAAACTCGCCCCCGAAGCACTGCAATTTTTAGCCGACCGGGTAGAGGGCAATTTACTGGCCGCCTTTCAGGAAATCCAAAAACTAGCCCTGCTACACCCAGCGGGTGAAATCAGCGTAAGTGATCTACAAGCCAGCGTTGCCAATGTAGCGCGCTACGATGTATTTCAACTTGGCGCAGCCTTACTCACGGGGGATGCCACCCGCTTTGCCCGCATGCTGGCAGGCTTACGTGCCGAAGGCGAAGCGCCGCATTTAGTGCTATGGTCGCTAGCCGAAGAAATCCGCACCCTCTATCGCTTAGGTCTTGGCAAGCAACGTGGCACGCCAACGGCTCAATTATTTAAAGAATTACGCATCTGGGGCGAAAAACAAAAACTGGTTGAGCCTGCGCTTGCTAGAGTAAAAGCCGCCCAACTCAAAACCGCCCTCGCCCACGCCGCTCTGATCGATCAAATGAATAAGGGCATAGGCAAAGGCGAAGTGTGGGACGAACTCATGGTGATGTGCTTGCCGCTGTTAAGGAAAAAATAATCTGGTAGAGCGGGTGCCCCCCGCGAGCAATACTAAAAAATACGCGGGTTTCACCCGCTCTACGATGATTTAATACTTGCTGCAGTTTTTATATAGGGTGTGCAAATCGTTTTTCTTGCGCACCGCTCTCTGCGCTCCGACTTCGTCGTTGTACACCCTATAAATCCCCAGCAACCCAATGGCATAAGCTTAAATTGATAAGACTGGAGTGAAACCCGCGAAATACGCGGATCACCCGCCCTACATTGAACCAACGCCACTACGACCGACCCACCCAAATATAAAAAAACAGGGCCTTCCCAATGAAAGAACAAATCCTCGTCAACATCACCCCACAAGAAACCCGCGTGGCCACCGTTGAAGATGGTGTGGTTCAGGATATTCATATAGAGCGATCTGCCCACCGTGGTTTGGTTGGCAATATTTATTTGGGCGTAGTGAAACGCGTCTTACCCGGCATGCAAAGTGCCTTTATTGAAATTGGCCTAGAACGCGCCGCTTTTTTGCATATCGCCGATGTCATCGAGCAGCGCCAGCACCCCAATGAAGTGCAAAGAATCGAGCGCATTGTGCACGAAGGCCAACCGGTGCTGGTGCAAGTGGCCAAAGACCCGATCGGCAGCAAGGGCGCGCGGCTCTCTACCCAGATCAGCATTGCAGGGCGTTTTTTAGTCTTTTTGCCGCAAGAAAAACATATCGGCATCAGCCAGCGCATCGATAACGATGGCGAACGCAACCAGCTGCGTAAACGTCTTGAATTATTACTCGCCGAATCAAAGCATCAAGGCTATATCATCCGCACCTCGGCCGAACACGCCACAGACGAAGAGCTGACAGCAGATATCAATTATCTGGATAAAATCTGGGCCGATATCCAGCAAAAATCGATCACCCTGCCTGCCCGTTCACTATTATTCCAAGATTTATCGCTGCAATTGCGCGTCTTGCGCGATATGGTAAACACCGAAACCGAAGAAGTACTGGTCGATTCCCGCGAAAATTTCGCCAAAATGAGCGAATTTGCCGGCTCCTTTGTCTCCGATGTATTGCCCCGCATCAAGCACTATGTTGGCGAGCGGCCACTCTTTGAATTATTTGCCGTAGAAGCAGAAATCGAGCACGCCATGGTGCGCCGGGTTGATCTCAAATTTGGCGGCTATTTGATCATCGATCAAACCGAAGCCATGACTACGGTTGATGTAAACACCGGCGGCTTTGTAGGCACCCGCTCCTTTGACGACACCATTTTCAAAACCAATCTTGAAGCCACCCAAGTCATTGCCCGCCAGCTACGCCTGCGTAATTTAGGCGGCATTATCATTGTCGATTTTATTGATATGGATAATGAAGAACACAAAACAGCGGTGATGGATGAACTAAAAAAAGCCATCAGCCGCGATCGTACCAAGGTGACCATCAGCCCCTTTACCAGCCTTGGTCTGGTTGAAATCACAAGGAAACGCACCCGCGAATCCCTCGCCCATGTGCTGTGCCAAACCTGCCCCACCTGCCAGGGGCGCGGCGAAATCAAAACGGCACAAACTATTTGCTACGAAATCCTGCGCGAAATCCTGCGTGAAGCCCGCCAATTCAACGCCAAAGAATACCGAATCCTCGCCTCGCAAAGCGTGATCGATATGTTCCTAGACGAAGAATCAGCCAACCTCGCTCAGCTCGCCGACTTTATCCAAAAACCCATCTACCTGCAGGTAGAAAGCGCCTACACCCAGGAAATATTTGATGTGGTGCTGGTGTAAAAACCGATACCCCGCCCTAGGGTCTGTTGACGTTTGATTCACAGCTGCGTTTGGCCCAGTTTTGGGGTTGAACAAGGCAAAAATTGCGACATGGTACGAGTACCATTAGCGATTTTTAACGCCGTGCAGCCCCAAAAATGGGCCAAACCCTCCGCGTGCGAGGGGTTTTCCTCGCTCAGCGATGGGGCTGGGCATTAGCCATGTAGGGCGGGTGAAACCCGTGTCTTTTTCCGCACTGCTCAACGGCTTGCCCCCTAAAGATTCAATAGCCAGATGACCACTAAGCAAGATACATAAGTACTATTTAAGCTAACGATAGATTGAAGAAAGAATAAGGTTACAAAATCATTGCCGAGCCACTGTAGATCAATACAGACATAGTGCTTACGCAACACCACAAAGTATGCAAGCTCCCTGGCAACCCCAAGCACAATAGCTGTACAACACGGCCCTAGAATTAAATTCCTGCTACAAACCTCACAAGCTAAACCAAGCCTGCATATCGCTCTGCCACTCATCCTAACCGACAAACGTAGGCAAAAAACTTCATATAGGCATTTCATATAGGAGAAATCTTTCCTAGAGTGATGATTATGCCTATCACATACTCAATCCCTCTTTTAACGACGGACCCGCAGCAGCAAAGGCTACAGGCGCTGCAGGCAGAGTTTTGTAATGGTTGTAATTTAGTAGCTCCGATTGCACAGCAGCACCGCTGCTGGCACCGCGTAACCTTACATCATTTAGCTTACCGTGTACTGCGTGAACAGCTGCCAGATTTAGGGGCGCAAATGGCTTGTAATGCCATTTATGCAGTTTGCCGTGCTTATCGCACCCTTTATGAGCACCCACTGAGCAAATGGAAGAATCTGCCTGCCGAATCTCCTTTGCCTAAATTACATTTTTTACCCTCCGCGCCGGTGTATTTCGACCGCCATACTTTAAGCATTAAAGACAATATTTTGTCGATGTTTACTTTGGAGGGACGATTGCGCTTTCAATTACAACTCCCCCCTGAAGTAATTGGCAGCTTTAGCTCGCAGCGTTTAAGAGAAATTGTTCTTACCAATAACCATCCCCATTATTTACTTAGTTTTATTTTTTTAAATTTAGATGAAGTAGCGCAGTCCACCCATCAGGATGAATGGCCAGAGTATTTATTGACTTTAGATTCGCCCCAAACGAATGAAGAAAACGTGTAATCACTTTTCAATAAAGGATATTTTATGAAGCAGCATTTACAGCCTCGCTCTGAATTGGCCAGTGTATTACACGGTTTACGCCAGCATTTTTGGGTAGCGGGCATATTTAGTTTCTTTATTAATTTACTGATGCTGGTGCCTTCCATTTATATGCTGCAAGTTTACGACCGGGTACTAGCCAGCAGAAATGAAACCACTTTAGTTATGATTACGGTAATTACACTGGGGCTGTACGGCTTAATGTCTTTACTGGAAATGGTGCGCTCAAGGCTATTGGTACGGATCAGTAGTAAATTAGATTCACAGCTTAATGCGCGGGTATTTACAGCCGCTTTTGAGCGTAATTTAAGAGCGGGCAATAGTGATGCAGGCCTTGCACTGGCCGATTTAAATAATGTTCGCCAGTTTCTAACCGGCCAAGGTTTATTTGCCTTTTTTGATGCACCTTGGGCCCCTATTTATCTGGCCGTATTATTTATGCTTGGATCCTTATTGGGCTGGCTAGCGGTAGTAGGCGCGGTGCTCTTGGCTGGGCTTGCCTATATCACCGAATTAGTCAGTAAAAAACCCATAGCCGAAGCAGGTACCCATTCCAATTTAGCCACTCGATTTGCTAATAATAATTTACGTAATGCCGAGGTCATCGAGGCAATGGGCATGCTCGATGGGCTGATGCAGCGCTGGTATAAGCACCACGGTAAATTCTTGGCCTTGCAAGGCGAAGCCAGTGATAAAGCGGGGAGTATTTCGGCGATTACCAAATTCACCCGCATTAGTTTGCAATCTTTGATTTTAGGCGCGGGGGCCCTGCTGGTGATTGAAGGCTCAACCACACCGGGCGCGATGATTGCCGGTTCTATTTTAATGGGCCGGGCCCTAGCGCCCATTGAACTAGCCATTGGCACATGGAAGCAATTTATTAGCGTGCGCTCAGCTTATTCTCGCCTGCAAGAACTCATGGCCACCTTCCCTGCTCGCCCTATAGGGATGAGCCTGCCCCGCCCTAGCGGCCAGCTTTTAGTCGATAACGTATCGGCCGTAATTCCTGGCACGCAGAATATGGTGATTAAGGGCATCAATTTTGGCATGGCAGCAGGGCAAATTTTAGGCATTGTCGGCCCAAGCGCCAGCGGTAAATCATCGCTGGCACGGCTTTTAGTCGGTATTTGGCCCACCGTCATGGGTAAAGTACGGCTAGATGGTGTCGATGTTTACACTTGGAATAAAGCTGAGCTAGGCCCGCATCTTGGCTATCTACCGCAAGATGTTGAATTGTTTTCCGGCACCATCGCCGAAAATATTGCCCGCTTTGGCGAAATAGACAGCGAAAAAGTCGTCGCCGCAGCGCAAATGGCCGATGTACACGAAATGATTTTGCGCCTACCCAAGGGCTACGACACGGCCATTGGCGAAGGCGGATCAGGATTATCCGGCGGCCAGCGCCAGCGCATCGGCCTAGCCCGTGCCCTGTACGGCAATCCCAGCCTGATTGTACTGGACGAGCCCAACGCCAATCTGGATGAGCTGGGCGAGCGCGCTCTGGTGCAAGGCATATTAAAAGCCAAAGAAGCCGGAGCCACCATCGTGCTCATCACCCATCGCACACACGTACTGGCCGTGGTTGATTTATTACTGGTGATCGCCGATGGCACCTTGCGCTATTACGGCCCGCGAGATCAAGTTTTAGCTGCGCTCAACCCACCGCCAGCCGTCGCACCGGCGATGGCAGAACAGCAATCTTAGAATCATCGTAGGGCGGATGAAACCCACGTATTTTTTAGCATTACTCGCGAGTTTCACCCCTCCTATAAAAACGGCCAAACAACAGTCTGTACGCGGGTGAAACCCGCCAAAAACCCACGCAAATGAGGGCTGCATCATGTTAAAGCTTGCCAAACAAATCTCTCCCGAACCGATATTAGACGTTGATAACTCGCTCACCGACACCCGCTCTGTCACTCGGCTAGGCTTGTTTATTCTTTTGTTTGGTCTGGGGGGCTTTCTGCTTTGGGCCGCTTTTGCCCCGCTGGATGAAGGCGTACCCACCAATGGCGTGGTCAGCGTAGAGAGCAAACGCAAGGCGATCCAGCATCTACAAGGCGGCATGGTGGCTAAAATTCTGGTCAAAGAAGGCGCAGAGGTGGCCGCGAACCAGCCCTTGATCTTGCTCGATCAAACACAAATTAATGCCATTTTATCCACCGTGCAAAATAACTTCTGGCAAACCCAAGCCTTGGCCGATCGGCTGAGTGCCGAACTTAAGCACGCACCGCAAATCACCTTTAATGAAAAACTGCGGCAAGAGAACAATTCCCAAGCCAAAGATATTATGAAAACGCAATCTCAGCTTTTTGTAACCCGCCGTACGGCACTGATCAACGAAGGCAATATTCTGCAACAAACCATTGCCGGGATTAATGAGCAGATTAACGGCCTGCGCGCCTTAGAAGCGGGACGCAAACAGCAAATTAAATTGCTGGAAAAAGACATCGCCGGTCTGCGCGATTTAGTAGCCGATGGCTTTGCCCCGCGCACCCGCCTTTTTGAAATGGAGCGCTTATTTGCTCAGGTGTCCGGTGAATACGGCGAAGGCCTCAGCCGCATAGAACAAGCCAGCCGGCAAAAAGGCGAGCTTAGCCTCAGAATTTTGCAACGCACTCAGGAATTCAACAAAGAAGTAGAAACCCAGTACAGCCAGATTCAAGGTGATTTAAACCGCTGGAATAATGAGCTTAAAACCCGGGAAGAAGAGTTGGCCCGCACCGTTTTACGCTCTCCCACAGCAGGCCGCGTGGTGGGGCTGAATATTCATACCATCGGCGGCATTATCCGCCCCGGCGACACCCTGATGGAAATCGTGCCGGAAAACGACGAGCTAGTCGTTGAAATCCAGCTGCCACCGCATTTAATCGACAAAGTACACCCCGGCCTGCTGGCTGATATCCGCTTCGCGTCCTTAGGCAATAAAGGCACAGCACCGATTCTGGAAGGAGAGCTAACAAGTATTTCTGCCGACCGAATTGTAGACCCGCACGGCAATCCTTATTTCAGTGCCAAAGTAGTGGTCACCAAAAAAGGCCTGGCCGAGCTAAGCCGTGAAAAGCTCGCCATCCAGCCGGGCATGTCTACCGAAGTCGTCATCAAAACAGGTGAGCGCAGCCTTCTGGATTACCTGACCCGTCCGTTATTTAACCGACTTGCCTTTGCCTTTACCGAGAAATAAGGAGATCCCTATGCACAGCAAGATCTGCTTAATCCCCCTGTTATTTTGCGCTGCCAGCCATGCCGCAGATTTAGCCCAGCTTTACCCTAAGGCCATGCAAAACGACAGCCGCTTTGCACTTGCCAAAGCACAAAACTTAGCTGCGCAGGAAATTGTCCCCATTGCCAGAGCAGCCTTACTACCTAATTTATCACTCTCTGCCCAAGGCAGCCGGGAATGGGTCAAAACCGAATTTGATATAGGCGAAGGCGCAAAAGAGCAAACCATTGCTAAAGACTATTTATTTAATGGCCAAGTTTACGCCGCCACCCTTGTGCAACCCTTATTCAAAATGGCTGCATGGGATAATCTATCGCAAGCCGAGTTTCAGCAAAAAGAAGCGAATCACGCGCTTGATCGCAGCCAGCAAGAGCTTATTTTAAGGCTGGCCCAGCAATACCTTGATGTGCAGCTGGCTTTTGACAAACTGCAGCTCTTAAGCGAACAAAAAAAGGCCTATCAGGAGCAAAAAACCCAAGCCAGCAAATGGTATGCAGCAGGCCACGGCACCATTACCGATGTAAACGAAGCACAAAACCGCCTTGATTTTGTTGATGCCGATATTCTTTCTGCCGAAGCCGCACACAGCAGCAAGCTGCATGAACTCAGCGTTACCGTAGGCGAGCCGATGAGCAGACTGGCCCACCGTAAACCCACCGATATGCAGGCCGATTTGCACCTGCGCTACCCATTGGCCGAATGGCTTAATCAGGCCAAACAAAATAATCCCGTGCTTTTTGAGCGTCAGGCTTCGGTGAACGCCGCTCAATTAGAAATCAGCAAAAATATCGATCAACACCTGCCCACCGTCGATCTGCGGCTGCGCAGCAGCTATGAGCACAGCCCCAGCTATACCACGGTAGATAATCTGATCAAATCCAATAGCATCATAGTCTACGCCAGCATTCCGGTTTTCTCCGGTGGGGAAATCAACGCCCGCAGCAAACGCGCCGTCGCCCTGCACACCGCAGCCACCGAAGATCAGCGCAGCATGCAGCAACAAGTTGAGCTGGGCTTACGCCAGCAATATCTGGACTTAAGCTCCAGCTCTGCACAAATCAGAGCCCTGCAAGAAGCCGTGCGCTCTGGCGATGTGCTAATCCAATCCACCCGCAAAGGCATCCAGTCAGGCGTGCGCAGCAATGTGGATTTGCTCAACGCCCAAAGCCGCTTCTTTGAAGCCCAGCAAAAACACACAGCAGCCCAATACACCTACCTAAGCGGCTATATCCGCCTGAAATTTTATGCTGGCACATTGCAAGAAACAGATTTGCAAGCGGTAGATCAGGTATTGCGTTGAAAGATTGAATATTCAAAATATGCAGGTTTCACCCCGCCTGCCAGCTTAAGGTCAAAGCAAAGTATGGTTTTGTGTAGGGTGTGCAAGTCGTTTTTCTTGCGCACCGTTCTCGGAGAAGAGCGACTGTTGTACACCCTACAAATACCGATTTAACTTATGACTTAGCCTAAGTTGATAGGGTGGAGTTTCACCCGTCATACGAAAAACACCATATATAAAACGAGGGAATCGATGTCGCCACACTCCAGCAATATCGCATTTAACCCCAAGCTAGAGCATATTCGCGCTTTGGCGGCGCTATTGGTTTTTTTCTATCACGCATTTCATCATTTCTATGGCAGCTGGCAATCGTTTCCTTCCTGGCCCTTACTCGCCATTTTTACTGAAGGCCATATTGGCGTTGGTTTATTTTTTACGCTTTCCGGCTATTTGTTTATGAAAATAGCCATAAGCGGCAATATTGATTATCGCCGATTTATTTTCAACCGTTTCCTGCGTATTTTTCCATTATTTTTACTGGTTTTTTTCTTAGCCATTTCGTTAGGCCGTGATAAATTTCAGCCTCAGGATTTACTCTATTTATTTATCAGCAATATTGGTAAGCCCGCCACCTCTGATTATTTTGTAACTGGTGCAGCATGGACTATTTCAATTGAATTCACTTTTTATCTTATTTTTCCGTTTCTAGCACTCTTTGTCCGCCAGCAAGGTTTGGTCTATATTGGCAGAATGCTGCTTATTTTTTTAGTTTTAAAGTTATGTGTACTTAGCCTTGCTGCACACCCTGCCCATGTATTGCAATCCACTCTCATTGGCCGGCTTGATCAGTTCTTAATTGGCATGGGCTTTGCCACATTAGCACTCGGCTCTTTTTTTAAAAGGCCCTACGCATTAATAATAACCACGCTGATCATTATCTCGATCAGCGTATTCCGCTCCCAATACGCTATTTTATTTAATGAAAGCAGCCGCAGTTTTATTTTAGTGATCTGGTATACCTTAGAAGCATTGCTATGGGGGCTGTTTATTTATGCCTATACAAATACTCAATGGCGTTTACCCGATTTAATAGAAAAATTTCTTTCTTTTATCGGGCAGCGCTCTTATTCGTTTTACCTATTGCATGCGATGGTTCTTTACTTATTAAGCCATTATCTGGTTAGCGATTTATCTATTCCTATTTTGCTAGGAAAAATCACACTAGCACTACTACTAAGCTGCCTGCTAGCCGATTTAAGCTGGCGTAGTATTGAATTGCCATTTTTAAACTTGCGCCAGCATTATGTGCATTAAACAAACATCGATCAAATCACCCTTTATCTATTGATTAACAAGCAAGGAAAATCAGCATGAGCGATTGGACAGCAGGCTATATAGCAGATATCGGATATACATTTGGCTATTACAGTGAGCTTAACCCCCTACGGGTAAAGCTCGCTTTTCTAAGCGCTGGCTTAGCCTATCCGGAAATGGGTAATGCATGTGAATTAGGCTTTGGCCAGGGAATGAGTGCTAATTTGCATGCCGCCGCCAGTGTAACGCAATGGCATGGCACCGATTTTAATCCGTCTCAGGCGGGCTTTGCCCAAGAGTTGGCCGGCATTTCTGGTGGAGGGGCTAAATTATTTGATGAAGCCTTTGCTGATTTTGCTACCCGTAGTGATTTACCCGAGTTCGATTATATCGGCCTGCATGGTATTTGGAGCTGGATATCAGATGAAAACCGTGGCGTAATTGTTGAATTTATTCGCCGAAAATTAAAAGTAGGCGGTGTTTTATATATTAGCTATAACACCCAGCCCGGCTGGGCCAGCTTTGCTCCAATACGGCATTTAATGACCGAACACGCCGAGATTATTGGTGCAGAAGGCAATGGCATTGTGAGCCGGATTAATGGCGCACTCGATTTTACCGAAAAACTATTCGCCACCCAGCCTATGTATGCGCGGGCAAACCCGCAAATAGCGGAGCGAATACAAAAAATAAAAGAACAAAATCGCCATTATCTGGCACATGAATATTTTAATCGGGATTGGCTGCCTATGCACTTTGCCACCATGGCAGAGTGGCTGGAGCCAGCCAAGCTCAGCTTTGCCTGCTCTGCGCATTATATGGACCATATTGATGCCATTAATTTAAGTAGCGAGCAGCAGCAATTTCTTGCGGCAATTCCCGATGCCATGTTCAGAGAAACGACGCGTGATTTTATGGTGAATCAGCAGTTTCGCCGCGATTACTGGGTGCGTGGGCCACGCAAACTCAGCAAATTAGCGCAAGCAGAACAGGCTCGGCAATTGCGCGTGTTGCTGGTTCAGCACCGTGCCGATGTATCGCTCAAAGTAACAGGCAATCTGGGCGAAGCCACTATGCAAGACCATGTTTATGCGCCCATTTTAAATACCATAGCCGATCATCAGATCATCAGCCTTGGGCAAATCGAGCAAGCCACGGGCCTAGCTTTATCACAAATTTTACAAGCCGCCCTCGTGTTAATTGGCGGAGGCAGTGTGGTGGCAGTACAAGACGATGCCCATATTGCCAAAGCAAAAAAATCCTGCGAAAAACTCAACTATTATTTATGCAATCAGGCACGCGGCAGCCACGATATCAGCCATCTGGCCAGCCCTGTTTCAGGCGGTGGCATTAGCATCGGGCGCTTTCAGCAGTTGTTTTTACTGGCCCGCAGCCAAGGCAAAAAGCACCCAGCAGAATGGGCACAATTTGCCTGGCAAATCTTAGCTATGCAAAACCAAACCTTGGTAAAAGAAGGGCAAGCTTTAGAAACTGAAGAAGACAATCTCGCAGAATTAAATCGCCAGGCACAAACGTTTTCAGAAAAGCAGCTGAACATCTTTAAAGCGCTGGGAATAGCCTGGTAAGGCTTAGTAAATAAGCTGGTGGGTTTTACCCCAGTCCTGTCAGTTTAAGCGAAACGTTCTTCGTAGGGCGGGTGAAACCCGCGAGCAATTCTGAATAAATACGCGGGTTTCACCCGCCCTACGATATTTATAATGAGATTGAGCAAGAGGCATAATCAGAAAAAATTCTTTTGGAATATTTAAATAACAGGAAAAACATTTAAACCAGTCTTTGCAATAAATCTGATGGTGCAATATATAAAGTGGTTCTGCCATCTTTGCTAGGCAGGAGCAGCCGGTACTCTGCCAGCTTGTTTAAATAGCTTCTGGCGGAGTTATCCGCAATGCCATAATCGCTGACAATTTCTTTTACTGAGAAATACCTGCCCGGTGATTTGCTGGCTTTTTTAATAATATCTTTTTGCACAAAATTAAGCGCCTGACCAAATTTTGATTTCTCCAGCAGCGCTACAACCTGATTAAACTCTTGCGTTTTTTCTTCAAGATATTTTTTCAGCTCATCAAAAGCCTGAATAATAATATCTAACTGGTAATCAATAAAATAGGTTAAATCGTTCTGATCCGTTTCTGTATATAAGTAAGACAGGCCATAATCCTTCGGGCTATTTTTAAGTAATTTACTAATGGAAATATACTTAAACAGATCGTACTCATTCTTAAGCATAAACCAATAAAACAAAGCTCTGGCTGTGCGGCCATTACCATCCCTGAACGGATGCTCAAAACCCAGCATAAAATGCAAAATAATGGCCTTTACTACCGGCGCAATAAACTCGCAACCATCCAGGCCGGAATGATTGGCATTGGCAAAATCACACAGCGCTTGCAAGCGCTCCTGAATTAAGTGGTGTTTAGGCGGCTGATGCGCAATACCCCCGTTGCCGTCTTCCACAAAAATATCATCAGCATCCCTAAAATGCCCGGGCAAAACGCTATTGCCTGTTGTGCCTTCTGTAGCAACCCGATGAAAATCTAAAATCAAATCAACCGTTAATGCTTGCTTGCACTCTTTTTCTGCTTGTTTAAGCAGAAAAAAATTATTAAGAATCATCCGTTCATCTTCATTAAGCGGCGCTCTTTCATCCTCCAGCATTTTTTTAGCCACTTCACGCGTGGTGGCCGCGCCTTCCAGCTGGGCACTGCTGATGGCCTCTTCCATAATTAAAGAGGAAACCAGAAATTTGGCCTGAATTTGCATCGTAGCAGCCATTCCAGCCACCACCGCCACGCTGCCACCTGCCGTCTTAATCACCTGATGCAGCTTGGCTTCCATCGAATTTGGGATGCAATAGCTAAAGGATTCGCCTTGCTCGTCGAATAAATCGATCTCCTTCATTTGGATAAAGCGCTGAAACTTGATCGCAAACCAAATATTTTGCGCTTCATCTCTGGGAACCCGCCATTTCAGCTTATCCCAATGCAGATAGCGGCCCTTGCTATCGGTTAAATCATATAAAGGCAGATACTTTTGGAGCGTTGGAAAATCAACCTGCACCAGATCAAATTTTGGCGCTCTCTCTACCCTTGGCTTAGCCATAATCTCAAATCCATCATTTTGCGTTAATAGCCTTCAGCATGACATGCCTGTGGCTAAAGTCAATCTTGCATACATTTTCAGCACCAAAATACGGCTGTAGCGGATCGTATATAAACTCAGCATCAGCTATGCAGCTGATAAATCGGCCCCACCACACTTCCAGGCAAGCAACCCAGTTTTTGTAGGATGTGCAGGCCGTTTTTCTTGCGCTCCGGCTTTGTGTGCCTCAACGCTTTATCTGATGCATATAGAGCGGAGTAATTACACGCTAAACGGCACTGCATCGGCTCGTATTTCAAACAAAACTTACCCGGCAGAAAACCCGAGGCTATTCTCTTTGATAAGCAATCAGGAGCAAAACCATGTCACACCAGATCAATCCGGCAGGTCTTAAGCTAGTCAAACAGTTTGAAGGTCTTTATCTGCAACCCTACGCCTGCCCGGCGGGAGTATGGACAATAGGCTACGGCCACACAGATGGCATCAACGCCAGTACGGCAAACATCAGTGAAGCGGAAGCCGATGCTTTACTTGCCAAAGATATGGCAAAAGTGGCCGCCGCCATTGAAAAGCTGGTCAAAGTAAAACTGCACAGCAATCAGTTTTCGGCACTTTGCAGTTTTACTTTCAATGTGGGCGTGAGCAGCCTGCAGCACAGCACCCTGCTTAAAAAACTAAACGCAGGCCATGATGCTGCCGTACCTGCTGAAATGGCCAGATGGAATAAAGCGCGTGAGCCAGCCAGCGGCCAGCTAAAAGTACTCAAAGGCTTGATCGCCCGACGGGCCGCAGAAGCCAGCTTATGGCTGGAGAGCCACGATAGCTTTATTAATGCCAGCACAATGGCGCAAAGCGTTTCTGCCGATGAGCACGGCTATCAAGTCATTGCGCGCAAGGGTTTAAATTTACGCTCGGGGGCGGGTTTAGAGTTCTCTATCCTTGAGCTGCTGCCCGCGCAAAAGAGAGTATTTGTACTAAGAGAAAAAGAAGGCTGGGCCGCCATCGATCTGGACGGCGACGGGCTACTGGATGGCTGGGCTTTAGCTGATTTTTTACGGGAATATTCTGGGGTTTAATCACACCGCAGATAAAGCAAATCATGATGCCTCTTACTCATCAGGCATAGTGCTATTTATCTATTTAGATTGTTTATAGAAAAACCCCCGCATCCATGACAGATGCGGGGGTTGGGTAAACGCAATGATTAGCAGGTGTTTAAAATCTCAGCCTGCTGCATTGAGCTTTACGCAGCGATAATGGCCAAGTTAGCGTTAGTAAAGAGTACATAATCGGCCGCAGTCATATCAATGGAGCCAACCAGAGAAACAACATCACCTGTTTCTAGGATGGTATTAGTCCCTGCACCTGCATCGGCAACCAAGATCAACATACGGCTATTGGTTGTGTCATACAGGGATACAAAGATTTCATTTCCTGCAGTAAGACCAGTAACGGTTGAAGTACCAATCGCAGCATCAAATGCAGCTTGCAAGGTACCGGTTGTAGTGCCACCGGTGGTTAGTTTGATTAAATCTGCACCAGCAGTAATCGCTGCTGCAGATGCATTCACTGCAACAGATTGAACAACTGTTGAAGATGCGGCCGCTGCTGCTACGGTTGAATTTAGGCCAGTAGCGGCATTAGCGTAGTTGCCAGATGTTGCAGACAGGTTCAATACGTCTGAAGTAGCAGCGGAGGTGCCGATTGTAAAATCCATCACGCGGGACACAGTGCCAATAACCGTCGATACCGCGCCCGTAGCGGTGTCACCACGCAAGACAAAGTTATCTGCGCCTGTGCCACCTGTTAATGAATCTGCTGTCGTTGTATTCGCACCTGTTACCCGGTTAGCTAAGGTGTCATTGCCTGCACCACCCACCAAGGTATCTGCCACGGTAGAACCAACCAAGACATCGTTGCCCGAGCCGCCCGTTGCAGTAATTGAAGCAGTCACCGCACCCGTTGCAAACATGGTTAAGGCACCGGTTAATGCAGAAGCATTAATCACTGAAGCCCCACTAATTGCAGCACCAAAGGTAATGGCATTGCTACCTGTAAGGTTGATTGTGCCCAAAGTACCGCCAGACAAGCCGGCCATAGTCAGACCACCTGTTAATGTAGCAGCATCAAATGCCAGCCCAAGAACGGTAGCTGAGTTGGCAACCGCAACCGTTGCTGTACCGCTGCTCAGGTTTAATGTGCCTACACCTGTTGTAGTAATCAGGCCAGTTACATCCCAGCCATTAGTATTCAAGGTTAGCGCATTAGTGTTTACAGCTGGGGTAGCTGTAAAGCCGATGGTACCGCCCGAGTCAGCACCTAAGCCTACGGTGTTGCCGGTGTTTAATGTAACTGTGGAGCCTGTTGTAACCGCACCATGCACATTAATTGCGTTCACACCCACCAGCTTGGTTGCATCAATCGAAGCGCCCAAACCATCATTCAGACGTAGCGTTTCAAAATTGGTGTAGTTAGCGGCATTGGCTACAGTCGTTACGGTTACAGCAACAGCTGTTGCAGAAGCAATCGACAAGATATCCGTGCCGTCGCCGCCGTTTACACTACCGCCAGTCCCCATAATGCCTGCTGTTACCGTATCGTTACCTGCACCCGTGGTATGAGCAACTGTGGATGCTGCCACGGTAATGGTATCCGCACCGGTAGATGAAGTACCTACAAACTGCTGACCTGCACCCAAAGCGGTTGTAAGAATTACGCCACCAGTGCTGGTGCTGGTGATCACACCTGCAGCGGTCAGTGTTTGTGCATCCGCTGTAAATTTACCTGCGCCAGAAACATTAAGCGTGGTAGAAACAGCGCTGCCTAATGCGTCCATTTGCAAATCTACATCTGCTTTTACCGCTAGCGACACTGCTTTTGCAGTAGTAGCGGTTACGTCGAATGAGCGGCTGCCTGTTGCATTAATGGTTAAGGATGTAGCTTCTGCATCGGTAACAACCGTTGTACCTGCGTCAGTACCCGCAGCACCTTCATCCACACCGTTTAAATTAAGCACTAAAGCCCGTGTTGCAGCTGCTGCCGTGAGTGTCACATTGTTAACTGTTGTTGCCGCATTTAAATTAGTCAGATTAAGCGTAGTTACGCCATCGCCAGTAATCGTAGATGCGCCTGTTGCACCACTTACGGTTACTGTTTTCAGCGTGCTACCCGTTGCAGCCGCAGTACCACTACGATCAGTAACCGCTACCGCGGCACCATTAGTAACACTCACAGAAGCGAGTTTATTAGCGACGGCAGTACCACCAATTGTCACATTGCCTGTACCTGCAACCACAGCTAAATCGCCACCTGTTCCGATCACGGCTACATTACCAGCCCCTGAAGTAGCAACACTGACATTCGCGGTGTCTGCCGCAGTAATTGTCATTGCCCCTACGCCATTGATCGTGGCCTTTGTGAGCCCTGTCCAAGCAGTCATGTCTGCAGTTACACCTGCACTAGACGACAAGGTGACAGTTTCAATATTTTTAACCACTTGGCTAGTCGAAGTAGCAATCGCGGTCGTATCAGAAACGGTTAAAACATCCGTACCCGCACCACCATCCAGACTATCCAGAGCGCCAAAACCGCCTACCGCTGTAGAGCTGAAGCTATCGCTGCCTGCAGTACCCGTAAAGCTATCGATACCGGTAGTCAGCGTAAAGGCTGTGCCTTGAGCAACAATCGAATTCAAATTGGCGGTAATTAAGGCTGTTTGAGAAGTTTGCGTTGCAACGCTAACTACAGCAGTCAGGAATGTACGGGCAATATCTGCTGCCGCTGTACCTGCGTATTTGAGAATACCCGTTGCATCTGATGCAGCTGTGGTATAGGCCGCGGCAACCGCCAGCTTGGCATTTAGTACGGTTAAATCTGCACCTGCTGCACCGTTTAAAACGGAAACCGCCATCGTACCCACGGTCATACGGCCAGCGCTAATTTCATTCAGATAAAATTGCAAGCCAGCGGTTTCTGCCGCACGGCCAAACGATGCTTGGTAAACAGCGCTAATTTGTGCGGCCAAGGCTTGTGTGCCATACAGCGTTACCGATTCTGCGGAGGTAGCGAATGCATTGGCAATCGCCGAAGCGCCACCTTCTTTATCAAATTTTTCCGCCCAGTATTGCTGCCCAGCGTAGTCGGCTGGACGTTGATAGTAAGCGACATAGAGTTTTTGCACGAATGCTAATGCTGCTGCAGTTGCCATTTTTACGTACTCCAAAAAGTTTATGTAAGCTATCGTCCAGCTTCACGCCAGGGCTTTTCCATAATGGATTGCGCCTCGGACAAATGCATTGTTCTCCCGCCCTATTTTTAAGAATGTGATTGCAATCACAAAAGCGCATTTACCCTTGCATAAGGAGGCGAACGGTGGTCTTTTATTTTTAATATTTTATAAGTCATTGTTTTTATTAAACAACCTACATAAACCAACAATAGGCACTTCGTTTTTATCTTGTTTTTTTCTAAAGCACTGCATTCGCCTGTCCCTTTCAAGCCACCTGCTCACTACTACAGCACTTGACTAGAGAATAGGAATATGAAATTTAAACCCCGTCATCAAGCTAAACCCCTGCTATTTTTGGCATTAAGCTTGGCATTCAATGAACAAAAACATGGAAAAGGAGGTAATTCCCCCCTGTGTGCTTAATATTTAATTAAGCTAATAGAAAACATAGAGACAGCAACTTGTTATTCGTATTACACTCTCTACAGCTCAGTACACTCACCACCGCATCATGCAGCTCATCTTTTCTTCTTTTTGCCTCTTATATAGTTTATTATTCATTCAACTATAAACTTATAGTAGATAAAATAATTCACTATGAAACACTATCCCCGCACCGATCTCGCTAAGCGTTATTGCGATACGCTCAGTGGGCTGAGCTTAATCAGCAGCACAAAAAACCTATTCCTTGCTGCCCCGCGCCGAGTGGGAAAAACACAATTTATTAATAATGATTTAATCCCTGAGGCACAAAGCCGTGGCTGGCTAGTTATTTATGTGGATTTATGGAGCGATCAGAATAAATCGCCCAGCGCATTGATTTGCGAAGCTTTGCATCAAAAAAGTAAAGAAATGGAAGGCCGATTACTAAGCACAGCCAGATCGGCAGGGATTGCGGGTGGGCAAATTGGTGCAGGGGAGTTCAAGCTTGATTTCACCATTCCCGCTGAAGATGTACCCACATCAGTTAGCGAGTCCTATCAGCAGCTGAAGGAGCGGGCAAAAAACCACACAGTGATGCTGGTAGTCGATGAGGCGCAACAGGCTTTAAGCAGTGATGATGGTAAAAAAGCGACCTTTGCGCTGAAATCAATTCGCGATACCTCCAATCAGCAAATTGACCAGGCAGGACATGATTTTGTACTGGTTTTTACCGGCTCGCAGCGGGATAAACTATCCAATCTTTGCAGCCCGAAAACGAGCGCATTTTATGGCAGCTCGGTAGAGGAGTTTCCACTACTGGACAGCAATTTTATTGAGTTTTTTATTTATGCAGTTAACGATGCTATCGGCAGCAACGCAGCTAAAAAACTAAAGCGCGAGAGCACTTTGGGGGCTTTTCAAATCTTAGGCTGCAAGCCTGATTTGCTGATTGATGCGCTAGGTAAATATATGCTGGAGCCTATCGAGCGCTCCATCCAAGATGTGGCACTGGATATGGTGAGATCAGCCGCTTTTGAGATTGAAACCACGGTGAATGCTTTAACCCCCATTCAACGTGCGATCTTTAAAACGATCACACTCAACTCGCAGAATAACTTTGCGCCTTTTTCCAGCAATGCAATAAGCCAATACGCCGCAGAGCTGCCTGAAAATACCAACCTCACGGTTTCAACTGTGCAAGCGGCCATCAGTGCGTTGCGAGATCAGAGCTTGCTCTGGCAACCCTCTTCCGGCAAATACCTCCCCGAAGATAGCTCGTATCTGGCGTATTTTAGACGCCGCTAAGCCAGCCCCAAATCATTGAGCAGCCATCTTATCGAGCGAGGTAATGCCACTCGTCGTGCAGCGGCAGGCAGTGTATTGCCCGCCAGTTCAAAAAACCTTAAAAGTCATCATCGTTTGGCTTTATAAAAAAAGGCGGCTTGCGCCGCCTTTCAAATGGATTGCCTTCACAACGTGTCAAACTTAAGACTGCCCTATTGCTAAAACAGCATATTTGGCTATATTTCGATGGTTTTTCGTTAAATAACCAGCGATTCGCCTCAACAATCATCAAAAACGATTGCAAGCCAGAGATTTACTCTAAGGGTGCTTAAGTACCGACAGACAGCTATACCTTGACCTTTTTGCTAGCCAAAAAGTCATCCAGACCTTTTTGCACCAGCTCATAGGTTTTCTCCACATTGCTGGCGATAGTGCCATCCAATACTTGCAAGCTTTTCAGAATCTCTTTTGCCTCTTTAAAGCCTTGCTCTACCCCGCCACGAATCACCTTGGTAAATTCTTCAGCTATTTTTTCCGGATCTTGTCCCGGTCTTTGCTTGGCAAATGCTTCATAAAACCCAGTGGACAGCGCCACAATTCGCCCGGCAGTGCCCTCTGGTGAATTATCTTGCCCCATCGCGTTTTTAATCGCGTCGTCGCCAAATTCAGGCTGCAATACTTCGTTGATTTTATCGATGGCACTTCTAAATAAAAGCTGCATCGGCTTATCGCCACTACTGATCGATACTTGCAAAGAAGCTTGCAAGATTTGCTGATTAGTTTGCGCACGAATATTTGCTGCGCTGATTTCAGGCTTTTTATCTGTTTCCTTACTCTCTTTGATGTCTTTACTTGCTGAAGCAGCGCTACTCACTGGGTTCGATTGAGAAACAGAGTTAATCACGATAAAGCTCCCTATCAATGTCTTGCATAAAGGTATACCCCAGTTTATCGGCCTCAAAGTGACTTAACTTCAGTCACATCTTGCCCGCCCTGATCGGCGGCTTGATTTTGCGCAATAAATGTAAACTTTGCGACTTCCTTCCGTTTACCTGCATAGCATTCGTGGCTATGCTCCGCCCCTGCTTTTTATTTTAAATCGGTATTGTATGTCCCAGCCTCAACACGCCCACACTCTGTTAGAAGACTTGCAAGGATTGCTCACGGGTGTCTTATTAATGGCGCTGGCGATTCAGTTTTTTAAACAGGCGGGGCTGCTTACTGGTGGCGCAACCGGTTTAGCTTTTCTGCTGCACTATATTGCGCACTGGTCGTATGGCACGGTGCTGTTTCTGATCAATCTGCCTATTTATATTTTTTCTTACCGCATGCTGGGTAAAGAATTCACGCTCAAAACTTTTGCCTGCGTAGGCACGCTGGCCTTGCTATGCGGTTGGCTGCCCGATTTAATTAATCTAGGCAATATTGATCCCATTTTTGCCGGGCTGATGGGCGGATTATTGGCGGGTGTTGGAATTTTGATGCTGATCCGGCATAAAGCCAGCTTAGGTGGTGTCACCGTACTGGCTCTGTATTTGCAAAAACGCTTTGGCTGGCGCACAGGTTATGTGCAATTGGTGGTGGATCTGTTTATTTTATGCGTGGGCTTTGGCGTAGTTGACCACAAGCAATTATTAATTTCTGTTTTAGGCGCATTTGCTTTAAATCTGGCAATTGCAATTAATCACAGGCCAGATCGATACATCGGCATGTGATTAGCTAATAAAAAAAGGCCATTATTCAATGGCCTTTTTTAAATATTTTACTAAGACGCATCAACTTGCCTGCGGCGTTTTACCAATAAGGCAATTAATCCTAAGCCCATTAATGCATATGTTTCTGGCTCTGGTACAGGTGCGGCCATCATGCCTCGACCTTGAACCCCCATTAAATCAAAACCAGGAGACCAGCCCGCTACATCTGTACCGCGAATCATCACTTGGCTTACCGCGCTTAAGCCGGTACCGGCCAAGCTTAAAAAAGACGACACTGGATTATAAGTACTCCCCGTAGGCGCACCTTCGGTTACCGAGCCAATTTTAGTCCAGGCATCAGCAACATTCAGCTTTCCCCAAACGCTCACATTAGACAAAGCGCCTGCATCTACATAATAAATATCTAGCCCTTCAGTCGCGTTTTTTCCATTAAAGCCATATACCGCAGAGTAATCAGTAGGCACTGAAACCCATTGAGCAGCGGTAGGCGCACCAAGAATAATATTAGGATTTACCACCTCAGCAGGAGGAGCAGTGAGCGTGCCATTATTGCCAAATGCAACTGCATTATTTCCTACGGCATCTTTAAAGCTAATAAATTGGTCAACATATGCATTTACCGCATGTGCTGAACTAAACAAGCTAAGCAATATAACAATTGCAGCCGCATTTTTCTTGATGTTCATATCTGTTCCTTAAATATTTAAAATATAAGATTTAAAAACACGACTACATTTAAAAAAAATAATTATTAGTCAAAATCTAATAATTAATAAAAGACAAAATAAGATTAATTAAAATCAAATCAATCTATTTATCTGATGTGTATTTTTACCGGAAACAACATTTCAGATCAATCAACAAAAATTCAATAATTACGTGTCTGGTATTTAAGCAAAATAAAAACAAGCAAGAAAAATCATGATGTATTTAAAAACACATGCTTCTATTGCGTTATTTACAGCAAAAAAAAGCCATACTTTCGCCTGAAAAGCACAAAATCCGCTATAAAAAAACATAGAGAAAGGAAATGTTTGGAATTTGAAAGATTGATTGGTATTAGCTAAAAATATAACGCTGTGCCCTAGCTCACAAAGAAAGCGTTCAATAATCTATTCACAACGGCTCCGACTTATGCAACCAAGCCCTAAAGCCACGCGAAGAAGGCCTGCCCTTCACTGAAAACACACAACAAACATTAAATAGCCGGCTTCCCACAGGCTGAAAAACCGGCTTGTCTATTTAATTAGATATTAACAGCCAACTTCTGGGCCAATGCATATAAAGCGGCAGGGCGATTAGAGCAGCAACTTAGTCGGCCAGCCGCTTTAGGTGCAAGGTCTAAATCATAAGGCAAGCGGCCCGCAATCAGCCACAGCTTGTCTTGCGGCAAAGCCTCGATCAGCGCCTGCTGCTCTTTAAATAATTGAGCGTTATAAGACACAAAAATAATTTGCCCGGCATGAGCGGCCTGGCTAAGCACCGTATCAACCTCGGCAGCATCTGGCTGCAAAGCAATCCACTGCTCATCCACTCTGTAGCCTAGCTCGCTTAATGGCTGAGCCAGCGAGTTACGCGCCTCTGGCGTTTTACCAAGCGCCACTTCATCGATTTCAGTGTGTGTGCGCACTTCGGCACTAATTAAAAAGACCGGCTTATTTTTATCTAATGGCTGAGCATGGCCAGTAATCGCAGCTTGATGTACACGTGCAGATAATTGCAATGCTTCGGAGGCCAGTAAAGATGGCGCAAGATTTGCCCATGCCGACATCTGATAGCGCTGCTTTAAAGCCAAGATACGCAGCACAGATTCATCAATACGTGCGACTGAAATATCGCCTGCTTTCACAGCCTGCAAAACTTCTGCCAAAGCGGCAGCTTGTTTGGCAGGAGTGTGCGAAATCAGCACAATATCGGCCCCGGCTTGAATCGAGAATACCGCGCCTGCTACGGTGCCCACTCCTTTGCCAATCGCATCCATTTCTAAGCAGTCAGTAATCACTACGCCTTGATAAGCCAACTCATTTCTTAATAAGCCAGTGAGGGTGGCGTGTGAAATAGTTGCAGGCTTTGCCAGATCTGGCTCAATGGCGGGGAAAGCAACGTGCGCCGTCATCAGCGCATCCAGCCCAGCGCCAAAAGCTGCTCTAAACGGGGCCAGCTCAACGGCATCTAATCGTGCCCTATCATGTGCCACCACCGGCATGCTGTGATGAGAATCAACCGCCGTATCACCATGCCCCGGAAAATGCTTACCCGTTGCTGCCATGCCAGCAGATTGCATGCCCCGCAAAGCAGCCAAACCAAACTGGCTGACCTCGCTCACGGTTTCACCATAAGCACGCACGCCAATCACCGGGTTTTGCGGATTATTATTAATATCCAGCACTGGCGCGAAATTGATATTAATCCCCAGCGATTTCAACTCGGCATTACCCACCTTGGTGAGTGCTTCGCAATCTGTTTCACTGCCAGCGCTTTTAAATGCCATCGCTGACGGCAAAGGCGTAACGCCATGCTCGATCCGCATCACCATGCCGCCTTCCTGATCTGTACCAATCAGGAGCGGCACATTGCTTTGCTCTGCGTTGATTTCTTGTAAGCGTAAATTCAGAGCAGCAAGCTGGGAAGGTGTTTCAACATTACGGCGAAATAAAATAATACCACCAATCTGATGCGCCCTAAGCATCTCTTCAATATGCGAGTTGGGCACAAGACCATCAAATCCCACCATAAACAACTGGGCTACTTTCTGGCTAAGGGTAAGCGTTTGTAAGAGTTCAGTGGCGTGCATGAGCGATACTCCAGGGAGGGATAGGACGCCGCCATTATAATGCCGCTGGTTTCACACGCCCTACGCGCTTTGTAATGTTGACAAGATGAGCAAAGTAATTTGCTATGGCAGCCTAGACGTCGGGTTACGCTTCGCTAACCACAGCCTACAAAGACGAAATATCTGCCTAACGCCCAGAAAAAAAGCCGAACGATGAATCGTTCGGCTTTTTTAAACTACCGCGCCTAAGCCAGTCGTTTCAGCACTTCAGCCTTACCCAGCAAAGCCAACACCGCATCCACCGAAGGCGTATGCGTGGTGCCGCAGACTTTGGCGCGCAGTGGCATGCCAACTTGGCCCATTTTCACGCCTTGCGATTTGCAAAACTCTTTAATAAAGACGGAGATACTTGCGGTGTCCCACACTTCTAATGCAGCCGCTTCGCTCGCAAAGGCGCTCAGGCGAGCTAGATCGTCGCTCGTCAGATGTTTAGCCCCCACTTCATCCGATGGAGTGAGTGGCTGATAGAAGTATGTCGCCTCAGTCGCCAGCTCTACGATGGTCTGTACACGCTCTTTTAACAATGCAACCACATCGACCAGTGCAGGCCCTTGGCTTAGGTCTACGCCCTTTTCATCCAGGAACCGTTTAGCAAGATCAGCAAGGCGTGCGGCATCAGCGGTCTTGATATGCTGCGCATTCAGCCACAACAGTTTTTCTTTATCAAAGCGGCTTGGGCTGGCTGACACGTCTTTTAGATCAAACCATTCTACAAACTGCGCCATAGAGAAGCATTCATCGTCACCATGGCCCCAGCCTAAACGGGCTAGATAGTTGAGCAGTGCTTCCGGCAAATAACCGGCGCTATCGTAATCGACCACACTCACGGCATCACGGCGCTTGGATAGTTTCTGCCCCTGATCGTTATGAATCATCGGCAGATGGGCAAATTGCGGTACCGCAGCCCCTAGCGCGTTAAAGATATGAATCTGACGCGGTGTGTTATTAACATGATCATCACCGCGAATCACTTGGGTAATGCCCATATCCCAGTCATCGACCACCACGCAGAAGTTATAGGTTGGTGTGCCATCAGGACGAGCGATGATAAGATCATCCAGCTCGACATTGCCAATTTCAATACGGCCTTTGACCAGATCATCCCAGGCAATAACACCATCGAGTGGCGTTCTAAAGCGCAATACTGGCTGCACGCCGGCAGGAGGCTCAGGCAGAACCTTGCCTTCCTCGGGTCTCCAACGACGATCGTACTTAGCTTTCAGGCCCAAAGCTTCTTGCGTCGCACGCATGACATCAAGCTCTTCTTTGGACATATAGCAAGGATAAGCGTGACCACTGGCTAATAGCTGTTTTACCACTTCACGGTAACGATCCATGCGCTGCATCTGGTAAAACGGGCCTTCATCGTAATCAATACCTACCCAATGCATGCCATCCATAATCGCTTTAACTGATTCTGGCGTTGAGCGTTCTAAATCGGTGTCTTCAATACGCAGTACAAATGCACCGCCATTTTTGCGTGCATGCGCCCAAGAAAACAGCGCGGTGCGCACACCACCAATATGTAACAGGCCCGTAGGACTAGGGGCAAAACGAGTACGTACAGTCATAGAAAAGCTACCGAGAATAGAGCGTGGAAGGCGATATTGTAGCGGATTAGAAGCCTCGGCGGGTTGCACCTGCCCTACAGGCTTCGCTCTCAAAAAAAAGCGGCGCTTTGCAGAGGGGGTGAAACCCGCGTGTTTTTGCGAAAACCTGCAAAAAAACACATCAAGAATCAAAATAGGCTTGCACACCCCCTACAAAAGTAAACCTAAAGCGCCGCAGTACGCACTTGCTTTGCTGCCAGCACACGGTTATTGATGTTCAGCGGCAAGTTATTTGGGTTTTGCACCACAATATTCTCGCTTAACACCGGCATCGTGCTTTGCACAGGGCTCTCGAAGCGCACCAAAATATCGTAGTAAGTACGCAGGCGCTCAACAAAAATCACTGGCTCGCCACCACGGGCGTAGCCGTATTTAGCCGATTTAAAATATTGCGGATTACGCAAAAGTGGCAAGGTGGTTTTTACGTCCACCCAGCTATCTGGGTTTTTGCCCAGCTTCACCGCCAATGCGCGGGCATCGAGCAGATGGCCCAAACCGACGTTGTAGGCGGCTAAGGCCAGCCAAGTACGATCCGGCTCGGTGATATTCTCAGCCAAGCTGTCTTTCATGGTCTGGATATAACGCGCGCCGCCCTGAATGCTCTGATAGGGGTCGAGGCGATTCACGCCCAAGCGCTCTGCCGTATCGTTGGTGAGCATCATCATGCCACGCACACCCGACATCGAAACCGCTTCCGGGTCCCACATCGATTCCTGATAAGACAGTGCGGCAACCAAGCGCCAATCCAAACCCGTTTTGGCTTCTGCCTCTTTAAACCACTTTTTATAGCGTGGCAAAGTGGCTTTTCGCTTATCAAGGAATGCCATGGCATCCATTTGGCCAAGGCGATTCACGTGGCCGTAATATCGGTCGAGTAAGCTGCGCATCTCACCGCTTTGGGCCATTTTGCTGAAAAAGCCTTGAAACAGTGTAAACAACTCGCTATCCGCGTCAGGGGCTGCCCATGCAAGCTGCTGTGCCGAGCCCATTTCGCGAGAAATAGCGACTTTAGGAAAATAATTCTGAGCAACATCCGCAGCGTGCGAATCAACCATGGCGTAGCTAAGCTGGCCATTGGCAACGCGCTCGATCAAATCTTCACTATCGCCATCTTCAACCACTTGCCAGCTCAGATTCGGTTTATTGACCTTGAGCTTATTCAGCGCCATCGCATATTGCGGCAGAGTGCTGATGCTAGCCTCACCTGCACTCAGCTCAGCTAAGACACTGGAAGCGGTTTTGTTGCTAGGGTAAATCAGCACCGGTTCAATGCTTTGGTAGGCGGGGCCGAATGCGAGTCCTTCGCTTTCAAAACCTTTTTGCACTCCCACCGCAAAGTGAGCTTCATTTCCCTTCAACCTCGAGAGTAACTCGGCATAGCTGCTGGTGACGATAAAACGCACTTTCAGCCCATTTGCTACTGCAAAGCGAGTAACGAGGTCGTACTCCAAGCCTGCGTAATTGCCTTCAGCATCGACATAGAGTGTGGTCGGACCGTTCTGTACCAGTACGACGAGTTCTTGTGATTCTGCCCAAGGAAGAACCCGGTTGGAAGATTGTTCCGGCATATCGCCGCAACCCGTTAGAACAACTGTTGCTAGAGCCATGAGCCAATGTTTCATGCGCATCCCGTTTGTTGATACCGGCCGCATTCTGCACTAATTCCTCCTAAAATGACAAACACTGCTTTGCCTTAGGTAAAAATTGCGCTAGAATTCGTCTCCTCTTTGGAGAGGTGGCAGAGTGGTTGAATGTACCTGACTCGAAATCAGGCGTACTCGCGAGAGTATCGGGGGTTCGAATCCCCCTCTCTCCTCCAGATCATCAAAAACGGCAGGCCTTCGGGCTTGCCGTTTTTGTTTTGGAAGCGCGCCAGAGTACGGCTAACTACCTATTCCACCCAGTGAAAATTACCCTTCCGTCATATCCGGTACATCAACAATCGCAAATTTTTCCTTTTGACGCAACTGATTCACCGCCGCCGACAGCAGTGGCTGCGCGGCATTCGGAGAAAAATACTGATCGCATAACTCAACCACTGGCAATAATCCCATCAGACTATTTGTCAGCCAGACGGCATCGGCTTTTTTGATCTCATCCAGCGTCCAAGCTCGTTTTTCTACCTCCCAGCCATGCTGCATTGCAGCATCAAAAACCACCTCACACATCACCCCATTCACCCCGCTTTGCTCGAGTTTTGGCGTGCTTAAAATGCTGTCGCATAAAACCAACACATTACTCATCACGCCTTCGATCACCAAGCCGTCTCTATCCAGCATCAGTCCTTCAAAAATGCTCGGATCGCTCCATTCCCGCCGTGCTAAAACATTTTCTAAACGATTCAAATGCTTAACCCCGGCCAGGGCGGGTTGCCAGCTCGCCTGCGTGCTACAAACACGCACTTTTGCCCCCTCTTGATACAATTTTTCTGGGTAGGCAGGTAATGCAGCCACCTGAACAATTCGATTAGGAGCTAGCTGATCAGGCGCACCATAACCACGAGCGGTTTCACCTCGAGAGATGATTATCTTAAGTGCAGCGTCAACGGGTGTAAGGCGGCGAAAGTCTTCCAGCAAGATCGCCTCGCTTGGGCAAACGATTCCCAAGACAGCGCAGTCTTGCTGTAAGCGTGTGTAATGTCTGGCCCAAAATTCAATTGCCCCGCCTGTGCAACGCATGGTGCGAAACACCCCGTCACCAAATTGAAACGCCCGATCAGCCATACTGATATGGTCTTGGGGCAGGCCATTAAGCAATCTCATCTAAAACTCCATAAAAAAAGGGTGAACAAAACGATTTGCTTTGCCACCCTAACTGATCCATTCACATGTGGGCCACAAAGGTGCCCCCCTATGAAACAGCCTAACCTTGCACGCCCAAGGCGCGCAGCAAACCACGTGCTTTATGCCGAGTCTCTTGCAGCTCACGCTCTGGATCTGAATCAATCACAATGCCAGCGCCTGCTCTAAAATAAAGCTGATCTTGCCTTTGTAAGAAAGTACGAATCAGGATATTAAGGTCCATTGATCCATCCAGATTGATATAACCCAAGCTGCCGGTGTAAGCATAACGAGGCCGATCTTCCAGCTCTCTGATAATTTGCATGCAGCGAACCTTAGGGCAACCTGTAATGGTTCCACCAGGGAAAAGCGCCCTAAGGATATCAGCCGGAGTCTGCCCTGCGCTTAACTGCCCACGCACATTGGATTCAATATGATGAACAAAAGCATAGGTTGCCACAGCCATCAGCTCATCCACTTGCACCGTGCCCGGCCGGCAAATACGGCCCAGATCATTGCGCTCTAAATCAACCAGCATAATATGCTCGGCACGCTCTTTGGGTGTAGCTAAGAGCCGCGCTTTAAGGCCCGCATCTTCGATAGGGTCAAGCGATCGGGGATGCGTACCGGCAATCGGCCGTGTTTCAACCAGATCACCCTTCACTTTAACTAAGCGCTCTGGGGATGAGCTCACCACGGCACCATATTTGCCTAAATCAAGCAGGGTAGAAAACGGTGCGGGATTACGCACACGTAAGCTGGCAAATAGCTCGGCAGGGCTTAAAGTCTCTGCAAGCTGCACATCCCAGCCACGGGATAAATTCACCTGAAAGACATCGCCTTCTCTTATATATATAAGAGCTCGCTCTGCCCCTTGTAAAAAGGCAGCTGGATCATCCTCTGTGATTGATGCAACTTGTGGCAACGCAGGCTTAAATTCAGGAGTGTTAGCGACTCGCTCAGCCAACATTTCTAGCTCTTCCAGCGTTTCTGCTACCAGCCAGGCCTGGCCAGATGGGCGCTCAAGCAACACCGCAGCAGGAATACGTAGCAGTGCGGCAACTGGGAAATCTGCCTCAGGGCGATGTGCGACATGCGGCTCAAAGGTAGAAAGCAGCTCATAGCCCGCATAAGTGAACCAGCCACCTGTAAAAGGCGCATCAATAGGTAGCTCTTCTGGGCGGGGCAACTTGCCATCCAGAGGCAAGCTGCGCAAATCGCTCACAAAGGCATCGCCCTCAGCAGCAGCATAGATACGTACTTCACGCGGCAGAGCAAATAAAATATCCCAACCCGCATGCCCCCCTCCGGTCTCGGCAAGGGCAGGAAATCGGACAGGGTCGCTGGCATGCAGCGCTAATAAATCAGGAGTTTTGGCTAGAGATAAACAGAACATGATCGGTATTTTAACAAGGCAAGTGCAGCCTTATACCTTATCACTTAAACAAGTGATAGGGCTGTATAAAATACAGGGGCCGATGCCCCATCTGCTGGCTAACAAATCCCCTGCACCAACGTGACCCATTAAGAATAATAACGTGGCACTTCAAAGACTCTGTGATGGGGCCGATCTAGCCCCCTATTCGAGACCATCGTATCTACTCGGCAAGCTGCTAAAATATGAAAAACATCGCAAAAAGAGGGGGCAATCATGCGCTTATCCATCTTAATCCTCGGCCTTATCATCAGCAGCTTCACCCATGCAGAACCCATTACCGTAGCCACACTCGATATAGACCGCTATCTGGGCCGCTGGTACGAGATTGCTAGCTTTCCGATGTATTTTCAGCACATGTGCGTGGCCGACACTACGGCAGAATATAGCAAGGCAGATGACAGGATTAATGTAGTAAATCGCTGCCGCAAGCAAGATGGCAGCTTTGCAGAGGCTGATGGCTACGCCAGCGTGGTTCCACATAGTGGCAACGCAAACTAAAGGTCAGCTTCTTCTGGCCCTTCTCCGCCGATTACTGGGTGTTTGGCATAGGGGATGATTATCAATGGGCATTGGTTGGCAATCCCAACCACAAATACCTATGGCTGCTATCTCGCAGCCAGTCTATCAGCAGTCAGGATTTAAACACCGCGCTCGATATTGCCAAAGAGCAGGGTTTTGATATCAGTAAACTCAACTACACTTTGCAGCGGCATGAATAAACCTTAATATGAAATACAAAAAAGGCTACCGAAGTAGCCTTTTTTCTTGCTTGCTATGCACTTAAACTTTACGGAAAACCAGCGTGCCGTTCGTGCCGCCAAAACCGAAGGAATTAGAGATTGCAACGCCAATCTTCATATCCCTGGCGGTATTCGCCACATAATCCAGATCACAACCGCCAGCGATATCTTGCTCGAAGATATTGATGGTGGGCGGCGAAACTTGGTGATGCAGGGCCAATACTGAGTAAATCGCTTCCACACCACCCGCACCGCCCAATAAATGGCCAGTCATAGATTTAGTAGAATTCACCGCCAGCTTCTTGGCATGATCGCCAAAGGCCAGTTTCAGCGCATTGGTTTCATTTGCATCACCCAGTGGAGTCGATGTGCCGTGAGCATTCACGTAATCCACTTCATCAGGATTAATGCCTGCATCCCGCAAGGCATTGGTCACGCCACGCGCCGGGCCTTCTGCCGTTGGCGAAGTAATATGGTAAGCATCTGAGCTCATACCAAAGCCAATCAGCTCGGCATAAATGGTAGCGCCACGCTTTTTAGCATGCTCGTACTCTTCAAGCACCAACACACCCGCGCCTTCGCCCATCACAAAACCATCGCGGCCAGTATCCCAAGGACGGGATGCAGTAGCTGGATCGTCATTACGGGTAGAAAGCGCTTTCATTGCAGCAAAGCCGCCCATGCCAAGGCGGGAAATCGCGCCTTCAGCACCGCCAGCCACCATCACATCTGCATCACCGTATTGAATAATACGAGCCGCATCACCAATGCTATGCGCACCGGTAGTACATGCAGAAACGATGCCGTAACTTGGTCCTTGATAGCCTTTTAAAATAGTTACATGACCTGCAACCAGATTAATCAGGCAACCCGGAATAAAGAACGGGCCAATTTTACGCGGGCCGCTTTCAATCATCGCCGCGCTGGTCTGCTCGATAGACCAAAGGCCACCGATACCAGAACCAATATTCACACCGACGCGCGTCTTATCCAGATCAGCAACATCATCGAGGCCTGCATCTTTAATGGCCTGCAAAGCGGCTGCGATACCGTAATGGATAAACACATCCATACGACGTGCGTCTTTTGCCGAGATGTACTCGGTAATATCGAAACCTTTGACTTCACCAGCAATGGTGCAGGCCAGGTCGCTGGCGTCGAAACGGGTAATTTGGGTGATGCCAGACTGACCAGCGAGCAAATTTGCCCAACCGGAAGCCACATCATTGCCTACCGGCGAGACATGTCCCAAGCCAGTGACAACTACTCTGCGTTTAGACACGGGGCAGTCTCCGTGAGATGGCCATATAGGCCAGATGGAACAAGACCTCTACAATCAACGCTTACACGCTCATCGCAGAGGCCTCGAGAAAACGAATTACTTGCTCAGGTGGCTGCTGACGAAGTCAATAGCTTGCTGAACGGTAGTAATCTTTTCGGCGTCTTCGTCAGGAATTTCACACTCGAATTCTTCTTCCAGTGCCATGACGAGTTCAACGGTATCGAGAGAATCGGCACCGAGGTCGTTTACAAACGATGAGTCAATCTTAACGTCTGTTTCCGGCACGCCAAGTTGCTCGGCAACGATCTTCTTAACACGCTGTTCGATGTTTTCCATGAATTTATGTCCCAAGCCTTGTCTTAATTACTAAAAAAAACGTCGGCATTCTACCAAAAAAACAGTCACAGCAAACGTTTGTCGAGTAACTTCGGTTAAATGCACAACCAAAAAACCACGCTGAGCGGCAAAATAAAGCTGCCTACAGCATGGATACTGCCTTAATTCATATACATTCCGCCGTTTACATGCAGGGTATTACCCGTAATGTAAGCAGCTTTATCTGACGCCAAAAAACTCACCGCATCTGCAATATCTTGTGGATTACCTAAGCATCCTAAGGCAATTTGTTCGACCAGTTTAGCCTTTTGTTCATCTGCAAGCGACTTTGTCATGTCGGTATCGATAAAACCAGGGGCGACTGCATTCACTGTCACACCACGGGAACCGATCTCGCGTGCCAGCGATTTAGTAAAGCCAAACAGGGCGGCCTTAGCCGCAGAGTAGTTAGTTTGCCCAGGATTACCTGTAGCAGCCACCACCGAAGCAATATTAATAATCCGTCCCCAACGCGCTTTCATCATGCCACGCATCACGGCCTTTGATAGCTTATACACCGGACGCAGATTGGTGGCCATCACGGCATCCCATTCTTCGTCCTTCATGCGCATCAGGAGGTTATCACGGGTAATCCCCGCATTATTGACGAGAATAGCCACTGGGCCAAATTGTTGGGTAATAGAGTCAATAATCTCTTCGCAAGCGTTCTCTTCAGTTACTTGCAAACGTAAACCACAACCTGCATTTCCCGCTTCTTTTAAATAGGCTGTAATCGCCTCTGCACCCGCATCAGTGGTGGCCGTGCCAATCACCAGCGCACCCGCACGAGCCAGCTCAAGCGCAATCGCTTGGCCGATTCCTCGTGATGCACCCGTTACCAGTGCCACTTTACCTTCAAAACTCATGCAAAATCTCCATCAATCACTAAAGCAACAAATCATAGAGCGGGTGCAACCCGCCGTTTTACTAAGTGCTTATTAAACACCACGGCGGGTTGCACCCGCCCTACAAATGCTTACAGCATCGCTTGTAATGTTTGCAGTGCCGCAGCGTCGACTAAAGCCACTTGCTGTGCTTCTGTTGCGATTCGCTTATTCAAGCCTGCCAATACTTTTCCCGGCCCGCACTCAGCAATCACGGTAATGCCATCGTTTGCCATTTTGGCAATCGTTTCCACCCAACGTACTGGCTCGTAAAGCTGACGAACCAGCGCGTCTTTAATTTGTGCTGCATCGCTATATGCGGCCACATCGGCATTATGCAAGACTGGAATCACAGGCGTATTGATGACGATTGTATCCAGCTTTTGTTTCAACTTATCACTGGCAGGGCGCATTAAAGCGCAATGTGACGGCACAGACACTGGTAATAACATCGCTCGCTTAGCACCACGCGCCTTGCAAGCCTCGCAAGCGCGCTCTACAGCCGCCTTGCTACCCGCAATCACTACCTGCCCCGGTGAGTTAAAATTAACTGCGGCGACCACATCACCCTGAGCCACTTCCTCACAAGCCGCAATGATTTCGGCATCTGCCAAGCCTAAAATTGCCGCCATCGCACCCGTGCCCACTGGCACGGCTTCTTGCATCGCCTCAGCACGCAAACGAACCAATTGCAGTGCATCACCAAAAGATAAAGCCTCTGCTGCCACCAGTGCGCTATATTCGCCCAAGCTATGCCCTGCCAATACGTCCGGCTGTGTTCCACCCTGAGCTTGCCAAGCGCGCCACACGGCCACGCCTGCAGTCAGCATCAGGGGCTGGGTATTAACGGTGGCATTGAGTAACTCACTCGGGCCATCGGCAACCATTTGCCATAAATCTTGCCCTAAGATCGCTGAAGCTTCGTCAAACGTTGCTTTCACTACGGCCAAATCTGCCCAGCCATTCATCATGCCGATCGATTGTGAGCCTTGGCCCGGAAACACAAATGCTAATGCCATTGTTTTCTCCTACACGCCGCTAAAGTGCATCACTTTAGCCAAATTCAAACAGTTATTTTAATGCCGGATAGTCAAACGGCGCTCTTGCAGCGCCGTTAAGAATTAAAACTGGACTAACACCGAGCCCCAGGCAAAACCACCGCCAATCCCTTCCATTAACACTTTATGGCCTGCTTTAATCCGGCCATCCCGCACCGCGGTATCTAACGCTAAGGGAATCGATGCGGCAGACGTATTACCATGCTCGGCCACCGTCACCACTACTTTATCCATACTTAAACCAAGATGCTTTGCGGTAGATTCAATAATACGGATATTCGCCTGATGCGGCACCAGCCAGTCGATTTCTGATTGCTCAATGCCTGCGGCTTCAAGCGTCTCTACTGCAATATCTGCCAAGGCTCGCACTGCAAATTTAAAGACCGCATTGCCTTCCATATACAGCCAAGGGCTGCCCGTTAAAGCACCATATTTAACTTTAGCGTCTGCTTTTAAAATATGACGATAACGACCATCCGCGCGCAAATGCGTGGCTAAAATACCCGTTTCTGCGGATGGCTTCAACACAACCGCGCCCGCACCATCGCCAAACAAAATACATGTACCGCGATCATCCCAATTAACGAGGTGTGACAGCGTTTCAGCCCCCACCACTACTGCGCACTTGGAAGCGCCGGTTTTTACAAATTTTTCTGCAGTGCTCAGTGCGTAAATAAATCCGGCACACACCGCCTGCACATCAAACGCCGGAAAACCATGTACGCCTAATTTATCTTGCAAGATACATGCAGTAGACGGGAAAACCTGATCGCCTGTTGTGGTCGCCACAATCAGCAAATCAATTTCTTCTTTGCTGACACCGGCAGCAGCAATCGCGGCCTCAATGGCTTTCAAAGCCATATCAGACGTCATCTCGCCTTCAGCGGCAATAT
Source organism: Janthinobacterium sp. B9-8 (assembly GCF_000969645.2). Taxonomy (NCBI): domain Bacteria; kingdom Pseudomonadati; phylum Pseudomonadota; class Betaproteobacteria; order Burkholderiales; family Oxalobacteraceae; genus Janthinobacterium; species Janthinobacterium sp. B9-8. The sequence goes on from NZ_CP014222.1 coordinate 3,329,555, forward strand.
GACGTTCACGAATACCGGTGCGCGAAAAAATCCACTCATCGCTTGTTTCAACGCGCTCGGCGATTTCCTGATTCGAAACCACACGAGACGGTAAATAAGAACCTGTGCCAACAATGCGAGCGTACATACATAACCCCTTATTCGATGACAATCTCTTGGAGTATTGCAAACCAACTGCGAGGCCTGATTACTGCGTTAAAAAATGGCTCAAAATTCTCATTTACTACTTGTAAATTGCGGTTTTTCACCATTTTTCGCATTGTCCTCAGGCCTCTCGCTACGTTTTGCAATTACTCCTCTTGAGCTGCCAATTCTGCGAGCTGATCTTGAACCTGTTCAGTGATGCGCTGAATCACGCCCGAGCGTGCCTCATCCATCGCTTGCCTCAGTGCCCAATAAAAAGCCACTTTGTCTGCGCTACCATGGCTTTTCACCACGATGCCTTTTAAGCCAAGCAAGGATGCGCCGTTATAACGGCGCGGATCAACTCTGGCTTTAAAACGCGCCAGTACCGGCCACGCCAAGAGCGCAATAATGCGCGTCCACCAGCTGCGGGTAAATTCTTGTTTTAAAAATTCAGCCAACATCTTCGCCAAACCTTCCGAAGCTTTCAAAGCGACATTGCCAGTAAAACCATCGCAGGTCACCACATCGACCGAGCCACGATAGATATCATTACCTTCAACGTTGCCATAAAAATTAAGGCGGGAAGCTTTCAGTAACTCGGAAGCTTCTTTAACGATTTCATTACCTTTTTGATCTTCTGAACCAATATTGAGCAAGCCAACTGTCGGGTTCTCAATATGACGAGTCGCCGCCACAAGCGACGAGCCCATAATGGCAAATTGCAGAAGATTATGCGGAGTACATACCGCATTAGCGCCCAAATCCAGTACGCAAGTCTCGTTGCGACTAGAAGGCATCATCTTGGCAATGGCAGGCCGGTCAATCCCCGGAATGGTTTTAAGCACAAAGCGGGCAGTGGCCATCAGCGCGCCGGTATTGCCTGCTGAAACGCAGGCATTGGCTTCGCCAGATTTAACCAAATTAATCGCCATGCGCATCGAAGAATCTTTTTTATTCTTCATCGCCGACTGAGGCGATTCATCCATGGTGACCACTTCACTAGCGGCATGAACACGCAAGCGAGGGCCTACCGTGGCATGGCAAGCTTTTAATTCAACCGCAAGAACGTCAGGCAGGCCAACCAGCACAACATTCACATCGGGAAATTCTTTTAGGAAGCGAAGCACTGCAGGCACAGTAACGTGCGAGCCATGATCGCCACCCATTGCATCAACGGCAACGGTGATATCCATCGGGGGCTAAAAGTCCTATAAGGAGCAGGAGAGCTATTTTTCGCAGCTAATCTCTGACCAGCAGGAAAAAAACGCTTCAATCACGGCTCCAATGAGGCACAGACTGGGGAATCCAGAACGGCGAACGGCGCAAGGGTTGCCCACTTGCGCCGCATATTACAACCCTGAGGCTGTAAAAGGGATTACTCGCCCTTAGCTTTGATAACGCGACGACCGCGGTAAAAGCCATTTGGGGAGATGTGGTGACGCAAATGTGCTTCACCAGTCGTAGCTTCAACTGCCAGCGCCGGAGCGGTCAGGAAGTCGTGTGCACGACGCATGCCACGCTTGGACGGGGACTTTTTATTCTGTTGAACAGCCATGATTGTAGCTCCTTGAAAACCAGTTTAATTGACAGTTTATTCCGCTTCCCTGGTTTTCAACTGAGCCAGGACAGCAAACGGATTCGGTTTTGAATCTTTTAAAACAATGCGATCTGCACCACAGTCTTCGTGTCGGGACGCGAAGGGCAAGGCAAGCAGAATTTCATCTTCTATCAACGCAATAACGTCAAGCTCGGGATCGATAACGATACCTTCGAGATCTTCGTCAGCGTTTTCCGCATCATCAAGATGGGCCTCGTCTGGAAACTGTACGAGAGTGCTACCCACATTAACAAAAAAGGGCATGGGCTTTAAGCAACGTTGGCAAACGAGTTGAACTTCGCCTTCCACATCAACAAATAACCACGGCCGCTCTAACTTATCAATGCCACTAGACAACTTCCAGACCATGCTGCCCTCAGTACTAGCAAGCAAATCATGTAAGCGGCCTAACTTGGACAGCGGGATCGTACCTTCAATCTTTTCGCCTTCAAGCGCGAATTGACCGCTGTGAATAACAGTCATAAGGAACCAGAACGAATACAAGAAACCGCGCATGATACAATCTCTTAACTAGCCCTGTCAAAGTCATTTACGTAAGAGTCTAACAAATCCATGCACTTACCTCGTTTAGTCCTCGCTTCTACCTCGCCCTATCGCAAAGAATTGCTGGAGCGGCTCGGTATCTCTTTTGAGACTGCTGCGCCAGATTTAGATGAAAGCGCCCTGCCCGGCGAAACAGCAGGCGACACCAGCTTGCGTCTCGCGATTGCTAAAGCCCGCGTCCTTGCTGATCAATACCCGGACAGCCTGATTATTGGCTCAGATCAAGTCGCCCTTTTAAATGGCGAACAGCTAGGAAAACCCGGCAACCATGAGCGTGCCGTTCATCAGTTAAGTAAAATGCGCGGCCATACACTGGCATTTCATACCGCACTTTGCCTTTACAACACAGCGACAGGCCATGAGCAGCATTATGTAGATATTACCCGCGTCACGATGCGTGATTACTCCGATGCCGAGATTGAATCCTACTTGCAGCGCGAAAAACCCTACAACTGCGCTGGCAGCGCCAAAACTGAAGGCCTTGGCATTATGATGATTGCCGCCATCGAGGGCAAAGATCCTGCCGCCATTATTGGCCTGCCGCTGATTGAATTAATTACCATGTTAAAAAACGAAGGATTTCCACTGCTATGAGCGGCACCCTGTATTTGATTCCTGTCCCGCTGGGTACAGACACACTGGCCAGCGTGATTCCGGCGGACGTACTTGCCACCGCGCAGCGCTTAACGCACTTTATTGTTGAAGCGCCTAAAACTGCACGCGCCTTCTTAAAAGAATTTGGCACACCACACGAGCTGCGCAGCCTATGGATGGAAGAGCTGAACGAGCACACTAAGGAAGACGCGCTCAGTGCCCTGCTAAAACCGCTGCTGGATGGTCATGATGTAGGCTTGATGAGCGAAGCAGGCTGCCCTGGCGTAGCCGACCCCGGTGCAAACTTGATCCGTTTAGCACACCGCAAAGGCATTAAAGTAGCGCCGCTGGTCGGCCCTTCATCGATCTTGCTCGCCCTGATGGGGGCAGGCGCAAATGGCCAGAAGTTTCGCTTTAACGGCTATATTCCTTCGCAAGACCCTGCTCGCCTGGAAGCAATTCGCCAGTTGGAAAACGACTCATACCGCAATAAACAAGCCGAGCTGATGATCGAAACGCCTTACCGCAACGGCGCTTTATTTGATGCGCTTTTACTCGGTTTAAAAGGCAGCACCCAACTCACAGTGGCCTGCGATTTAACAACGCCAAACGAGTTTATCGTGAGTAAAACAGCCGCAGACTGGAAAAGCGGGCCTAAACCCGATCTACACAAACGCCCAACCGTGTTTGTGATTTACGCGGCTTAAAAACCCAAGATCTGTAGACACAGAGAACGAGGAGATTAAAAGCAGGACACAGAGAAAACATAATCCTTCGTTTTTCTCTGTATTCTCTGTGTCCTTATTTTGCTCTGTGTCTACAGATCTTTTTGACTTTCTGCCCCGCTACCACGCCCAAGCTTCTGCAATTTATGTCCCTGCTTTTTGAATTCTTTCTGAATCAGCTTAAACACATCCAGTTCAAATTTACGTGGCTTGGCCATTAGGGCGGGCAGCTCGTCAATGTGGTTGATCGCACCCAGATAGCACCATTGATCGAACACCTGTAACACTGGTGCCCATTCAGGGCCTTCTGCCAGAGCAACTGCCCCCTTGTAGGGCCACAACGGAAAGCGATAACGCTCTATTGCGGCAGAAAAGCGGGCGTTATGAGTGATATCGCGCCCCACACAGGCACCTCGACAACGGTTTTCTAAGAATGCCGAGCAAGGCGCAAGCGACTTGGGCTTAGGCTCTAGCCCCAAAATCTGTCGACAAAGTCCATGACCATCAATCATTTTATTTAATACATTGGCGGCTTCGCGGCGCGAACGGAACGGGCCGAATACTGGCTCGCTGCCCACCTCGGTCCACGGCGTCCAATAGGGCTGTAGTACGTCGTCTTTCGAGACTAAGCGCCACCCACCTAGTTCTTTAATCCGTCGCTGAGGCGGGTTGTAGCTTGGCTCTAATTGGGAAACAAGACTGGTTTCCAGTAGCACCGCACCTAACTCGCCCGATGTTTCATGCCAGGCCAGCCTTTGAGTACGCTTAGCCAGCTGCACTTCCTTAGGATTGGCATCACTAAAATGAGCCAGTACGCGCTTTCTGATATTGTGATTTTTGCCGATATAAAGCGCCACATCGTCCGAGCCGTAAAAAATATAAACGCCGGAAGACTCAGGCAACTCATCAATCTGGACGGGGTCCAGCGCAGGCGGCAAGGCAGGCTGACGTAACAATTCGGCAATCGCCTGATGCAGCGCCTCAAAGCCGTGATCTTTCAGCGCCACATCCAGAAACTGCTGCAAAAGCTCCGCATCGGTGAGAGCACGGTGACGACCACCAACAAAGGTCAGCCCGTAACGTGCAATCAAAGCATCCAGGCTATGCTTATGCTCAGTAGGGTAAAGCTTGCGTGACAGCTTAACGGTACACAGTACCTGCGCCTGTAAACGCATATTGAGGCGTTTGAATTCTTGCTTTAAAAACCCGTAATCAAAACGCGCGTTATGCGCGACAAACACCCGCCCCTGTAATAGCTCTAGTACCTGCTCCGCCACATCGGCAAAGGGTGGCGCATCGGCGACCATTTCATTGCTAATGCCGGTCAACTCCTGAATAAACTCAGGAATCTCTTTTCCAGGATTCACCAGTTGCGACCAGCTACGGCTGCCCTGTTCGTCGATCTGCACAATGCCCACTTCGGTAATACGATCCGAATTCGGGTTCGCTCCGGTGGTTTCTAAATCAACCAGAACGAGAGGATAGGAAAAATAGGGATTGTTCATTGACGGGATAATCCAAACAAGCGGGGACGTACAGAAGATAAAATACTCAAGTCTGTAGACACAGAGAACAGGGAGAACACAGAGCACACTCAGAAAAAATCAGCAGCCTACAGCTTTGCTCGCAGATTTTCTTCCCGTCCTCTGTGTGCTCCGTGCCTACAGAACTTTCAAACCTAATCAGGCTTTTACAAACCTAAAACACTGATGAATTTTGCGGTTGCGGAAGTCTTCTGGTACGGATTGCCCAGAAATATCAGTGCACATTGGCTTAAGCCAGTCATCCAGCGTAAAGGTGCGTAGATTATTGGAAAAATACAGCACGCCGCCCGGTTTCAGTAAGGCCAGCACGCTTTCTAGTAGCCAAGAATGATCACGCTGGATATCCAGAATACCGTTCATTTTTTTGGAATTAGAAAAAGATGGCGGGTCCATTACGATCAGATCGTAGCGGGTACTTTCGCTTAAAGCTTCAGATAAAAACTCAAACACATCGGCGCGCACGCGCTGATGGCGAGATGGATCCATGCCATTTAAAGCGAAATTACGCTCAGCCCATTCCAGATAAGTATTCGACATATCCACGGTGGTGGTATGCGTGGCTCCTCCCGCTGCAGCGTAAACGCTGAACGAGCCGGTATAGCTAAATAGATTTAAGAAGCGCTTGCCATTGGCTTCTTCCATCACACGCTGGCGAGTATTGCGGTGATCCAAGAACAAGCCGGTATCTAAGTAAGCACCTAAATTCACCCAGAATTTATTGCCACCTTCTTGTACCACAAAGTCTTCAGACAACTCGCCTTCCAGCTTTTCATACTGCTGCAGGCCTTTTTGCCGCTGACGTAATTTCAGCACCACGGCAGATTCGTCAATCTCTAGCACTTCGGCACAAGCATTGCGAATCGCTTCCAGCCAGGCAGCGTGGTCTTCATCGCTTTCCATCCAGCCGGTTGCCACTTCTTGCAAGTGCACACGGCCTTCGTAAAAATCAACGATAACAGGAAATTCGGGTACATCTCTATCATATACACGGTAGCAAGTAATGCCCTGCCGGCGGGCCCATTTGCCCCAATGCTTAACGTTTTTGGCAAAGCGGTTACGAAAGCTAGCGATATCAGCCATTTTTATAAAATCTTGAGCATATAAAAGCAGAAGTGTAACAGGCGGGGGAATATGGCGCACAGCGCTCTCGCAAGCGGAGCTTCAAGTACGCCCTAAGCTAAGCACCCTTTGTTTCAGAGATATCCAGACTCAAGGTTGAGGTACGGCCAGCCCTCAGCGCAAGAAAGCGATTAAATACCGGCTCGGGCACATATTGCCTTACCACGCCTTGCCAGCCAGCGGGGCCAACAAGACCTTTCACCATTGTCGAGCTGACTTCGGCGATTTCTCGCGGTGGCATTAAAAAGACAGTGTCGATATGCGGAGCCAGATCAGCGTTTACATAGCGCATTTTGCGCTCGAACTCATAATCGGCCGCTTCGCGAATACCACGCAAAATAAAATTAGCACCTTGCTCGCGGGCGTAATTCACTAAAAATGAATTTTCAAAGGATTCCACACGCAAGGAAGGAAGATGTGCGGTGGTTTCTCTTAGCATGGCCAAACGTTCGGCCAAACTAAAAGTGTAAGACTTATCTGGATTATCACCAATCGCAACAATCATTTCATCGAACATACCTACACCATGCTCAATCATCCACAGATGACCATTGGTCACGGGATCAAAACTGCCTGCATATACCCCTTTACGCATGGGTATCACTTCCTGTTTAAAAGGTTGTGCCACTATACCACCGGCAAAACTAACTCACCCAAGGGGATATCCCCACATAAAAAACGGCGTTTGCTCCTGCTTGCCTAGCTGCCAGAGCATCACGCCGTTTGACTTACATCTGCATCGTCAACGTTTTAATAGAATTATTAAGCGATTGATGTGTCGATTTTAACAATTTGCAGCGTATTCGCGCCCAAACCAGCCTGCGAGCCCCAAGTCATGGCAACACAATCGCCCGGTACAACACGCTCATCGCGCACCAGAGCCATTTTCACGTGTGCAATTTGTGCGTCGCGCTCGTTACCTACCGATTCTGGCATCAGAGTCGGCTGAACATGGCGGTACAAGGCCAGCTTGCGGTAAGTGGCTATATTCTGAGTCACTGCCATAATAGGCACCGCGCTGATATAACGAGACAGCCAAAGCACCGAAGTCCCTGAATCTGTCAGCGCCACAATCGCCTTCATCGGCAAATGGCTGGCCGCGTAAACCGCCGCCATCGAAATCGCCTGATCGATACGCTCAACAACAGCATCGCTAATAAAATCATTATCGCTTTGCATATCGGCGTGTTTTTCCACTTCCTGACAAACACGCAGCATCGCTTCAACTGATTCTACAGGGTACTTACCCGCCGCCGATTCCGCCGACAACATCACCGCATCAGTGCCATCGAGCACCGCATTGGCCACATCAGAAACTTCAGCGCGCGTTGGCACTGGGCTAGTGATCATCGATTCCATCATTTGCGTAGCTGTAATCGACAATTTACGCATCTGACGTGCCATTTTGATCATGCGCTTTTGCAAGGCAGGAACAGCAGCATCGCCCACTTCAACGGCCAAATCACCACGCGCCACCATAATGCCGTCGGACGCTTCGAGGATGTCGACCAAATTAGTAATGGCTTCAGTGCGTTCAATCTTAGCGATCAAGCCCGCATGGCTGCCTTCTGCCAACAGTAAAGTGCGCGCCAACAGCATATCTTCGCCGCTTTTAGGAAAAGACACCGCCACATAATCAGCATGCAATGCAGCCGCTGTTTTAATGTCGGCCATGTCTTTTTCGGTCAGCGCAGGCGCAGTTAAGCCGCCGCCTTGACGATTGATACCCTTATTATTAGAAAGGGTGCCGCCCACCAAAACTTTGGTTAATACTTTAACGCCCGTTACCGAAATGACTTCCAGCTTAATTTTGCCGTCATCCAGCAATAAAATATCGCCCGGCTCTACATCATTTGGCAATTCTTTGTAATCCAAACCAACATAGTCCTGATTACCCAGCTCACAAGCGGCATCCAGAATAAACGCTGCGCCTTTTTCTAACTCAATTTTGCCGTGCTCAAACTTACCCACACGAATCTTCGGGCCTTGCAAATCAGCCAGAACCGCAACAGATTGCCCAAGGCGATCAGCAATAGATCGAACCAGATTGGCTCTGTCAGTATGGTCTTGTGCGGTGCCGTGGGAGAAGTTCAGCCTGACCATATTTACCCCAGCGACGATCAGCTGTTCCAAGACCTTAGGGTCGTTGGAAGCGGGGCCGAGGGTTGCAACAATCTTTGTGCCTCTGATCATTAGGTCTTACTCCTGAATAAGGGGGAATCTTCAAATCAAAAATATATCTTCGATAGTTCTTTCTGATTTCTTGATTTTGCTCGCGATCATACCTACAAAATGCTTACTTTGTGCAAGCACACATCTTTGCCCAAGCCTATTGCGACTATCCCCTTAGCATGAATTAGCCCATAACTCACTGAGATTTTAGCTAAAAGAGGAGATTTTCACCGCCCAAAAGTGTTGTTTTAATCATGCGCATAAAAAGTGCACCATCGGGCAAATCAACGTAGGCAAGAATCACTAAAGCGGATGCCATATATTGTTTATTCCGCATGAGTGAATAACGCGCAGAGATAAACATAGAGCACCTGCCAAACAGAATACGCTTCCCCAAAAATAATTCTTAGATGTAAATCAGTAAGTATGTAAGCCTTGAAATAGCGTAACGCTAATTCGAGCGCAGACGCCATGGCAAGTTCCGCCAAAGCGGAAAAGGAGAATGCTTGCAATTCATGAAGGGTAAAGGGGCAATACAAATCTAATACGTGCCGGGCAAGATCATCGGTTCATTGCTCTATGATCCACCACGTATCAATCAGCATGAATCATGCTTAGGGCAGCTTCCCCGCTCCCTACATGACATCGCATTAATTTACGTTGAGACCAAGAAAAAACTCAAGCCGTCTTACTTACCGATCCTTGCCATCAGCTCGGCGTTTTTAGCTTTTCGCTCTTCCTTGCTCATGGCGGGTTTGGGCTTGTCCCCTGCCAATCGACCACTGATGACCACATCTTCGGGGGGTAATTCTTTTAGAAAGCGGCTCGGCTCGGTAATTTGCCATTCACCCGCGCGGCGGCGCTTGCCGCAATAGCTGATAGTCAGGGAGCGCTGGGCGCGGGTGATCCCCACATACATCAGCCGCCGCTCTTCTTCCACCATATTGCTTTCAATCGAGTTCTGATGCGGCAGGATATTTTCTTCACAGCCGATCAAAAACACATGCGGATATTCCAGCCCCTTAGAAGCATGCAGCGTCGATAACTTCACCGCATCGACATCTTCTTCATCGCGCCCTTCCAGCATGGTGATCAGCGCGATGGTTTGCACGATATCAATCAGGCTTTTATCGTCTTCCTCGCCTTTTTTAGTAATCCAGGCGACTAAATCGAGAACGTTTTTCCACTTGGCCTCGGCTGGGCGTGGCTCGTCGTTTTCATACAGCCATGTTTCAAAATCAATCCCCAGCAGTAACTCATTTAATAAAGGCCCGGCTGGCTCTTTTGCTGCACGGTCTTGCATACGATTAATAAAATCGCAAAAAAGGCGCAAAGGCTCGTATTGAGCAGCTTGCACCTGATGAATAAAGCCTTCTTCATACACGGCAGCAAAAAAAGATACATTGCGTGTGGCAGCATAGCTGCCCAGTTTTTCCAGCGTCACATTGCCCACGCCTCGCTTAGGCGTAGTGACAGAACGAATAAACGCCGGATCGTCGTCTTGATTGGCGATCAGCCGTAAATAAGCCAGCACGTCTTTTATCTCGGCCTTGTCGTAAAACGATTGCCCGCCCGAAATCACGTAGGGAATGCGGCGTCCCCACATCTGCTTTTCGATAATCCGCGCCTGATGATTGCCGCGGTACAAAATAGCATAGTTGGAATACTTGCCATTGCTTAAAAAACGGCTCGACTCCAGATGATCCAACACCATGGCCGCTTCTTCTTCCTCGGTTTTGGTTTCGATCACCATAATCGGATCGCCAACGCCTAGATCAGACCAAAGCTTTTTCTCGAATAATTTAGGATTATTGCCAATAACCGCATTAGCGCAGCGCAAAATACGCGCCATCGAGCGATAATTTTGCTCCAGCTTAATCACCTGCAGCTTAGGAAAATCCTCTTGCAGGAGGCGCAAATTATCCACATTCGCACCACGCCAAGCATAAATAGACTGGTCATCATCCCCCACGGCAGTAAACAACCCCGTTACACCACTGAGAAGCTTAACCAATTGATACTGGGTGGTGTTGGTGTCTTGATATTCATCGACCAGTAAATAACGCAGACGGTTTTGCCATTTTTCCAGCACTTCGGGATGCGCTTCAAATAAATCGACCGGCAGGCGAATCAGATCGTCAAAATCCAAGGCCTGATAGGCAAACAAGGTGTCTTGATAAGAGCGGTACAGCTTAGCCAGTTGCAACTCGCCCTCTGATTGCGCCATAGCCAAGGCCTTGTCCGGCGAAATACGGTCGTTTTTGAGCATGGAAATCTGGCTCATGCTGCTGCGAATCAGCTGCTTATCGGTGGTGACAAGTTGCTCGCTAATAATCTTGGCGGCGTCTGCCGAATCCAGAATAGAAAACTGCGGCTTATAGCCCAGATGCCGCGCTTCCTCGCGCAACATTTTTAGCCCCAAGGAGTGAAAGGTAGAAACCGTCAGCCCCTTAAGCATCTCTTTTGGCAGCAGCGCCCCCACCCGCTCCTGCATCTCGCGCGCGGCCTTATTGGTAAAGGTAATCGCAGCGATGTTTTTGGCATTCATGCCCGCCTTCTCAATTAAATACGCAATCTTCTGCGTAATCACCCGCGTCTTGCCCGAGCCAGCACCAGCCAGGACGAGGCAAGGCCCGCCCAGATAAACGACGGCCTCGCGTTGCGGAGTATTTAAGAGATGCAGCATGAAAAACCTTGAGAGTGAAAGCGGGCGAAGTTTAACATGGGCAGGCCTGCCGCTGATCGGGGGCGGTCCCTCCACTTAAAACAAGCGGGCTAAAGCCTCACAAACCTGCGCCAGATACCTAGCATCGATTTCATCAAACGTCGCCAGCTCGGCGGAATCAACATCCAGCACCGCCAGCACCACGCCATCGCTATTAATCAGTGGCAAAACGATTTCCGAACGGGCCAAGGACGAGCAGGCGATATGCCCGGCAAAGGCGTCTACATCCGGCACCACCAGCGTTTGCGCCTGAGCCCAGGCGCTACCGCACACACCGCGCCCTTTTTGAATACGGGTGCAGGCAATCGGCCCCTGAAATGGCCCAAGCACCAACTCATCCTGCTTCACAATATAAAAGCCCGTCCAAAGCCAGCCAAAGGTGTGATGCATGGCGGCGCAGACATTGGCCATGGCGGCAATCAAATCGCTCTCGCCTTCAATTAAAGCCAAAGCTTGCGGAATCAGATTTTGGTACAGCTCTTCTTTGCTATTGCCTTGAATCAGTAAATTTTCTGCCATTTTTATTCCGATTAATATTGATGATTTATGGGTGAGTACACTCCCCCCAATCAAACCCAAATCTTGAACCACGGAGGGAAGGAGAACACGGAGGAGCACGGAGAAAAACAAAACTTTTGTAATAAAGCCAGTGTGGAAGAAATAAGTAAGTGGCGAGTTATTAAGGTTTTCTCCATGAAACTCCGTGTTCTCTGTGTCCTCCGTGTTTTAAGATTTGGGTTTCCGCTGCGTAACATCAGATCCTAACAATAATTCCCTGTCTGTATCCAGTATGATGCTGTCAAACCTAGTCAGATCAACCCGAGACTTCCATGATCCAAATTTCTGGCCTTACCTTTGATTACCCCGGCCACCGGGCGTTAAATCAATTGAATCTGAGCGTAGAGCGTGGCAGCGTTACAGCGCTGGTAGGTGCCAATGGCGCGGGTAAAACGACCTTGATGCGCTGCATTGCTGGTCTTGAAACACCACTTTCCGGCTCGATTGCTGTGGCGGGTTTAGATGTTCAGGAAGAGCCACGCGCGGTGCATCGGCAGATGGGCTATTTATCAGATTTCTTTGGCCTCTACCAAGATTTAACTGTGGCGCAATGTTTGGAATACGCGGCGGCGTCCCAAGGGCTTGCCAAAGAAGCCATCGCTGCCGCCATCAGCAGCACGGCGCAGCGCTTGTCTTTACAAGATCGCTTGGGACAAAAAGCCAGCAGCTTGTCACGAGGCTTGCGCCAACGCGTAGCCATCGGGCAGGCGATTATCCATGCACCTCAGGTATTGCTACTGGACGAGCCCGCATCGGGTCTAGACCCGGAAGCGCGTAATGAGCTGGCAATATTATTCAGGCAACTGCAAGCCAGTGGCATGACGCTGCTCGTGTCGTCGCATATTTTGGCCGAGCTGGAAGCCTATTCCAGCCATATGCTGGTGCTAAAAGACGGAAAAATCCTCGAGCACCGTGCGCTATCAAATGGCTCACACGGCACAAGCAGCAGAGCCTTGCAGCTCAGCCTGGCCAGCCCCAATCCGCGCCTTGCCGAAATACTGGCTGCCCATTCCAGCGTTGTGCTCAGCAAAAATAGTGATAATCACGCCGAGTTTGATTTCAGCGGCAGCAGCGATGAGCAAGCCCAATTACTAGCGGAGCTGATCCAATCTGGCCTCGCCATCAGCAGCTTTGGCGAACAGAACTTGCAACAAGCTTATTTACGCACCATCGCCAGCAAGGACACAAAATGAATCCTGAATTCAAACGCAATCTTTGGCTGACTTTTTCTACACCACGCTTAATCGGCATGCCTGCCATCCTTGCGCTGATTTTTTTAGCCGTAGGAATGAACACTGAACTAAGCAAACTGGGCAGCACTGCTGTCACACTATTTGTGGGGATAGTCTGGCTGTGGGGCACAAAAAATGCTGCCGCCGCCATTGGTGACGAGCAGCGTGATCACACCTGGGATCAGCAAAGAATGAGTGCGCTTAGCCCGTGGGAAATGACCTGGGGCAAACTATTTGGCGCAACGCTGTTTAATTGGTATGGCGGCGCACTCTGCCTGCTAATGCTGCTTGTGGCAGAGCTGCCCGCCAGCCCAATCAATGCCATTAGCAAGGCGCTATCAATGATTGCCATCGGCCTTTTGCTGCATGGCTCTGCGCTGGTGATCAATCTGCAACTGGGCCAATCCGATCTGGCCCAAAACCGCCGGGGCAGCTTTAATTTGCTGCTGGCGATTCCCGCCTTTTTTATGATGCCCAGCCTGTTTGAAATGGGCGATACGCCAATTGTATGGTGGGATATTTCCTTTTTGCCGCTGCAATTTCAGCTGCTGGCAGGCTCTTTCTTTGCCATTTGCAGCGTGTTTGCTGCATGGAGGCTCATGCAAAATGCGCTGCAAGTCCGTACTCGCCCATGGGCATGGCCGCTGTTTGCCTGCCTGCTGGCAGGATTTATAGCTGGCTTTAAACATGAAAACTGGGCAATACCAGGGCTAATTATTTGCAGTGTGATGACTTATGCCATGCTCTTTGCAGAGCCAAATGGCTTCACCGTCTGGCAACGTGTTATCACCCGCATTCAAAGCCAGAACTGGCACGGGGCACTGATTAATCTGCCGCTCTGGCCAACAACCCTCATGCTGTCTTTCGTTTTTGCACTGCTGGCTAGCGGATCAGGTGTGGACGAGTTTTCCGTACTCAGCAGCACCCCACTCGCCATCGCCCTGATCTTGCTGCGAGACAGCGCCATCTGCTTATTCCTCGCATTGAATAGCAATAGCAAACGGGTGCTCGCCAGCAGCCTGCTCTATCTGGCCATCATCAACGGCCTGCTCCCCTTCTTAGCCCACAGCAGCGGACTGGAAAGCCTGGCATCCATCCTGATGCCCATCAGCCGCACATCCGCGATTGCCAGCATTTTAATCAGCGCAATACACGCAGCAATCGCCATTGCCTTATTGGTTTGGAGATGGCAGGTGATGGTAAAGCAGAAGGATTGATACTGATACGACTCTAGTAATTGCACTAAAGCATCTTGATACCACATTAGTACCACCAAAACATTGTCGCCTTTTAAGCTACATTTGTGGCTTAAAAGGCGACAATTAAAACAAATTTAACCAGAATTATTTGTAATTTCATTCTTCTGTTCTCTCAATTTCAATGAAATAGGGGATGATAACGTCTTGAGAACTGGGGGCTTCTATCTCAATTACTTGTGCACCCAATGTGTACAGTGTTCCACCAAGATGAGTATTAATACAAATCTCAATAATCTCTCCAATCACGATATTAATAAGACTCACCATTTTACTGGTATCGTCAATGAGTCGCCTTAATGCCCCTTCTGCATCACCAACCATAATTGTTTCTAACATTGCTCGACCAGCAATACTCTCACCAAAAACATAAAGTCTATTTGCACAATTTTTCGATAAATAAATATCAAGTGAGTCACCTTCGCCTAAAGCATGGTATCCGGCATCTATTTGATCTAAAGAATAGTGAAAAGCATGCTTATTTCGCACTTTTGATATTAAACTACCCTTCCCAAAATATTGCTTTACATCCTTTAACGCCTTTTCCGCCTCTTGATCAAACCGCGAGATATATGTCCGTGACAAGGCAGGGCGTTTAAAGAATGCCACCTGAAGCAAATTCCAACATTCATAAATTTTCCCCGTCAACACCCGCCCCAAAGCAAAGGTCTGAGCCTTTTCTGCATTTTTCAAAATCGGATTATCAGAACACCCTCCAGCAGAAAAATGAAAAAGCTTTGCAAAAATATTGAGTTCATTGGCAGCATGAGCAATAAGCACTAATAGCTTCCTCTCGTCATCAGGAATAGCGTCAAGCTGTGAACGAGAAATAGTAATTTTATGAATGTCGATCATATTCAAGCTCCTAATATCCAGCCGGCAAAAGACTAAAATTCACAAAGTTAAATATTATCGACCTGCATTTTTTCTTGGGATTTATCTCTCACAGCCACGACCCCAATTTGGATTAACGATTTCAATAATAGATACAAAAACCGCTCCCTAAAGACTCATAAACATCCCCTCACCGCCCCGGTGGCGGAGTGATTTGTTTGGGTTTGTAATCACACACATCATTCACCACACAGCTCCAGCATTCGGGTTTACGCGCTTTACACACGTAGCGGCCGTGCAGGATAAGCCAGTGGTGAGCATTGAGTTTGAATTCACTGGGGGTCACTTTGAGCAGTTTTTCTTCGACGACTTTCACGTCTTTGCCTGGTGCTAAGCCGGTGCGGTTGGATACGCGAAAGATATGCGTATCGACGGCAATGGTCGGTATGCCAAAAGCCGTGTTCATCACCACATTGGCGGTTTTCCGGCCCACACCTGGCAGCGCTTCAAGCGATGCTCTGTCTTGCGGTACTTTGCTGCCGTGCAAATCGATCAGCATCTGACAGGTTTGCAGCAGGTGTTTGGCCTTGCTGTGATAGAGGCCGATAGTGGCGATATAGGATTCAAGCCCCTCCAACCCCAGCGCCAGAATGCTTTCGGGTGTGTTGGCAACGGGGAACAAACGCTTTGTGGCTTTGTTGACGCCCACATCGGTAGCCTGAGCCGAGAGCAAAACGGCAGTAAGCAGCTCGAATGGCGTGCTGTAGTTCAGCTCGGTGGTGGGATTGGGGTCTAGATCGGCAAGGCGCTGATAAAAAATACGCCGGGTTTCTTTATTCATTTTTTATTCCAGAAATTCATTTCTGGCTCAAAACAAGTGCCCGGCATATCCAGCGCTTTGTCTTGCATATAGGCCTGCGCATCAGCGATAGCCTGGTTGTAAACACTAGGGCCGATTTCCTGCATAAAGAAATCCAATAACTGCGCCGCCTGCAAACCACCAATCGGCTCATCCATATTGGCATCAAAATAACGGCAAATAGACTTCACTAATAATGCTTCAGCTTCTTTAGATATTTTTAACGCCATGGGATACCTGTGTATTTAATTTAAAAAAACCCATCTTAGGGTGGCACGATTTTGTTCCACCCTACATATCATCATCAGACATCTCGTCCCACTCATCCCAAGGCCCACTCATTACTTGGAAGTAGTAATACATCGCCACAACAAGAACCACTACGCCCAAAATCAATACCGCCAGCTGGCCCCAAAAGCCCATGCTCATCAGCCACCAAACCAAGCAGGCCAGCAGCAGGTAGGCCAAAAACTCAGTGATTCGGCACAGCATCTGGTAGCCGTTCAAGTTGCGCCTTAGCGGCGGCTCTTTTATCCATTGCAGTTTTGCCAGCAATCAAAAGCCCAAGGCCGATAAATGCGCCGGGGGGAAGAATGGCGAGTAGAAACTGGTAATGCATATCGGCGGGGATAATATAAATTGTCCACGCTTTGGCGGCGGGGCCAAACACCAGATCGATGCCAGAGAGCAGCGTGCCCTTGCCCACCAGCTCGCGCATCCCTCCCAATACCGCCAGCACCATCGTCAGACCAATGCCCATAAAAAACCCATCGAGAGCCGAATCCCAAACACTATTGCGGGAGGCAAAGGCTTCGGCACGCGCCAGCACAATGCAATTGGTGGTAATCAGCGGAATAAAAATCCCCAGCACCACATAAAGGCCATGCGCGTAGGCGTTGAACAATAAATCAACCACCGTAACCAGCGCTGCGATGATCAGAATAAAAATTGGGCTGCGTAATTCATTGGGCACAAATTGCCGGATCGCAGCAATGGCCGCGCCAGAAACCAACATCACCAAACTCGTCGCCAAGCCCAGCGATACGCCATTCACAATATTACTGGAAACCACCAACACGGGGCACATGCCTAAAACCTGCACCAAACCCGCATTCTGCTTCCAGATGCTATTTCTGATAATTTCTTTGCTCACTTGCTGCTCCATGACGTGATGCAATTAAAAGCAGTAACTCACAGCACAGATGAGTTTCCCTCTGAAAAAATTTAAATCTTGAACCACAGAGTAAAACGAGGACACAGAGTTCCACAGAGAAAACCTAAGCTCCCTTTTGAATTTCCTCTGTGAAACTCTGTGCTCTCTGTGTCCTCTGTGGTTCAAGGTTTTGCAAGAGATAAACTTCAACTACCGTTTACTTACATACTTTTCTCGGTGAGGTCTGTATCTACAGACCTTCTTTAACTTACCGCACTCCAAAGCTGCGGTTTGCTGGCCACGTATTCCAGCACTCGTTTTACCGCTGCGGTCACCGCGCGTGGGCTGATGGTGGCGCCGGCCATATAGTCAAAGCCACCGCCGTCTTTTTTAACTTTCCATGCTGCTGCATTCTGGGCGTTCAGCTCTTTGCCTTTAAATTGCTCTATCCATGGCGATTTGGCCGCGTCGATATAATCCCCCAGCCCCGGCGTTTCCTTATGCGCTACGACGCGCACGCCCAGCACCTGGCCATCAACATCCACGCCAACCAGCAATTTAATTTTGCCCGCATAACCATCCGGCGCGGTGGCTTCAAATACGGCGGCGACCGTTTTACCGGCTTTTTTTGCCAGATAAAAAAAACTATCGCCATCGTTACCCAATACTTTTCCATCCGCTGCCGACAAGGCGTGGGCATCTTTCAGCAGATTGTTATCAAAGCTTTTGGCGGGCAATACCTGAGCAATCAGCGCCACTTTGGCTTTTTCTTCGTTAAACAAGACTTTCTTGCGCGTCAGCTGATAAGTGCCCGCCATTAAAGCTGTAAACACCACCGCAAACAAAAACAGCGTCGCCGCACCACGCACCCCATTGGCAAACATGGTTTTCATTAAAAAACTCCTAAAATCTGGAAAACCTAAAGTCTGTAGATACAGAATATGTAGGGTGGGTTAGGCCAGAAAATGCACCGAACACACGTCGCTACCGCATCTTGGCCGTAACCCACCCTAAGATGACTCTCCTACCTCTGTATTTACAGATCTTTTTTAATCAAGACTTACGCCCAAAGACCGGTGGTTGGGTGTATTGGTCGATAAAGGGCGTGGCTATATTCATGATCAATACTGCAAATGCCACACCATCAGGATAAGCACCAAACACGCGGATCATATAGGTCAGCATGCCAGCCAAAGCGGCAAAGATGAGCCTGCCGCGTGGCGTAGTGGGTGCGGTAACCGGATCGCTCACAATAAAAAACGCCCCTAAGATGGCAGCGCCACTAAATAGATGAAACCACGGCGGGCTGTAATGGGCGGGGTCCACCCCATAGAACAAAGAGGCGGTCAGTATAAAGGCAGCAAGAAAACCCACAGGGATTTGCCAGGCGATCAGCTTAGACCAAAGCAAATAAAGGCCACCCAGCAAAAACCCCACCGCCGCCCATTCACTGCCGACCCCGGCTACAGCGCCAAAAATGGGTTGTTGAAAAATATCGCTTAAAGCATGCTGCTGAAGCAGCGCCGTTTTAACCGTATCCAGCGGCGTAGCAGAAGCCATGGCGTCAAAAGCTTGCGGGAGCTGACCGCTAAAAATGGTGAGTATCTGCGCCAGGCTATCCAGATGGGGAATATCCAGCGGCAAAGGGGCCGCCCAGCGCGACATTTGTGCGGGGAAAGACACAATCATCACCGCAAAGCCCACCATGGCCGGATTAAACGGATTCTGCCCCAGCCCGCCATAGAGATGCTTAGCGAGGCAAATGGCAATTAAAGTCGCCAGCACCACCATCCACCACGGCGCAAGCGGCGGCATAGAAAGCGCCAGCAAAACCGCCGTCACCGCGGCCGAGCCATCGCAGAGAAAAGGTTTAATCGGATAGTTGCGCAGCTTTAAACAAGCAGCCTCAGCCAGCAAGGCTGTGCCAAGAGCTAGCGTAATTTGTACCAGCACGCCCACGCCAAAAGCCCAAGTCAGCGCAATAATCCCCGGCAACAAAGCCGCCGCCACTTTGAGCATGACGACTTGCAAGGGCGTCGGTTTAATAAAAAAGGGCGATGTGTTCATTTGATTCCAAAAAAGTAAAAACTCAGGTGCACCACAAAAACCTAAAATCTGCAGACACGGATAACTCAGAGTTTAAAAACAGAACACGGAGAAATCATAAGAAGAAAATGAGTATTTGTTTGGGTTTTATCATGTTTAAAAACTTTCAAAACACAAAAACTTCTTAACAAAGGTTTTTCTCCGTAAAACTCCGTGCTCTCTGTAGCCTCCGTGTTTTCAAGACTTGGTGCGTCACATCGGCTAATAAGGCAAATCGTCCGCATCGATGCCGATAAAATCGGGTTCCGGGTCTTGGTTAAACTGTACGCCCTTAATTTCTGCCAGGCCCAGCATTAAGGCTTTAACCACCCGGTGCATGCCGTCCATTACCCTGCTGTCTTGCGACAAAATAATAGGGAAGCGCAGATCGGTTTCATTGATTAATTTGGCGTGCTCAGAAATAGCCCGGCAAGTTGGCGCGGCTCCGCCCTCATCAAACCAATAGCTCTGATCTAACTCAGCAATCTGTTCCAGCGGCACGCTGATCACGGCAAACTTTGCGCTCAGCTGAATCAGCCGGTGCACGTCCCAAGCCTTTAAGCCCTGCTCAGATGCGCGTAAATGATATTGCTTTCGCATTGCCTCAAGATCATTCATCTTTCGCCGCCTTGGCTGCTTTGGCCGCCATCGCCGCATCAATGCGCGCCTGGCGCTCTGCGGCCAGCACCGCTTTTTCCTCAGGGCTCATGGCAGCAAGCCGGGCTTTTTCTGCATCTCTTTTGGCCATAGCGGCCCGAATCTTGGCCGCTTTTTCTTCATCAAGTAAAGGTACTGCCTCTTCAGCAGGCACAACGCTTTCTGTTTTTCTTAATGCTGCAGCGGCTTTAGCTTCGGCGATTTCTGCCTGCTTGGCCGCTTCCCACTCGCTACGCTCTTCCGGGCTCATGGCCGCAATTCTGGCTCTTTCTTCACGGCGTTTATCCAGAATTTCTTTGGTGCGGTCGGTTTTATCCAGGCTGCTGGCAGGCAGAGTTTGCGATGGAGCCATTGGCAGATCCTCACTGCGCGCCACAGGCACGGCGGCCTCGGCCTCGGCTTTTTTCGCTGCGGCTCTGGCCATTGCGGCGGCAATTTTGGCTTTTTTCTCAGCGGCTAATTGCTCGGCCTGATCGGCATCGCTCGCAGCAAGGCCTGCATCTCTCGCTGCCGATTCGTTTGCTGCCACCGATTTAGCGATCGCGGCTTTAATTTTGGCTGCGCGGATAGCATCTTCAGGATCATCAGACGCCACCGCTTGAGCAAGCTTTTGTGTAGCTTTGGCGGCAAGGCGCTCGGCTTTTTCCTGTTTCTCGCGCTCGGCCCTGAATTCTCTGAACTCAAAACGCTCGCGCGCTAAATCAGCGGCGTGTTTGGTTTTTTCAGCCGCCCAGATTTCAGATTTTGCAAAGCGGTAGTAATCCACGAGACGAATATTGCTGGGGCACACATAGGCGCAAGCGCCGCATTCGATGCAATCAAACAGATTGCGCTCCTGCGCTTTGCCAAAGTTTTTGCTTTTGGCAAACCAGAATAAATCCATCGGTTGCAATTCGGCGGGGCAAGCTTCGGCGCATTTGCTGCAACGAATACAGGGCATTTCGCGCGGTTTTTCGGGGAAATCTGCAGGCGTTTTGGCGATTACACAATTGCCCGCCTTGCTTAGCCCCACGGCCAGAGACGGCAGTTCAAAGCCCATCATCGGGCCGCCATAGATATAGCCGGAGCTGCCCTTCTCACCCTCTCCCGCTGCTTTTAATAAATCTTGCAGCGGTGTGCCGATCAGCGCCTCATAATTCCCTGGGCGCTCTACATTGCCGGTAATCGTTACCACGCGGCGAATCACCGGCTCGGCATGGGCCAAGGCACAGTAAATACTGTGGATAGTGGCGACATTAAAACATTGCACGCCCAAATCTGTAGAACGCACGCCACTTGGCACTTCGATATTGCACAGCAATTTAATCAGCTGCTTGGCGCCGCCCGATGGATACAGCGTGGGCACTTGCACCACTTCAATGGCCTCCACTGCCTTGCTGCGGCTGGCTTTAATCGCATCCCGCAAAGCGGCTGCGGCTTCTGGCTTGTTGTCTTCAATCCCAATCAACACCTGTTTCGCGTTGAGCAAAGACTGCACCATCAAAATGCCGGCGATGATCTCGGCGGCGCGCTCCCGCATCAGCCTGTCGTCGCAGGTGATATAAGGCTCGCACTCTGCACCATTAATAATCAGCGTATCGAGCTGAGTTTTACTGCTTAATTTAAGATGCGATGGAAACACCGCACCGCCCAAACCCACCACGCCCATATCGCGCAAATAAGTGCGCACCGCATTAGGCTCTGCATTGCGCCAGTCAAACAAAGGGCGCTCCTGCCACTGATCTTTGCCATCGGGGATCAGCACAATACAGGCATCGCGTAAGCCAGAAGGATGGGCGATCGGATATAAATCAATTGCTTCAATCCGCCCCGAAGTCGGCGCATGCAAAGCGGCCGAGATCATGCCGTCTGCCGCTGCAATCATCTGGCCCTTTGCGACTTGGTCCCCAACTTTAACCAAGGGCTTGGCGGCGCTGCCTATGCTTTGTTGCAGGGATAAAATTAGCCGCGCCGGTAGCGCCGCTGTTCTGATCGGGTAGTGGCTGGATTCGGCTTTATGCTCGGGCGGATGAACACCGCCATGGAAGGTGATAATTTGCCGATTCATAAGCCACTCAGATGTTTCATAAATTCACACGATGATCGCGCAGGAATTTGTTCGTAATGGGGATTTTGTGAAGGAGCGGCGTAGTGGTTCATACGCCCGACTGAGTAAAACGCCCCAGTACGAACAAAGAGCAAGTGAGGACGGGGGATCATTTATGAAGCATCCGAGTGTAACTTGATTGGGATGACAGGATAGCGCCAACGCCAGTTACTCACCGTGGTGCCAAGCGGAACAATATCGATACAATCGACAGGACAGGGCGCCACGCATAGCTCACAGCCTGTGCATTCCGCAGCAATCACGGTATGCAGCTGCTTGGCCGCGCCCACGATGGCATCCACAGGGCAAGCCTGAATACAGAGCGTACAGCCGATGCAAACGGCTTCGTCAATCAGCGCTACGGATTTAGGTTTTTCTACGCCATTCTCGGCATTAAGCGGCTTGAATTCTTTACCCAGCAAATCCGCCAGTTTGCGAATGCCATCTTCACCACCCGGCGGGCAACAATTGATATCGGCTTCTTCATTGGCAATCGCCGTGGCATAGGGCTTACAGCCAGGAAAACCACACTGGCCACACTGGGTTTGCGGCAAGATCGCATCAATTTTATCGACTAATGGATCTTCATCAACCTTGAACTTAATCGCAGCAAAGCCCAGCACCGCCCCCAGCGCCAAAGCAAGAACAGCCATTAACAAAATGGCCAGTAAAAAAGACATAGCTTTCCTAAAAATGATTACAGATCACAAACCCAAATCTTGAACCACGGAGGACACAGAGAACACGGAGAAAACCTATGAATGAATGAAGTGATAATAAACAAAGGATCTCCCGAAGAAGACATAGATTGAAAAACAAATCCATTACCCACGTAATGCCTTCATCAGGTCTTGATATCGTATTGGTTTTCTCCGTGTAACTCTGTGTCCTCCGTACTCTCCGTGGTTAAAGATTTGGGTTTTACCGCACCAAGCCAGCGAACCCCATAAAGGCCAAGCTCATCAGCCCTGCGGTGATAAAGGCCACCGGTGTGCCTTTAAAGAATTCGGGGATATCTGCGCCCTCTAGTCTTTCGCGCATGGCGGCAAATAGGATCAGTACCAGACTAAAACCTACTGCCGAACCAAAGCCAAATAATAGCGATTCGACAAAATTATATTTTTGCGCCGAGCTAATCAAAGGCACGCCCAATACCGCGCAATTGGTGGTGATCAGAGGCAGATAAATCCCCAGCGCTTGGTAAAGAACAGGGCTGGCTTTATGAATAAACATTTCAGTGAATTGCACAATCGCGGCAATCACCACAATAAAAGCAAGGGTGCGCAAATATTCCAGCTGCCAGAAGATCAATATCTGATCGATCATCCACGATGTGCCTGATGCCAGCGTCAGCACAAAGGCAGTGGCAAGGCCCATGCCGATCGATGCTTCCAGCTTTTTAGACACGCCCATAAATGGGCATAAGCCCAAAATACGCACCAGCACGGCATTATTAACCAGCACCGCGCCCAGAAGCAGCAGTAAATAGTGTTGAAAATCCATGGTTTAAAATCTCTCCGTAGGACGGGGCAAGCCGTCATTGAACTCAATTGCTAAAGTGGCGGCTTGCGCCGGCCTACGGTTTTTTATCTACTTACAAAGCGGCAATCGCCTCAACGCAATCACTAACCATTTGCGGGCCTTCGTAAATCAGGCCGCTATACACTTGCACTAGGCTTGCGCCTGCGCGGATTTTCTCTGCGGCGTGTTCGCCCTTGAAAATCCCACCCACCCCAATAATAGGCAGGGCGCCGTCTAGGGCTTCGGCCAGATCACGAATTACCTTGGTTGATTTGGCCCTGACCGGTGCGCCCGACAAGCCCCCCGCTTCTTGCCCATGTTTTAAATGCTCGACACCAACACGGGATAATGTGGTGTTGCTGGCAATCACAGCATCGATACCGCTAGCCACTAGGCGCTCGGCAATATCCTGAACTTGGTTGCTATCTAAATCGGGCGCTATTTTAAGGGCAAGAGGTACGTAGCGGCCATGACGATCCGCAAGCTCTGTTTGCTTTTGCTTTAAAGCCGTCAGCAAACGCCCCAATTCATCCGCGCCTTGCAGCTGGCGCAAGTTCTTTGTATTAGGGCTAGAGATATTGACCGTGACGTAGCTGGCGTGTTCATACACTTTATCTAAGCAGATGAGATAGTCATCAGCTGCGTTCTCGATCGGCGTGTCCGCATTTTTGCCGATATTGATACCCAAAATACCCTGATAATTGCTGTTTTTAACGTTCTCGATCAGCTTATCCACGCCATCATTATTAAAACCCATACGGTTAATAATGCCCTCGGCTTCCGGCAAACGAAACAAACGTGGCTTAGGATTACCCGGCTGAGGACGAGGTGTGATGGTGCCGATTTCTAGGAAACCAAAACCCAGCTCGGCCATCGCATCGATATGGTCACCATTTTTATCTAAGCCAGCGGCCAGCCCAACAGGATTCGGAAAATCCAGCCCCATCACAGAAACAGGGCATTCAGGCACCGTAGGCGTAAACGTGCGCAAAAATCCCAAGCTATGCAAGGCATGCAAGCCGGTAAACGCCGCAGCGTGCGCTTTTTCGGCGTCGAGTAAAAAAAGAAAAGGTTTAACTAACTGATAAGACATGAGGCAGGGAATCCGGCAATTGATAGGCAAAACTGCGCCAAAGACGCTACTTGTTTCCCTTTTCCAATGTGGCATCACACTGGAAAAGAGTTACATATGTAAGACTAAATGCTCAATCAACCCTTGCGATTTACGCAAGCATCAAAAGTGTTTTGCATCAGAGTAGCCACAGTCATCAAGCCCACCCCCCCCGGCACTGGCGTAATCCACGCTGCTTTTTCTTTGGCAACATCAAACTCAACGTCACCACAGAGCTTGCCGTTTTCTAAGCGATTGATGCCCACGTCGATCACAATCGCGCCCGCCTTAATCCAGTCCCCTTTCACAAAATTAGGGATACCTACGCCAGCCACTACAATATCTGCGCCACGTACTTTGCTTTCTAAGTCTTGCGTTTTGCTATGACAGATCGTAACGGTAGCGCGAGCCAGTAAAAGCTCTAAAGCCTGCGGGCGACCTACGATATTAGATGCGCCCACGATGACAGCGTCTTTACCAACGATATCAATTCCGGTTCGCTCTAATAAAGTCATCACACCGCGTGGGGTGCACGGGCGCAGCAAAGGCATTTTTAAAGCGAGGCGACCAATATTATAAGGATGGAAACCATCGACATCTTTTACCGGGTCGATCAGCTCGATCACTTTCTCTGCATTAATATGTTTTGGTAAAGGCAGTTGTACCAAGATACCGTCGATCTCATCGTCCTGATTAAACTTAGCCACTAGGGCCAGCAAATCAGCTTCAGAAGTATCCGCTGGTAAATCGATATCAATAGAGCGAATCCCAGCATTAGCGCACTGACGCTTCTTATTACCTACATAGACTTGAGAAGCAGGGTCTGCCCCAACCAAAATCACGGCAAGTGCAGGAGCACGTAAGCCACTTGCCACACGGGCATCTACTTTGGCGCGAACATCACTAACAATTTCGGCCGAAATGATTTTTCCGTCGAGAATTTGGGCTGTCATGGGTAAAACTCCTGCTGTTTCTATCGCAAAAAACGCATTTTCTCATGCAAAAGCATCTAGCCCAAACATTTCCTACATATTTTTCTAAGTGGGTGCTGTTTAACTAACTAGGAAATATCAAAAAAATTAACCTATATTTCAGATATTTTTTACGACAAAAATCACCATAAAAAACAAAGAGTAGCGTAAGAATCCACCCCATTTACCCACGTTTAGCGTTATCCGTCTCAGAAAAAAGATCGCGAAGGTGCTTGACGCCAAAAAGCCTGCACAGTATATTGCGTCCTCTGTTCGGGGCGTAGCGCAGCCCGGTAGCGCATCTGCTTTGGGAGCAGAGGGTCGTGAGTTCGAATCCCACCGCCCCGACCAGAACTTATCCTTATCCGATAAGTTGTTTTAAAGTAAGAACTTATTCACCCAGATAAGTAGATTTATAGTACGGTTGTACAGTGTGCCCGTAGCTCAACTGGATAGAGCAACGGCCTTCTAAGCCGTAGGTTACAGGTTCGATTCCTGTCGGGTGCGCCAAGTGTGTGATCGACTATTAAAACGAACCAAGATTTTAGTTTTAGACTTGTAGTATATTAAGTCTTAAACGCACCGCTCAGCGGTGGCTGTAGCTCAGTTGGTAGAGTCCAGGATTGTGATTCCTGTTGTCGTGGGTTCGAGCCCCATCAGCCACCCCAGTAAGAAAGCAAAAAGCCCATCCGCAAGGTTGGGCTTTTTGCTTTGCTGCGTTTCAATCAAATACAGGCTTAAGCTGCAGTTTTACGGCGGCGAGCTACTCCTAATAATCCGAGCAAGCCCATGCCCATTAAGGCATATGTTTCTGGCTCAGGTACCGGAGTTACAGAATCCACTCCGCTTAAATGTACGCTCCAGTTTTTGCCCTTATTGAGACCATTGGCTGGCTGAGCCCAATCTTCCAGACGAATTGGAGCCTGATTGTCGTATGTAAAGCCACTGCTAAGCACTGAGCCACGAGCGCGATTATTATAAGTAGCGATCGTAAACAGATATTCACCAGCGGCCAGAGTTGTAAATTTCAAACCAGAATCAAAGCGGGTTTGGCCCGGAGCAATACTGGCATCATCATCATTCTGCCCCAATAAGCTCCATACTGAGCCTTCCTTTTTCCATACGACAGTAACCGGGTCAAAATTTATGCCGTTACGGAATGAATCTGTCCAGACTTTTACGTTTGTATTTGCTTGATTCAAGGTAAAACCAAGCTTCACAACGTCTTTGTGGTAATTGATACTTCCACTAAAATCAAAAACTGCAGCGTGTGAAACGGATGAAATAAATAGTGTTGCTAGTGCTAGTTTTTTCAGCATGCCAGATCCCCTAAAATTTTTATAGAAACAATTTTACAACAAAAGAAAGCTAACACAAAACTTCAAGTAATTCACAAAAATGAATATAAGAATTATTGTATATAATAAAAATCAAACACTTAATTTCAATAAAATAAAAACACCTAGCAAACCTCGTTCATTTATTTTTATAGAAAAACAAACTGTAAAATTGCCTTTTTGAATTTAAAAATATAAATTTAAAAAATAAAAACATTAAACAAAAAAAATAAAAAAACATTAAAAAAAAAGTAAATTATTAATGTTTTTGTTGTATAAAAACACACAACGCCTGTGCCGGACTCAGTTGTAAAACAAACTGGCATTCGTACTTTGCATGGCTTAACATCCTTGTCATCCAAAGATCAGGACCCTGCTTGTGAAGCTTCTCTTCGGCCTTATCTCTCTCTTTCTTTCTGCCTCACTCTGGGCTGCCCCGCCTAAGCCGCCTTTTTATCAGCTCAACGCCAGCCAGCTAGCCGTGGTCGTGAATCGTAATGATCCCTTATCAGCCGAAATTGCACGTTACTACGCAGAAAAACATGGTTTAAAGCCTGAGCAGATCTTTCAAATTAGCCTGCCCACAGACCGTAGCTGGATTAGCGAAGGTGAGTTGGCGCAAGCCAAAGCGGAGCTAGATACAGCACTGCCCGCTCATATTCAGGCACTGGCACTGGCATGGACCAAGCCTTATCGGGTAAATTGCCTGAGTATCACTTATGCCTTTACGCTGGGTTATAAAGAGGGCATTTGTCAGAGCACGGGCAAGCCGACTCCTGCCTCACCATACTTTAACCATGCCAGCACCCAGCCCTTCAGCGATTTAGGCTTACGCCCCAGCATGATGCTAGCGGCCAATAATCTGGCAGAAGCTAAAAAATTAATTGATCGCGGCAGCGAGGCTTGGGGGAGCTTCCCGCGAGGCACGGCTTATTATTTAACCACGAGTGATAAAACCCGCAGCGCCAGAGCGCCTTTATTCCCGCCCACACAGACGGTAGAGCGCCCAGCCATTAAAATTGAGAATCTGCACGGCGATGTAATCAGCCATAAAAAAGATGTGCTGATTTATCAAACAGGGCTCACCAAGGTAGATAAGCTGGAAACCTTGCAATTTTTACCCGGCGCACTGGCCGATCATCTGACTTCTTTTGGCGGCATGCTGACCGACAGCAGCCAGATGAGCAGTTTAAAATGGCTGGAAGCTGGCGCTACTGCCAGCTATGGCACGGTGAGCGAGCCTTACTCTTACCCACAAAAATTCCCGCATCCACAGGTTTTGCTCTATCACTATCTGGCGGGTGCCACAGCAGTAGAAGCCTATTGGAAAAGTGTGGAATGGCCTGCGCAAGGGGTATTTATTGGTGACCCGCTGGCCGCGCCGTTTCGCAGCCTTAGCCCGCGCAAGCAATAAACCCCTCTAATCCCCCAACCTTAAACCACGGAGAAAAGGGAAAACACGGAGGGTCACGGAGGAAAACAAGGCTTTCTCTGTGCCTCGTTTTACTCTGTACCCCAAGGTTTAGCACTCTATCCATTAACATCTACAGTGCTTTTCCCTAGCCCTGAGTCGTTACAAAGCACCATGCAAATTCAAAAGCCTTATAATCAGGCAGCGATTCCCAGAGGCTTTATCTATATGCATACCTTTTACTGGCACGATTACGAAACATTTGGCATCAACCCACGCCGTGATCGCCCTTCGCAATTTGCTGGCATTCGCACCGATGCAGAGTTAAATGAAATCGGCAAGCCACTCAATATTTTCTGTAAACCCACACCTGACTATCTGCCCGATCCTGAATCCTGCCTGCTTACGGGCATTACGCCTCAGCAGTGCTTAGAAAATGGTGTAGACGAGTTTGAGTTTGCGGCCCGTATCGAGGCCGAGCTGGCTATGCCTAGCACGGTAGGGTTAGGTTATAACTCGATTCGTTTTGACGATGAAGTCACGCGCTTTATGTTCTGGCGCAATCTGATCGAGCCCTATTCGCGTGAATGGCAAAATGATTGCAGCCGCTGGGATTTACTCGATGTGGTACGCACCACCTATGCGCTGCGCCCCGAAGGCATTGTTTGGCCAACACACGACGATGGCCGCCCTTCCTTCAAATTAGAACATCTCACCAAGGCCAACGGCATCAGCCACGAAGCGGCGCACGATGCGCTATCTGATGTGCGTGCCACCATTGCACTGGCACGGCTAATCCGTGAGAAACAACCCAAGCTATTCGATTTTTGCTTTTCACTGCGTAAAAAAGACAAGGTGCTAGAGCAAATTGGCCTCCCCAATGCCAAACCTTTCCTACATATCAGCGGCATGTTTTCCGCAGAGCGCGGCTGCATCGCGCTGGTTTGGCCACTCGCCATGCATCCCAACAATAAAAACGAAATCATCGTTTGGGATTTAGCCTTTGATCCAAGTGAGATTTTCAAGCTGGACGCGGAAACCATCCGCCTGCGTATGTTCAGCAAAACGGCTGATTTACCCGAAGGTGTCCCTCGCCTGCCGATTAAAAGCATCCATATTAATAAGTCGCCCATTGTGATTGGCAATCTCAAAACATTAAGTAGTGAGCGAGCTGCACATTGGAATATCGACGTAGAACAGGCCTTGGCTCACGCCAAAATAGCCGAAAGCGCCCCCGATATGAGCGCAATCTGGCAGCAGGTGTTTACGAGCGAGCATGCAAAAAGCGATGTGGATGAAGATTTATACGGCGGATTTATTGGCAATAATGATAAGCGTCTTCTAGCTAAGCTACGCAACTTTAGCCCCGAAGAGCTGGCTAAAGAGCGGGTGAGCTTTGAAGATAGCCGCCTTGAAGAAGTGCTTTTCCGCTACCGCGCCAGAAACTTTCCAAGCACATTAACCGCGGCAGAATTGCAACGCTGGGAGCAACACCGTGCAGCAAAGTTGTTCGATGGCACAGGTGGCGCACGCACGCTGGAAGCCTTTGGTGAAGCAATTGATACGCTATCGGAAAACGTCAGCGAGCAGCAGGCGGACATTCTTTCTGCACTCTTTGATTACGCCGAAAGCATTATGCCCGACTAGAGCTCCGGGCATTTCTTACTAGCAGACAAAACGCTTTATCTTGCCCACGCAGGCGGTACTCAGCGCACCATTTAGCCCTGCCGCGTGGGCACAAAAGCATGCCCACCACGCCAAGAAGCAACTTGCAGCTTCCCGCAAAAAAACTACTGACCGTGAAAAAAACTAATGTTCTTCTCTAGCACACTAGCGTGCTCGGCCAGCTCCTGTGCGGCGCGGCTGAGCGCATCGGCGGCGCTAGCGTTAGCTTGTGTGCCTTGCGTGAATTGCTCTACCGAAGCGCTGATCTGATCAATTCCTTGTGCCTGCTCCTGCGATGCACAGGATATTTCCTGAATCAAAAAAGAAGTTTTGCGAATCGTCGGCACAATATCTTCAAGCAACTTACCCGCCCCCTCTGCCTGCTCAACACTATTACTGGCTAAATCACTAATTTCCTGAGCGGCCAGTTGGCAGCGCTCAGCCAGCTTTCTCACTTCAGATGCAACCACAGCAAAGCCCTTACCATTCTCCCCCGCCCTTGCTGCTTCAATAGCCGCGTTCAACGCCAGTAAATTAGTCTGATAGGCAATATCATCAATAATGCTAATTTTCTTAGCAATTTGCCGCATGGCATTCACGGTTTGCTTAACGGCTTCTCCGCCCTTTACCGCATCACTAGCCGATTTTCCAGCCATTCCTTCAGTCACTTTGGCATTGTCGCTATTTTGCCCGACAGTAAAGTTAATCTCTTTCAATGCGATGCTGGTGCTTTCGATACTATCCATTTGCTCAGATGCATTTTGCGATAAACGCTGCGCTGAAGCATTAACCTGCACTGAAGTCTGCGCCAAAACAGCCGATGTACTTCTGATGTCGCCAATCACCAGCCTAAAACGTTGATTCATCCCATCCAGAGCGCCTAAAAGACTGCGCTGATGGCTGGCGTTAAATTTCGCATTTAAATTACCCGCAGCAATTTCCTGCACAATCTGCAATGCCTCTTGGGGCTCGCACCCCAAAAGACTAATCAGGCGGTGATACATCCAAACTAAAACCAGCAATAAACCCAAACCAAATAAAAAAATCATGGCCAGTAAAATTTGTAAATAAAACTGCTTGCTTTGCTCGGCACTTATCACCTGGGCCGCAGTGCGTTTATCCAGCAAAACAAAAAACGCATCGACCGGGCCCATAATTTGTGCTTTGTACTGGTGATAAGCCACGTTATGCATCAGATCTGCTGCGAGTTTTAAATCAGGCTCACCTTGCTTGCTAAAACCACCCGCATCATCTGCAAAGCGTCCTTTCACGGCATTCATGGCGATGGTTTCACTTTTAACCAAGCCATCTGAATTAGCCTGAGCTTCTTTTAATTTGGCGAATTCTGCTTCAGTAAAACCGGCTTGTTTCATTAACTCTTGCAGGGCAACTAAGTGGCCATCTGGACGCGGCAGGCTATCGCTCACCGCCTTAAAATCCCAATAAATACGCTGATACTCTTGAGGTCTGGGCTTTTTGCCATTGCGTATATCAAGCACATCCCAGTATTGCTTTTCGTATTTGGCATCGCCTGTAATCACATAGCTACGAGCCAAGCGGGTAAGGTCATCCGAGCTTTGCCTTAACTCATCAGCCAATAAGTAAGAGTTGTAGCGTTGTAATTCGGCCTGGCTATGCTCATCAGCGCTTTGCTTCAGTAAAATGGCGACGCTTACCAATAAAATCAGTGATAGCACAACCAAGCCACCCAGCGCTAAGAACATACTTTTTACACTACGCATACTGTAAGCCCCATTAAGCGATGTGCTTCTATTCAAGAATAGGACAGCTTTGCGCTAACAAAACAAAGAAATGCTTTTTCCAACCTTAGTAGCGCAGTACGGCAAAGCAAGAGGAAGTCATCATTTCGTCTTTTCCTACAAGGCACCATGCCCCGCTACCCGCTAAACACAGAGACAAGCTGAACATGGCCTTAAATGCGGGCACGATAAAACAGCGCCCCACTCTACATACCCGCTACGTTCTAGCTTAAAATAGGTTTTTTGCTTCCAGCCGAAACCCTTACGATGAAAATCGCCATTGCCCAGCTCAACTCCATCGTCGGCGATCTTGCCGGTAACACGACTAAAATTTTTGCTGCGGCTATCGAAGCCAAAGCCAAGGGCGCTGATATTTTGCTCACGCCTGAGCTGGCATTAAGCGGCTACCCGCCTGAAGACCTACTGCTGCGCCCAGCCTTTTTGGCCGAATGCGCCCAGTGTGTTGGCCGCTTTATTGACGAGCTGGACGGCATCACACTGGTGCTGGGCTATCCGCGTGCTAGTGGTGACGAGCGATTTAACAGCGCTATTGTGATTCGGGATGGCAATGTACTGGGCCGCTACGACAAGCTCTTGCTGCCTAATGATCAGGTGTTTGATGAAGTGCGCTATTTTTCACCCGGCTATTCGCCCTTTGTCTTCGAGCAGGATGGCGTACAGATTGGCTTAGCCATTTGTGAAGACATCTGGGATATCGAGCCTGCATCGGCCGCCGATGACGAAGGCGCTGAATTACTGTTAATTCTTAATGCATCGCCTTACAACCAAGCCAAGCAATCCACCCGCCGCGAAGTAGTCGGCCAGCGCGTTGAAGAAACCGGCATGGCGATGGTGTATTGCAATATGATCGGCGGGCAAGACGAGCTGATTTTTGATGGCCAGTCCTTTGCGCTGAATAAATCAGGCGAACTCGTGGCCCAGCTGCCCGCATTTAGCGAGCAAATTGCCATCGTTGAATACAGCAAGGGCAATTTACAAGCCGCCACCATTACCCCTGATTTAAGCGATGAAGCCAGCGCCTATCAGGCCCTCGTCTTGGGCGTGCAAGACTATATCGGCAAAAATCGCTTCCCCGGCGTGCTCTTGGGTCTATCAGGCGGGATTGATTCGGCGCTAACGCTCGCGATTGCCGTAGATGCGCTAGGTGCAGACAAGGTACATGCGGTAATGATGCCGTCTCGCTACACCGCCGATATCAGCGTGGATGATTCACGCGAAATGATTAAAATCCTTGGCTGCAAATATTCAGAAATAGAAATCTGGCCGATCTACGAAGCCTTTATGAATGGCCTGGCGGGTGAATTTGAAGGCACGGCCGCGGATACCACCGAAGAAAACCTGCAAGCGCGCGCTCGCGGTACGCTCCTGATGGCGCTATCGAATAAATCCGGCAAGCTGGTACTCACCACCGGCAATAAATCCGAAATGACCACCGGTTACGCTACGCTCTACGGTGATATGGCAGGTGGCTTTGCGGTGCTCAAAGACGTAGCAAAAACGCTGGTGTATCGCCTCTCTGCCTGGCGCAATACGCAAGGCGTGGTGATTCCAGAGCGGATTATTACTCGCCCACCCTCGGCGGAACTTCGGCCTGATCAAACCGACCAAGACTCATTACCCGCTTATGAAGTCTTAGATGCCATTTTGCAAGCCTATGTAGAAGAAAACCTCAGCCGTACCGAAATCATTGCCAAGGGCTTTGCCAAGGCCGATGTAGATCGCGTGGTGCATTTACTCACGATCAATGAATACAAGCGCCGTCAGGCACCAGTAGGCCCACGTATTACTCACCGCGCTTTTGGCAAAGATTGGCGTATGCCAATTACCAATCGTTTTTCGATGTAGATTTTTGAGGAGTTGGGAGTTGGGAGCAGAACACCAACTCCAGCTCCCAATAACTGACACCGCTCTCCCGACCCCCGGATTAAATCATGCTTAAGCTCGACCGCTTCGCAGGTATTGCCAGCTATTGCCTCATTGGACTGTTTTTACTATTAGTGATGCTCAATCACTTACTCCCTGCTTTACTGATTGGTTTGCTGGTTTACGAGCTGGTGGCTCAGGCAGCTCAAGGCCCCTTTATCTCACGCCTGCCCCCCAAACACGCCAAGCCCGTTGCGCTGATTATTTTTTCTGCGGGCATTATCCTGCTGCTGGTATTAATGGGATTTAGCTTAGCTTCGGTATTTCATGGTGAATCAGCATCAATGCCCAGCATCATGCGTAAATCAGCAGAAATCGCCGAAGCGCTGCATCTGGAGCTAGCCAACTGGCTGCCCGCCTGGATACTGGAAAGCCTTCCGCAAGATGTAAGTGCCTGGAAAACAGCGTTCTATCAATGGTCTGATAAACATATTGCCCAATTACAGCAAATGGGCGCGCGCACCGGCCATACGCTGGCACAGATGCTAATTGCAATGGTGATTGGGGCCATGCTGTCTTTGCACCACAATAATAGTAATAAAGCCCCCTTACTCAATGCGCTACAAACACGCTGCTCTCGCTTAGCCGATTCTTTCCGTCAAATTGTGTTTGCTCAAGTTCGTATTTCCGCCCTGAATACTTTTTTTACGCTGATTTATCTGGCCATGGTTTTACCCGC
Organism: Janthinobacterium sp. B9-8; assembly: GCF_000969645.2. Taxonomy (NCBI): domain Bacteria; kingdom Pseudomonadati; phylum Pseudomonadota; class Betaproteobacteria; order Burkholderiales; family Oxalobacteraceae; genus Janthinobacterium; species Janthinobacterium sp. B9-8. The sequence goes on from NZ_CP014222.1 coordinate 3,363,840, forward strand.
GCTTGGTATTTCGCTCCCCCTCACCAAAACCTTAATTGTGATTACCTTTCTGGCAGGTTTATTACCGGTCATTGGTAATCTGATTTCCAATACCGCCATTGTGGCCGTCAGCATGAGTGTCTCCGCTTCTGTAGCCGCAGGCTCACTGGCCTTTTTAGTCATTATTCATAAGCTGGAATACTTTTTAAATGCACGAATTGTAGGTGGGCGCATCCATGCTTTTGCGTGGGAGCTGCTGCTTGCTATGCTGCTGATGGAAGCCATTTTTGGCTTGCCCGGCTTAGTGGCTGCACCCATTTTCTATGCCTATTTAAAACAGGAACTCAAGGCAGCCAACTTGATTTAGTTCATCTAAATTACCGGATGATTCAGGCCAGTCATCTGTAACGCGAACGTAACTCTCCGCTGTTATGCTTACAATTCACGTTGCATATTTGGCTTTACAATGAATGAATCACCTAGCCTAGAATCACTCAGGCACGAACTTGAAGATATTATTAGCCAAAACCAGTTAACGGCACTTTTCCAACCCATCGCATCCACCCGGGATGGCGAAATTTTTGGCTATGAAGGGCTCATTCGCGGTCCTTCTTCCAGCTTTTTACATTCTCCCATTAATCTTTTTCGCACAGCAGAAGAGCTAGGCTGCCTGCATGCTTTAGATTTTGCATGTCGCAGAGCGGTGATCAAAGCCTTTGTGCGGGAAGAATTAGCCGGACGTTTATTTCTGAATGTGATTCCTTCTTGCTTAGCAGAGCAAGACTTTAAACCGGGCGCAACGCTGGCCCTACTGAATGATGCAGGGCTAGCCCCGCAGCGCGTCGTCATCGAGCTTACCGAAACCCAGCCTACTCACGATTACAATCTACTCAAAGAAGCATTGCTGCATTATCGGGATATGGGCTTTAAAATTGCACTCGACGATTTAGGGGAAGGCTTTTCCTCGCTCAGGCTCTGGTCAGAGCTCAAGCCTGAATTTGTCAAAATTGATAAATACTTTATCCAAGGCTTGGCTTGCGACGCGCAAAAACGCCAGTTTGTCAGATCAATTCAACATATCGCACTCAATACCGGCACCCGCGTCATTGCAGAAGGCATTGAATCTCAGGCTGATTTGCAAGTCGTACAAAACATCGGCATTGGCTATGTACAAGGCTATTTTATTGCCCTGCCCAATGCGCATCCGCCAAGACAGCTCAATCTTAATCTGCAAGAAAAAGATTACCGCCCAAGCCTGCTTAAAGCGCAAACAGCAGGCCAATTATTAGTTGAAGTGCCCACTGTTTTACCCAAGCAAAGCGGCACAGAAATCTGCCGTATTTTTAGCAAATACCCGCAAATTCATGCGCTACCCGTGATTGATGAGCAGCGCCCTGTTGGCTTATTACGGCGCCATGAAGTGATCGAATTCTTTGGCCGCCCCTTTGCCCACGAGCTCTATGGCAACAAACCCTGCAAGGGACTGATGGATTGCACACCCCTGATTGTAGAGCACTCCACCAGCTTGCAAGAGCTCTCCCAGCTGGTTACCGCGGCAGATCATCGCCATCTGGCCGATGGCTTTATCATTATTGAACAAGGGCATTATCTGGGCATGGGCACAGGCCATGACTTAATGCGCGCCATTACCGAATTGCAAATTCGCGCCGCACGGCACGCCAATCCGCTGACCCTGCTACCGGGCAATGTGCCTATAGAAGAACAAATAGAGATTTTACTGACCGAACAGCGCTACTTCACCGCAGCCTATATCGATTTAGACCACTTCAAGCCCTACAACGATGTCTATGGTTATGCCTGCGGCGATAAAATGATTCGCATGCTAGGGGAGCTGCTGCTCAGCATTGCCGACCCACAAATCGACTTTGTTGGCCATATTGGCGGCGATGATTTTATGATTTTATTTCGCTCAACAGACTGGAAACAACGCTGCAAAAGCTTGCTCAAAGAATTTGAGCTGCGGGTGCAAAGCTTGTTTAAGCCGGAGCATCTCTTACAAAATGGTTACAGCAGCACTGATCGCCGCGGCGAATTGCAACACTTTCCGCTAAGCAGCTTATCGATTGGTGTGATTGAGGCGCATCAAGATATGTATCTTACCCATCATGAAGTCGCCGCCGCAGCGACCCATGCCAAGCATCTTGCTAAAAGTAAACTGGGCAACAGCTTGTTTGTAGAACAGCGCCAAACAGATGACACCGAAGTGCAAATGGCTTAGCGCGGCTCCTGCTTCTTATGAATGATTAACTTCATCTGGTTTACGCAAAAAATCCAAAGACCACCCCAGCCCGTACTCTTCATTTGCCAAATTAATTAATGGCGTTAAGCTCGCCAATAAGGCGGGAAGATGCGGGCGCACCTCATCCTGATGCCCTTTATGTAACATCAGCAACGCATCTGCCAGTGGTAATAGAGGCAGGCGATTGATGTTCTCATCCGGCATTAAAATCCGGCCATCTCCAACCGAGGCATAAAGACGCGTTATGGCTTTGCTAAATAAAGCCGGGGCCGAATGCGTGTCATCATGCCAAGAATTTGCGATTGCCACGCTGGCGCTCACTTCCAAACGCTCATCGCGGAAATTAATTCTGGCTGCCGCAACGCCCTGCCGCAAACGCTCGGCCATCACCCGCACTTCACTTAAGGAAGTACCCGGAGCCACAATCGCAAACTGCGGCCCGTCCACATGAGCCAAAGTATCTTCACGCCGTAATTTAGCCGCCAATAATTTAGCTAATAAATTCAGCATTTGATCAGCCAGCCTATCACCTAGTTTTTGCTTCAGAGGCTGGTAATTATCAATTTCTAAAAGCAGCAGAGTCACTTCAGAATTGTGGCGCAAAGCATAGGCCATGGATTGCTCCATTTGCAGCATCAGCAAATGTGAGCTAGCTACCCCAGTACTCTTGTCCCTCGTCACCGCCTGCGCCTGCTCTGCACGCGCTAATGCCAGTTCACACTGAATCGCCGCCAATTGAATATTAGCCGCCACACGCGCCAGCATTTCGCTGCGATCTGTGGATTTGGTAATAAAATCAGTTGCGCCGCATTCAACGCATTTTTGCTTGGTGATATCGTCTTCTTCACCCGAGATAATAATCACCGGTAATAAATAAAGACGACCATCGCCCGCACTGCGCACCCGGGCCAAAAGGCCCAAACCATCAAGTACAGGCATGGATAAATCGGAGATCAGCAGCTGAATTGTTTCATCGGCCAACAGGCGCTGCCAGCCCTCCTCGCCATTGGGCGCTTCAACTACATCATAAGCCGCAGCAAGGTGCTTCTTAATTGTTGCGCGGACAATCCGAGAGTCATCCACAACAAGAATGCGTGGTAAAGGAAGTTGTTCTGAATCCACTTGCGACATCAATTCATGCTCGTCTTGCATCGTTGATAAAATTTAGCATAAACGCGTCCGCCCTGCCGATATACGGTCAAGAAAGCAGCTATAAATCCTATAAGATTCAAGCCACCCACAGGGCTTAAGACTGATCTAGCTAAGGGAAAAACAGATTAGGCCACACTTCAGATTCTTTTTATTTTTAAACCAACTACTCGCCTCAATTAACGCATAAAATTTGTATCAAACCGGAACCTGCAAACATCATCAAAACCAACAAACTGCCAGCCAAAACAAGGAGCGAGCATTATGTCCGTTAATTTGCAGCTTCAACTGAGTATTGCACCACTTTCCTGTTTTGAGGCTAAACGCTGCCTTTATGCTCTGACGCGAGAAGGCATTGTAACGCTATGGCATGAACAGCGCCTCTTAAGTAGTGATACTTGTCTACTAAATCTGAATGGAGAATGCAGCAGCTCTGAAAGCCCGGAGTGGATCAGTGAGCGTTTAGCTGCTGCTATCTGGAAAGAAACAGGCCGTTTTGTACGGCTCACTTGCCTTGTTGATCACGATGAAATAGAGCATTTATCTACCTTTGAAGAAGCAGACTATCAGCGCCTTATGCCCGCCTTCCGGTTGAGAATGCCGCCTTTACGCCGTTAACCTGTAAATAGCAGGCAAACAAAAACCCCAGCCGAGGCTGGGGTTTTCTTCACTCGAACATCTACAGAATTAGGCCATAGCCTTGATTGCTGCAGACAGACGGCTCTTATGACGAGCTGCCTTGTTCTTGTGGAAGATTTCTTTGTCCGCGATACGGTCAATGATGCTGACTGATAGCTGGAAGACGGTCTGAGCCGCAGCTTTATCACCTGCTTCCACAGCCTTCAGCACCTTTTTGATCGCGGTGCGGAAAGCGGAACGCTGGCTAGTATTGTGCTGGCGGGCTTTCTCAGCCTGACGTGCACGCTTGCGAGCTTGGGCACTGTTAGCCATGTTTTGAAACTCCTGACGGGCTTGCCCAAAAATCGGGCTAATTCGGAAACCGGCGATGATAGCCTCACTTTTACCTTCTGGCAAGCACATATCAACTCGATCTTTGTAGCCTAGGCAAAAAAAACTCATTTTTCCCATAAATTCAGTGAGTCAGTGTTTGCTTGCTACAGGAATAAGATACGGCCTTATAATTGGCCCCTCACTACTCAGACCCTCCGGTATGAACCTCCTTAAAACACTGGCCGCAGTCAGCTCAATGACACTGGTCTCCCGTATTCTGGGCTTTGTTCGCGATACCATTATTGCCCATGTATTTGGCGCAGGCGCTGCCACTGACGTCTTTTTTACCGCATTTAAACTGCCCAATATGCTGCGGCGCATTTTTGCAGAAGGTGCGTTTTCACAAGCCTTTGTCCCCACGCTGGCAGAATATAAAACGCGGAAAGGCGAAGAAGCGACCAAAGAATTTATCGCCAAAATTGCGGGAATGCTGACCTTGGTTTTGATTTTAGTCACCCTAATCGGTGTTTTAGCGGCCCCGGCAATTATTTATTTTTCTGCGGCAGGTTTTGCTAAAAGTCCGGATAAATTTAATCTGGCGGTAGAGCTGCTCCGCTATATGTTTCCCTATATTTTATTGATTTCTCTATCATCTTTAGTCGGGAGCATTCTCAATACTTATAACCGATTTTCGGTTCCTGCCTTTGTCCCCACACTTTTAAATATTTCATTTATTGCCTGCGCATTATGGCTAGCTCCGCTGATGGATCACCCTATTTTTGCGCTTGCCATTGCCGTACTCATTGGAGGCGTGGCCCAGCTTTGCTATCAACTACCCCACCTAGCCAAACTGGGCATGCTCATGTGGCCCAAGCTAGATTTGAAAGATGAAGGGGTATGGCGCGTCATCAAGCAAATGGGCCCTGCTATTTTTGGCGTATCAGTGGCGCAGATCAGCTTGATTATTAATTCCAACCTCGCTTCTTTCCTAGCTTCAGGCAGTGTGTCATGGATTTACTATGCCGACCGCCTGATGGAATTCCCGACCGGCGTGCTTGGCGTTGCACTGGGGACGATTCTGTTGCCTAGCCTAGCCCGTAGCCATGCCAGTGGCGATCAGGTCAGCTACGATCGTTTGCTGGATTGGGGGCTGCGCCTGTGCATCATGCTTTGCCTACCCGCCACCGTGGCTTTAGCCATCCTTGCCGAGCCCTTAGTGCTCACTCTATTCCAAGGCGGCAAGTTCTCTATGCACGATGCCTTAATGACCCAGCAGGCGCTAGTGGGCTATAGCGTGGGCTTAATTGGACTCATCCTAATTAAGATCCTCGCCCCCGCGTTTTATGCAAGGCAGGAAATTAAAACCGTAGTACGAATTGGGATAATCACGCTATTCGTAACGCTAGCAATCAACCTGATCTTCTTGTATACCCTGCCTTTCAAGCACGCAGGACTGACGCTAGGGATGAGCCTAGGCGCATGCCTGAATGCAGGCTTGCTATACCGCACGCTGCGTTTACGGGGCTATTACACGCCACAAGCAGCATGGAAGGGCTTTATGCTGCGCATCGCATTCGGCGTAGTCGCCATGAGCGCCCTGCTGTTTCTCTTATTGCACTTTATGCCTGTCTTTGCCGAAATGAGTAAGCTGGTACGCGTTGGCTGGCTCAGTGTATTGGTGGTCGCTGGAGCAGGGACTTACTTCGCATCGCTATTTGCCTTGGGCTTTAGACCCAAAGACTTCTCACGCAAGGCGATTACGGATTAGTTAATCATCGTCAGGGGATTTACCCTCCCTGCTGGCCACAAGCTCATTCACGTTAAACAGAGGTATCAATGAAGCCGCTAAGAAAAATCATTACTGGCATGATGTTTGGATTTATTTGTCATGCTTCTTGGGCTGCTGATGAATTTGCCCTGCTGCGAGAAGAGAAAATAGGCAATCTACTGATTGATCTTCCTGAGAAAGAAGTCAGAAAAGCAATCAGCTGCAAAGAAAAACGGGGGCCTGATCAATTGTGGGGGGCAGACGGGGCCTATCATCAGGAGTGGGCCTATGCCGATTGTGGTATTACGCTGGATATGGTTTCAGATAAAAAACAAGGCGCAAAAAAAATAGCATCAATCACCCTATTTGCGCCCAGCACTTTAAATACCCAGCGTGGCATCCGAATTGGCAGCTCCACTCAAGAGGTGATGAAGGCCTACAAACCTTATTGGAATAAAGAAGAGAGTGACTCCAATCAGTTTGTAGCAGGTAGCATCTATGGTGGGCTAATTTTTACCCATAAAAAAAAGAAAGTGAACGGCATTTTTCTTGGCGCAACGGCTGAATAAGGGGCCTTGCCGTGACTGCCGAGCCCTTACGATTTTCAGCAATAAAAAACCCACGAATCGCTTCGCGGGTTTTTTATTGAGCGCAAGCTAAATTTACAGCACTTTAGCAATCGCATCCGCTACGTAATCAATGTTTTTAGTATTGAGTGCAGCCAAACAAATACGACCAGTCGACACAGCATAAATGCCGTACTCATCTTTCAGCACTTCAACCTGAGCCGCTGTCAGGCCGGTATAGGAGAACATACCGCGCTGAGCCGCTACAAAGCTAAAGTCTTGCGCCACACCGCGCTCTGCCAGTTTGGCAACCAAACTGGTACGCATGGCACGGATACGATCACGCATACCAGCTAGCTCGTCTTCCCACTGCTGACGCAATTCTGGGTTCGCCAATACCGCCGCCACCACAGCACCGCCGTGAATCGGCGGGTTGGAGTAGTTGGTGCGAATCACACGTTTAAGCTGGCTTAATACACGGCCCGCTTCTTCACGGTTTTCGGTCACGATAGACAAGGCACCTACGCGCTCGCCATACATCGAGAAGCTCTTAGAGAATGAGCTGGAAACAAAGAATTGCAGGCCAGAAGCAGAGAATAAACGCACAGCAACTGCATCTTCTTCAATGCCATCGGCAAAGCCTTGATAAGCCATATCGAGGAACGGAACCAGCTTACGCTCACGGCAGGCTTCAACCACTTCGGCCCACTGCGCATCGCTCATATCTGCGCCCGTTGGGTTGTGGCAGCAAGCGTGCAAGACAATAATCGAACCTGCTGGCAAGCCAAGTAAAGCGGCCTTCATCGATGTGAAATTAACACCGCGAGTCGCTACATCGTAGTAAGGGTAGTTTTCTACCTTAAAACCAGCCGATTCAAACAATGCGCGGTGGTTTTCCCAGCTTGGATCGCTGATATAAACGCTAGCGTTGGCATCAAGGCGCTTTAAGAAATCAGCACCGATTTTCAAAGCGCCAGTGCCGCCTAAAGCTTCTGCGGTAACCACACGACCTGATGAAACCAACTCGCTGTCTGCACCAAATACCAGATTTTGTACTGCTTGATTGTATGCACCAAGGCCTTCGATGGCTTGATAGCCACGAGGCGGCTGAGCATCCATGCGGGTTTTTTCGGCCGCTTTTACTGCAGCCAACAATGGAATCTTGCCATTGTCATCGTAATACACACCTACACCCAGATTAACCTTGCCAGCACGTGTATCGGCATTGAAGGCTTCATTAAGACCCAGGATCGGATCGCGAGGTGCCATTTCTACTGCGGTAAAAATCGAGGATGTCATCCTGTACTCCAGCAAAAGTAATTGGGGAAGGCGTGAAAGCAATCTGGCTATCTATAAGGCCGCATGCGGCTTAGCAGTAGAAAAGCAAGACAGCTAGCAATGCACAAAAAGCGCACTTTACAGTCTTTAATTTTAGCATGGACAGGCACAAATACGACCTTTTCCTTGTAAGCTAATGTGCTGCGCACACCAATCTTACCGACCACCGGTCATGATTTTTATGCAGTGCAACAAAAAGCGAGCCTGTCAGCTCGCTTTTTAATAAATATCCCCAAGCATTAACTTCCAGCTAAAGGCTCAACCAGCTTCACCACCTGCCGCACACCCGATACACGGCTAGCAGCACGAGCGGCAGATTCGGCGATATCGGGCCTGCTTACGCCCATCAGATAAACCACGCTACGCTCGGTAATCACTTGCAAATGCACTGCATCGGCATCATTGGCATCGGCCAGCAAGGCCGTTTTAACCCTTGCAGTTAGCTGCGTATCAAATAAGCGATTCGCGGCAGTAGAGGGCACAGAAACAACGGTTTCATTGTAGATCTTGCGCGCCCTTGATTGCCGCTGCGCAATCTCATACGCCTTGGCTTTAGCCGCCTCATCTGGCACTTCACCCGTCAGCAGCACGATGCCATTAAAGGCAGTCACGTTCACATGGGCTTGTTCTTTCCATGTATCGATCAAATCGCTGCTAATTTTGGCGCCTAAATCAAAATCCGTTTTAATCACTTCTGATTTACGTGGATCCGACCCCACCATAGCGCCCACAGCGACACCGCCCACTAATAGAATCGGCACGCAGGCAGATAATGATGCTGCCAGCCCCAAGGCGAGTAATGCGCTTTCTAGCCGCATCATTCGCCGCCCAGCAGCATATAATCAACCGCATCGCATAAAGCATGAATCATCGTAATGTGGACTTCCTGAATCCGCGCCGTGCGCTGCACAGGCACACACAGATGCACATCGTCCCCCGAAAGAATCTCACCAATTTGCCCGCCGTCCCGCCCAGTAAAGGCAATGACGTTCATTTGCCGATCATGCGCGGCATGAATCGCTGAAATCACATTGGCCGAATTGCCCGATGTAGAGATCGCAATCAGCAAATCGCCCGGGCGTCCCAAGGCATGCACTTGCTTAGAGAAAACCAGATCGTAGTCGTAATCATTGGCAATTGCGGTAATCGCCGAAGTATCGGTCGATAAAGCCACCGCAGCCAAACCTGGGCGTTCACGCTCGAAGCGGCCCACCATTTCTGCGGCAAAGTGCTGTGCATCAGCAGCGGAGCCACCATTGCCACACGTTAAGATTTTGCCGTCCGAGATAAAGGTTTGCACCATTTTCTCGGCACCAATGCGAATCCCTGGGGATAGCAGCTCCATCGCCATTTGCTTGGCGTCGATGCTATCTAGAAAATGCTGTCGAATACGTTGTGCTAAATCCATTTTTATCCCTCAGTGGCGTCTATACAGTTTTTGAGCCAGTTGATCGTTTCCCCTTCAAAGCAAATTGCATCAAAGCGGCAAGGCGGTAAAGGAGAAACATTTATTAGGTAATATTGTGCTGTCGCCCGCAGTTTAGCGCGTTTCGCCGGGCTTATGCTGGCCGCTGCCCCACCAAAGCGCGCATTACGGCGCTGCCGCACCTCTACAAATACTAAGGTATTACCATCCTTAGCGAGTATGTCAATTTCACCACGGCGGCATTGCCAGTTGCGCGCAATGATTTTTAAGCCCTGCTGCTGCAAAAAAATCACGGCTGCGTTTTCAGCGGCAAGGCCTAAATTATTCATGGCGCAGGAATGACCGGCGCGCTTTCTTCTGCGCTACTAAAAGTATTCAGCGTTAGTTCGCGCACAATCAGGCCACCACTGCCCAAACTAATACCACCGCTTAAGCCATCAAAATTAATCTCTTCTTTTTTACTTAATAGCGTGGCTAATTTCCAAGCATCAACGCCTAAAGCAAATAAGCGCTCAACATCATTTGATTTAGAACGAATGCGGTTTAATAAGGTGTAATCGCTGTTGAACGGATTCAAAATCCACGGTGCTTCTAAATAACGAATCCCATTCATGTCCACACGGGCCGTTCTGCTCAAATGACCAGGATTAATTTGGCTGGTGGCATAAACGGGCCGCTCATTACCCACAAAAGGGCGAGACAAGCGCGTTTGCCTCGAATTAGCCGCAAAAAAAACCGAATCATGCTCGCCTTCTTTCAGCTGATCGCGCAAAAGCTGCGCCTGGCTGCGTGCATCTTTTAAAGTAAAAATTTTAGGTAATGAGCCATTTGCCTCCTGCCAGGCATCAGCAAAACCCTGCACCATCCTTGCTGACAAAGGACTATCGCCTTGCAAAACCAGAGGCATACGCAAGCCCTCATCAAACATATGCTTGGCCATTTGCTGGGCTTCTTGCTCTATTGATAGTGAAAAGCTATAGAGCTGGGCACGACGCAATGTTTTTTCATCAAAAGAATTCAAAGCAATCACAGGAATATCAAACTCACCTGTATCCGCCAGATAATTAATGGATGGCTTAGTTAAAGGCCCGATAACCGCCACCGCACCTTGCTGGCTAAGCTGTTTAAATTGCTCCAGCACCTCTTCAGGCAAATCGTCCGTATCAAAAATTTTTACCACTGGCAGCTCAGCATTACCATTCGATTTTTCTGCCGCCAGCACCCCGGCCTTAATCGCATCCACGGCCGGGCGCATTGCTTTGCTCTTGCCCGGTAGCAATACCGCAATAAAACCATCACGGCGCACAGGTTTAGGATCGGTAGTTGGGACGAGGGGTAAAACGTGCACCGCACTTGCCTCAGCGGCGTTGGCCTGCGCTGCAATCGTAAACGTTGGTTTTGCCGCCACAGGAGGAATAACTGGCGCAGCAGCGCAGCCTGCTATGGCAGTAAGCAGTACAGCACCGTATAGTACGGACCCTAGCGCACTGCGCAATTCCGAAGCAAAAAGGAGAGCCTTAGCGTGCATACAGAATCCAATCCTATTATTAAGTCCGCATTATATGTGGTGGCCACCCCAATCGGTAACCTTAACGACATGACGCCTCGCGCCATTGCCGCATTAAAAGGGGCCGATGTGATTGCGGCCGAAGATACCCGTGTTACTGGGCAGCTACTTAAACATTTTAATATTTCAACGCCGATGGTGTCTTTGCGAGAGCACAACGAACACAGCATGGCTGAAAAACTCGTTGCCCGCATGCTGGCCGGTGAAACCATCGCCCAAGTATCCGATGCTGGAACACCTGCAGTATCTGACCCAGGTGCCCTGCTTGCTGCAGCAGCACACGCAGCCGGCTGCAAGATTATTCCTGTTCCCGGCGCTTCTGCACTAACAACCGCCTTATCAGCCAGTGGTTTTAACTGCCCGCATGCCTTGTTTTATGGCTTTTTACCGCCAAAAACCAAGCAACGCTGCGATGCACTGGCTGCGCTAAAAGAACAAAACTTCATTAGTGTATTTTATGAAGCGCCACATCGTATTGTGGATTGTTTAAACGATATGGCCAGCGTATTTGGTCCGGAGCGCGAAGCCGTACTCTGCCGTGAAATCACTAAAACCTTTGAAACCATCCGCCGCCTGCCTCTTGGCGAGCTAGCCGCTTGGGTAGCCAGCGATAGCAATCAGGAGCGAGGCGAATCGGTCGTGGTAGTGAATGCAGCACCACGAGCGACCAAAGCCGACGGGGCAGATTACGATAACGTTTTATTGCCTTTGATTGCCGAGCTGCCGCTCAAACAAGCCGTGGCTCTGGCCGTATCCATCACCGGCGCACCTAAAAATGCACTGTATGAACGCGCTTTAACGCTTAAAAAAGAAGTATAAAAATCTTTTTGGCTTGAGAAAGACAGAAAGTTTGCTGACAAATTCATCCAAGCACCCGATTCTTTGTTCAGCTGGCTGTATGAATCGGCAAACTTTCAATAAAAAAACCGCCTTAGATAACAACAATTTATATTATTTTTTAGTAAAAATACGCGATTAACGGCAGATAATGCTTGCCAAGCAAAGCGGGTTTCTACATAATCCGACTCCTGCACTGAACGAGCCCGGGTGGCGAAATTGGTAGACGCAAGGGACTCAAAATCCCTCGCCGCAAGGTGTGTCGGTTCGAGTCCGACCCCGGGCACCACTCGTTAGGTACAGATAAATCAAGGATTTCAAGGCTCAGCCTGAAATCCTTTTTTTTCGCCTGCGTTTCTGAAACAGCAAGCACAGCACTCCCTTTTTGCAAATCACCCTCACCGCAACCCCTCAATCCACGCCCTTGCTGCGTGCGATAGATAGACATCTTTGCGCCAGCCCAACGCTATTCGCCATGGAATTTCGGGCTCACTTAAGGCGGCGATCACACAGCGACCGAGGGTAATACGGCGGGCGACCGATTCGGGAAGAAGCGCCACACCCAGGCCGCTTTCAACCAAGGCCACCATAAATTCCCATTGCCCGCTTCGCCCCGCAATTTGCGGGCTAAAGCCTTGCGCTTGGCAGGCGGCCAGCACTCTATCGTTTAGCGAATAAGAAGCGCTGTAGAGTACAAAATGCTCCGTGCTCAGCTCGATCAGGCGCACGGCAGATCGGCCCTGCCATTTGGATGTTGTTGATGCAACTAAAACCAGACGGTCATCCGATAGCGGCAGCATTTCAAAGCGATTTTCATCGACGGGCAGCAGCAATCCGCCCACCTCTAGCTCCCCCGCGTCCAAGGCGGCTTCAATAGCCTTGCCTCCTTCTTCACGTAAGGTCAGCTCAATCTGTGGGTAAAGACGTTTGAAATGAGCAATCAGCGGGATAAATAACATACCGGCCAAAGGTGGCACGCCTAGCACCAACTCGCCCACCGCCATGGTATTTAGATCAGCCAATTCGGCTTGCAGGCGCGCTTCTGCTGCCAGCACTTCCTGACCACGTTTCAGTACCACGCGGCCCGCATCGGTTAAATGAAAGCGACGATATTCGCGTAGCAGGAGCGGCATACCGAGCTCTTCTTCCAGGCTTTTGACCATTTTGCTAATAGTAGGCTGAGTCACATTCAGTGCTGCAGCCGCTGCGGTAAAGCTTTGCAAGTTCACCACTTCGATAAAATAACGCAGTGCTTTGATATCCACGGCTCATGCCAAATTGGAATAGATATCATGATAATAAGTCATTTCAGCTATTTATCTAGAGGGCGTAAGATCAAGCCCTATGACAAGGAGTTGAAGTCGTGCCTAAGAAGCTGTTTTCCTTTTTCCGTGTGCTTGCCCAAATTGGCCTCTTGATTGCCATCTGGCTGGCATCTGACTGGTTTGTACGCCGCACTGGCTTGCCGGTGCCGGGCGGCGTATTGGGGCTGGGCATTGTCTTTGTACTACTGCTTTTGGGTGTGCCACTCAGTTGGGTAAAAGATGGCGCTCAATGGCTGCTAGCCGAAATGCTGTTGTTTTTTGTACCTGCAGTTGTCGCTATGGTTAAGTACAAAGCACTTTTTATCAGCGAAGGCTGGCAGCTCCTGGTGGTGATTTTCTTAGGTACGGCACTGGTGATGTGCGTGACTGCACTAGTCGTCGACCGCTTTTTTAAAATTGAACATCAGCTACGTTTGGCCAAGGCTAAAAAGCGAGCAGCATCATGACAACCTCCACCCTAGCCCTCATCTGCCTAGTGCTGACGATAGGTGCTTATGCTCTGGCCAAGTTTTTATATGCACGCCATCAGCGCTGGTGGCTGGCACCGCTGGTGTTAACGCCGGTGCTGCTGGTGGCTTTTATGCTGCTAACGCATACCCCCTATGAAACTTATTATTCCGATACCCGCTGGCTGCTATGGCTACTTGGCCCTGCGACTGTTGCTTTTGCTGTGCCTCTGTATGAATACCGCGCCCTAATGGTAAAGCACTGGCTGGCTCTATCTGCTGGCGTAATTGCGGGCTGCATCACCGCACTACTGAGCTGCGTTTTACTCGCCAAGTTATTTCATTTATCGCCTGAGCTCACCCGCAGCCTTTTGCCCAGATCAATCTCTACGCCTTTTGCACTAGCGGTATCCGATACTTGGGGTGGATCGCACGAGCTAACTGCTTTATTTGTAGTCATTACCGGCTTGATGGGCATGCTGTTTGGCGAGCTGATGCTGGTGCTATTGCCGCTTCGCTCCAGACTGGCACGCGGCGCCCTATTTGGCGCTGCGGCCCATGCAGTTGGCACGGCAAAGGCGAGAGAAATTGGCAATGAAGAAGGCGTAGTGGCCTGCATTACAATGATGGTTTCTGGCGTGGTGATGGTGTTAATTGCCCCTCTGCTTACGCCGTTGTTCGCTTAGCATCTGGCGGGTTACTGCAAAAACCACCGCCACTTCCCGCCGAAAACAACTACATGACATGTAAGTATTTTTCTTACACCACCGCATCTGAGTCATTATAAAATACGAGAATTATTCTCATTAAAAAAATCAATGCCTAAATTATCCCCAATCCTCTTGCTTGATGTCATTCAACAGCAACGGTTTGGCGTTGAATACCAGCCTTTAATTCATACGCACAGTTTAGAAACAGTCGCCCATGAAGCGCTCGCCCGTTTTTATCAGGGCGATGAGCAGCTGCTGCGTGCCGATCATTTTTTTAATGCACTACACGAAAGCCCGCTCACTTTGTTTCAAGTGGAATACCGCATGAAGCAACTGCAATTAGAAAATGCCCCCAGCGGCGAATTGTTTTTAAATCTTGATCCCGATGCCTATGCAGTGGCCGATATTGCGGGTGCAATCAATCCCTTACTTGAGCTTATTCATTGCCGCACACATGTGGTGCTCGAGATCATAGAAAATAGTGATATCTCTGATGCGCGCCAAAGCGCCAATATGGCCAAAGCATTTCATGAAAAGAATATCCAATTAGCATTAGACGATATTGGCTCTCCTCATTCCATGCTATCGCTCCCCATCTTGATTGCAGTCGATTGCTTAAAATTTGATCGCAGTTGGTTTGATAGTCTGCATCAAACCAATCATCGCATGGCTTTAGAAAGCTTGATTCGCTATGCAAAAGATTCAGGAAAACGCACTGTACTAGAAGGGATAGAAACGATAGAGCAGCTCGCCATTGCTCGTCAGCTAGATGTAGATATGGTGCAGGGCTTTTTATTTAAAGAACGCTTTGTTCATGTGCGCGCTTAAAAAGACAATTAATTCAAATCACTAAGAAATAATCCCCTATTAAGCCTCTTTTACTTCCTGTAAAAGCAATATGCTGTGCACTGCGTCTTATAAAATGCAGCTCTATTTGCCAATCACACAATAATCCGTACAGGAATAGACCGAAGCAATGCAGTTTAATAAAAAGCATAGCAATTATGTAATTGCCATAATACTTCTGATTTGCAGTTTAAGCGCTTGTGACGATAGCAGCATGGCTCAAATCGCAAAAATAGCCCATAGCCAAGAAGCCAAAACCCTCGCCAAGCTGGGTGAAATGGCCCTAGATAAAGCACTCAATCAAAAAAATGAAGTAGAACCAAACAACGCCCCAGACGAGCCGGTGGAATTAGTAAGCGGCCGTACCGCCACAGGCCCGCGGGATTTCAACCGCGCCAAGCAAGTTTTACCCGATGTATTCCGCGGTATGGAAAGCGATTTTTACTGCGGTTGCGCCTATCAGGGCAAGGAAATGGATTTAGCCAGCTGCGGCTATATACCCAGAAAAAACGAAGCCCGCGCCCAGCGCTTAGAATGGGAGCATGTTGTACCAGCCTGGGTATTAGGCCATCAGCGGCAATGCTGGCAAAACGGCGGCCGCAAAAACTGCAGCAATAATGATCCGCAATTTAAAAGCGCCGAAGGCAATCTGGTGAACTTAGTGCCATCGGTGGGCGAAGTAAATGGTGATCGCAGCAATTTTTCTTATAGCGCATGGACCAGCAAGCCCGAGCCCATGTATGGCCAATGCAAAACGATTGTCGACTTTAAAAATAAAAAAGCCCAGCCAAGGGAAGAAGTCCGCGGCCGCATTGCCCGCATCCATTTTTATATGTATGAACGTTATCAACTCAAACTATCCAGACAAGACCAGCAGTTAATGTGCGCTTGGGCCAAAACTTATCCGGTAGATGATTGGGAGATCAAGCGAGATCAGCGTATTGTGAAACTACAGGGTGATGGCAATCATTTTGTGAGTGAAAAAACAACAGCTGCTTTTTGCACCTAAACACGTACGCCTTAATAAGCCATTGCGTAAGTCGGGTTAGCAGTTTTACCGCGTAACCCGACGCCCCTACAACGACACAAGCATGCCCGCCCTAAAATGCTAAGGCAGTGTTTTTAAAGCAGCGGCCGCAGGTTTAGAAAAATTATACCCATCGTACTTATCCCAATTAATCGACCATGTCATCACGCCACGGTAATCGGGATACGCTTTAGCTGGCTTGATACTGCCGCAGCTTTGTAGCTTGGTCAGGCAGCTGAGTGAATCAGCCACCACTTTGGCGGTCACAAAACCACGACCAGCGGATCGTGGCCCCGATGGCACGCCGAATGCCACCTGATCCGGGCGCAAGCCTTTGAAAGCCCAACCCGTGCCATAACTAGTAGAGAAGCCTTCGATCAGCATCATGCTACCCGCCACCAGCGCATCCACCGTACCTTCGTTGAGCGTGGCAGTAGAATACGGCGAGGTAAAACCGCCGTTATTGTAATACTGCACATGCAGCACCGTTAGCTCATCCCGCAGGCCATCAATAATCGGTAGGTAAGCACCCCAAATACTACCGTATGAAATATATCCTCCCTGCACATAAGGATGCTCGGGAGCCATAGACAGATAAAAACTTGGCCCCACCCTAGCTTTAAGCTGCTTCACGCCGGTAATCAGATTATTAATAATCGGCGCACCAACCGAAACACCGCTGCCACTCTCCAAATCCAGATCAATCCCATCAAAGCCGTATTTAGTGATGATGGCATAGAGACTATCAACAAAGTGGCTAACATCTGCCGCCGTATTCAGCGTGATCGAGCCATCTTGCCCGCCTAAAGACAGCACCACTTTCTTACCCTTGGCCTTGAGGGCCGCCACATCGGCAATAAATTTCGCCTCACCACCAGCATTTTTATCCAGATTAAACGCCACATTGCCGCTGCCTGCGTTATCAGCAAAAGCCACGACCACCACATTCCAATCATCACTCACCAGAGCCAGAGGGAAAGTATCGCCCGCTGGATTGGTGAAGTTATGCCAGTAGCCTACCAAAGCATGTTTAGGCAGAGTACCTGGTGTTGGTGTTGGTGTTGGTGTTGGTGTTGGTGTTGGTGTTGGTGTTGGCGTTGGCGTTGGCGTTGGCGTTGGCGTTGGCGTTGGCGTTGGCGTTGGCGTTGGCGTTGGCGTTGGCGTTGGCGTTGGCGTTACTGCAATTTCTTTCCACAGAGCAGGCGTTGCCGCCGGATTCCAATTGGTTCCCACATAGGCAGTATGCGTCACCAACGCTTGATAGGTTTTACCTGCATACGTCACTTGAGTGCCGCTGCTATAGGTCTTTCCCTCCTGCCAGTTATCCAAAGCGAAAGCTGAAATACTCAACATCAGCGAGGCAATTAACACGGCAATACGGGTGCTGCTAGTCTTTTTAGTCATAACTCCATCCTTATTAAGTATATTGAAAGTGCCCACTACTTTCTATGAAGCAGTCATAAGCACGGCGTCAGCATACAACAAGGCGATAAGAAGCTAAGCCTTTGAATTTAAAAAAATACCTCTTGAAATATCGCTACGCGTAGTCTAATAAATGCGGCAATTCCAACCATAATTTGCTCATTTCTTTCATATTTGCAATGAATAGCCTGCATGCAATAAACAGAGAGGCAATGTTAAGATGATTTGATTAGTACAGAGGATAAAAAATCATGACGCCTTCCCCTATCAGCTTTGAGTTTTTCCCCCCGAGAACGCCAGAAGGCGCAGAGAAACTACGCACAACGCGTCGGCAATTGGCGCAATTTAAGCCTGAATTCTTTTCGGTGACCTTTGGCGCCGGTGGTACAACGCAGGAAGGCACGCTGAACGCCGTGCTGGATATCCAGTCCGAAGGCCATGCTGCTGCGCCACACCTATCCTGTGTAGGCTCATCCAAAGAAAGTATTCGCAGCATTGTACAAAACTATAAAGACCACGGCATTCGCCATATTGTGGCTTTGCGGGGCGATATTCCTTCGGGAATGGGGGATTTTGGCGAGTTTCGTTATGCCAATGAATTAGTGAGTTTTTTACGCGATGAATTTGGTGATTGGTTTCATATTGAAGTGGCGGCCTATCCCGAGTTTCACCCGCAAGCCCAAAGCGCGGAAGCCGATATTCGCAATTTTGTGAATAAAGTGCGCGCAGGTGCTAATTCGGCCATTACCCAATACTTTTTTAATGCCGATGCTTATTTCCGCTTTGTAGACGAAGTGAATGCGCGCGGCGTAACGATTCCTATTGTGCCGGGCATTATGCCTATCCAAAACTTTAGCCAATTGGCACGTTTCTCTGATATGTGCGGGGCAGAGATTCCCCGCTGGCTCAGGCTGCGTTTACAAGCCTTTGGCGACGACACGGCATCGATCCGTGCCTTTGGTCTGGACTTTGTAACCGAGCTATCAGATCGCGTTTTAGCGGGTGGTGCACCCGGCCTGCATTTCTATACGCTCAATGCCGCGGGTGCTGTATCTACTGTTTGCCAGCGCTTAGGTCGCTAAATCAACAAACTGCACCTGATTGCGTCCGCCCCTCTTTGCACGATAAAGCGCTTTATCTGCCATACGCAAGAAGTCAGCCGCGCTGACTTCTTCTGGCCCTGCATAAGTGGCAAGGCCTTGGCTAATCGTCAACGCAGAGCCATCTTCATGTAAAAGCCCAAGTTTAATAACCGCTAAACGAAGCCGCTCGGCCAGTAGTTTGCCCACATGCAAATCGGTATTAGGCAATAACAGAACAAACTCTTTCTCGCCAATCCGTGCCGCACAATCACCTGAACGCTCCGCAAACTTTCCTAATACTGCGGCGATTTTCTGCAAGGCGATATCCCCCGCATCCCGGCCATGAGAATCGTTATATTGCTTAAATAAATCCACATCCAGCACGATCAATAAAAGCGGCTTGCTGTGGCGCTTTGCTCTGCGCATATCTTGCAAAAGCACCTCATCAAAAGTGCGCCGATTGGCAATTCCAGTTAAAGCATCATGCCCCGCTAAACGCTCTAATTGCTGATTAGCAGCCAGCAAAGCATTCTTCGTTTCTTGCAGAGATAACTGCTGGCGGCGATGCGCTAATACATTGGAACATAAGCCCGCCACTAGGGGGAGTAAGCGCATTTCTAATTCAGAATACTGGCGATGCTGATCGGATAAACCTGCAAATAAAACGCCTAGGCGTTCGCCATTAAAATCTAAAGGCAAAGCGACCAGCTTAGCCAAATGTAAATCACGGCATAATGCCGCTTCACCGCTTTCTTCAGCCAATTCATTTGGCACACTCATCATAAAAGCAGCTTGTGAATTCAGTTTCTTTTCACTTAATGGAAACAAATTACGCTTTGCTAAAGTAAAATCAGGCCGAATTTTCTTATTGCCCTTATGCCATAAATAAACGCTGCCTTGTTGAATCTCGCCTGCAAAATGAACTGCCACTAAAGTATCAAGCCCCATCAGCTGGCCCGTGTCTTTTAAGGTTTGCTCTAAGCCAAATTCAGCCCCATCCAGCGGCATACTTAAATATCGAGCCGCATCTTTGGATAGCAATTGTAAAAATTCGGACAAATAAAACGATTCATCAGTACGCTGTGCAACTTCAACCTCTAATTGATCACGACTCTCGGCTAAGGCATGAATTAATTGCCCCCGCTCCTTTTGCTGGTGCAATAAATTACTCTGTAAATTCGCAAAACCTTGCAATAAATTATCCAATTCATCCCGCACAGGACTTTCAAATAAAGGCGGTGGAGGAGCGGTATCTAAATGATCAGGGCGCAAAAGATGGGTATGAATCGTCAATGCATCCAAACGCCTTAATACCACTTTGCGTAAAAAAAGCTGCAAGGCAAATAAGAGCCCCATCACAAATAATAATTGGGCAAGTGCAAAAGGCAATACCCGATAAGCAACCTGTTTCCAGATTTCATAACGATCGCTGATCAAAGTTAAGCGGCCAACAGGAATAATGCTGCTCTTATGCATTAATTCCACGGTATAGCTTAATTCTTTCGAAACCTCGTCACTCACCCCTCGCATATAACGAGCACCACTGGGTGTAATCAGCGCAATGCCTGCCACGCTGCTTACTGCCGAGAGGCTATCAAGCTCTTCAGTAATCGCAATCGGATCAATATCCCATAGCGCAGCGCTTAAGCGAGGCCGGTGCTCTTGAGCAAGACTCACTAGCTGCGCATGTAAATTCTCAGCAACATCAAAATAACTCAGTACCGAATAAACCATAACAATCACGAGCATCAGCAAAAAACCAATGCGATATAAAATTTTACTTAGCCGCTGTGCGATCGGCTGAAAGTGCTTACGTGCGCTCATTGTAATAAGGACTCTAAAGAAAAATCATACTGCTTTACTTTGGGATTAAGTGTTTTGCTATAGCTAGAAAAATGAATTTTCTTAACACCATGCGGGCTAAACCGGTCTAGAAATAAATGGGCGTTCGACGGGCTGACTAAACCAAATAAAGGCAATTGCATTTGTGTGCCCTGCCCAATAAAGTCCCGACCATGAGCATAATCATACAGCAGCACCATGCTCCATGCTCCCACCATAAAATGCCCGGCAGATAGAGTAGTCAAGCGGCCATTTTTTACCATCATGACTGCATCATTGGAATAATTAATGGCAGAGACTAGAACTTCTTTATGTGGCCCTTTACGCTGCTCCAAGCTAGAAATCACCCCAAACGCCATTAGATCGCTGGCGCACCAAACCGCAGCCGCCTGAGGGTAGCGATCGCTCAGTACATTCATCTGCTCTGCAGCAAGCCCTCTACCCCAATTGCCATAAACAATCTGCTTAAGTTGTACCTTGGGAAACTCTTGCAAAGCCTTTTGCAAACCCTGCACGCGCGCCTGAGATGCTGGCGTCGATTTATCCCCTGCAATTGCAACTAATTGATAGAAGCCATTAGCAGCAGGTTTTTGCGTTTGCACTAATCGTGTTAATAAAGCCTTGCCCGTCAAATAACCAGCCTGCTGATTATCCGGATATAAACTACCTATCCAATATTTAAAGTGGGAGCGGGGCGGCCCGAACTGCTTCATTTGCTCAGGCGTTAAATCATTCAATGTAAGCAGAGTAGGAATCTGTGCCTGCTCTGCAATCGCCAATAAAGGGGGGGCCATTTGCCTTTCATTAACCACAATTAAATAATCAGGCTTGGGCCCTTCAGCCAGCGTTTTTTGTAACAAAGAAGGCATACGCAAATGATCACGATCTGCATAAACAACCCTGAACTCCATGCCCAAATTTTGCGCAGCCGCAGCCATAGCCTGGCTGACGCTCAGCCAAAATGTTTCACTTTGTTTGCCCGGATTAATAAATAAAACCGAAATAGCCCACGAAGGCGAGCTACTTAATAGCAAGATCAAAATACAAAAACGACGAAGTAAGCTCATCTGTCACCCCTATATAGCAAAGAGGTGAAACTCTTATTCTGCATTGATACCGCTTCCCTAAAGGCCTTACTGATATGGTTGAACGAATAGCAGGAGTAAAGTTTACACTTTACTCCTGCTATTGTGCTGAATCACATCGATCTGCGACGAAACCAACCTGTTAATGATAAACGCTCACGCTTACTAATTAAGACCTCATGCTCAAATCGATTAGATAAAAACACCACCAACTTGCCTCCTTCGGGAAGGATATCTAAATAATTCGCTTCGTCTAGATATAAGCGCAGCTCTCCCCCATCATCTTTTTCCCACTCCGGGTTTAAATATAAAACCATTGTTACCACCCGAGCATCTTCGCCCCGGTGCTGATCTAAATGACGCGAATAAAAACTACCAATCGGATAGGCCGCAAAATGGCACTCCAACTCACTCAAACCCAAATACAAAGCCGCATTCAGCTCGTTTTTCAAATCATCTAACTGGCTTAATACCTTAGCCGCAATGGCATCTGTAGGCTCAACCCAGCAAATATCATCTCCACGGATCTTCTCAATCACCGTATGGCCGGCTTGTCTGCCTACACCAGCCCGATGAAATAAATCGCGCCGCTCTTGCATCACGGTAGCAAGGATATTGACCTCGGCATGCTCTAAAAACTCTGGCATAACGGCAAAGCCATGCTCTGCCAAACCATCGATGATTGACTCAATGCCTATTGCCATTTGCTTCACTCGATACTTCTTCTTTAGTTGGAATAAAAAAGTCTGCAGGCCGTTTTAAAAACCGGCTTATCAACTGGCCCAGTAAAGGCCTTGTCTGGCGAAACGATAGTTTACGCGAACGTAATGCAACCCAAAGCGCCAAAGTGAAACTAATCACTAAATTGGTCATCCCAATCAAAGCAACTCCAAGGAGGGAAATCACAAGTACATGCCAATCCATTTGGAAATTTTGTGCAACAAGTGCAAAAGAAAAATTGGCAGATGAAAATGTAATATGCCGGATATCAATCGGCAGCCCCAACAGAGCACCTATTGTACCAATAGATCCAAGCATAATCCCAAAATAGAAATTCCCCGCAAGAGCACCTAAATTATGCTCAATATAATTAGCCATCCTTTGCGTTCTGGCAGTACCAAACAAGCGATTCAGCCAAGGCAGAGCAGCAATTCGTTCAGGAATCTCATTATAAATTGCTTTGTTATCGTAATAACCTGAAATCAAACCCGACATAAATAAGCATACCCCGGCAATAGCTGCATGGAAAATAGCCAGGCTGGCAATCGGGCTTAAATCTTGCAATAAATGATTAGCTTTGTCTGTGTTAACAAAGGCCTCACCCAGCTGCCATTGCCAAGCCATACCAATCAGCAATGCCACCGGCATGGCCAGTAAAACATTGCCGGCAATCGCCACAAATTGCGTTCTGAATACTTTAACAATCAGCTCAACCAAATCACTCAAACCATCTTTTTGCTTAGAAGATAAATGAATCGATGCGGCAATTTTAGCTGCCGTCATTGCGGGCTGCTTTGTCGCCACCGTAAAGTGCATGATATGGATAAACATAAAGCCAAATGCATAATTCATGCTAAAAGCAATCGCTTCGAGCAGCAAAGGCAGGTGCGCTTTAGTAATCAGAATTTTTAACATGGCCATAAAGCCAACAATCACCCCGGCACCGGCGGCTGATTTAAACATCCCTGCCCAATCGCGGCGCGTTTCGGCAATATAGTGCTCACCTGTATGGCTGGCATGTTCGGTGACCTGTAAGGCCAACAACTCGGTATTTTCTGCAAATAAATCTTTCAAGCTGTACTTGCGATTTTCTGCCGTTACAAAAGCATGCAGGGTGCACAGCAAAGTGGCTGATTTTTCCGGGGATGGGTCAGGATTAGCTAAAGTCAGTAATGTTTTTAAGCGATCAATATGCTGACGCAATCGAATCAATAAATAGGTCAGGCTAACTGACACGCCTTGCTTGGCGGCGTTTTTACGTACTTTGGCAATGACTTCTTCGCATTGCGCCAGCAATACACGAATCTGTAAATCATCTTCACTGGGCTTACCATCATGAATTAAATCTTGGCGATAGCGCTCTATCCACGCCAGTGTTTCAACATTCTGCCGCACAAAGGGAGATTCAAACCGCTCAATATCCGGATGATTTTTTACAATTTCCGGCTCAAGCCCAATGGCAGAAACACGGCAAGATAAAACCTGAATCGCTTCCAACATTTGCACCAAAGTGCGGTTAATACTTTCTCTGTCTGTTTCATCATGAAAATGCAATGCCAAGCCTAAATCCTGCCACACTTCATGCGGTACATTACCAAACCACACATAATCATCGGAGTAATTAAAAGCAGCGCCAAATAAATCTTTTAAT
The DNA here is from genome assembly GCF_000969645.2 of Janthinobacterium sp. B9-8. Classification (NCBI taxonomy): domain Bacteria; kingdom Pseudomonadati; phylum Pseudomonadota; class Betaproteobacteria; order Burkholderiales; family Oxalobacteraceae; genus Janthinobacterium; species Janthinobacterium sp. B9-8. The sequence continues at coordinate 3,387,837 of NZ_CP014222.1, forward strand.
GACGATAAATTAAGCTTAGGCGGCAGCAGTCGATGGCCAATTCGCCTCACCAGTGCGTCATAAAGGCTTTCATTCGAAAGAATGCCGGTATCGGTATAAAGATGTACTTGTTTTGTGGTCGACAACAGATGCAATAAATGGCGGCGCAAAGCGGCACGCAGCTCGATATTTTGTTCAAGTAAATAGCATAACGCTTGAATATTGTTCACAGCTTGCGTGGTGTTTTCAGCTTTAGCCGGGCGCAATTCGGCAATCAGTTGGCAAAGTAGCTCAAAGGCATGATCTACCGTGGCTGTTTGCATTAATTTCAGTATTTTTTCCATTCAGTACTCTTTGTTAAATCCAGATAAAACGCTTAAAGCGCCACACGTTTCTATTACCGCTTAAGGTGTCATTACCTGCCGCCCTTCATATCATTATTCTGCAGACCATAAGCAGAGCAAACTCTTTTGTGAGCGGCGATCAGCAAACAGATCATAAAAAGCTGAGTAAGCCCATACAGAGTGCAAGTAGACGCGCAAGCTGCCTGATGTGGATTGAACGGGAATCACACACGCTTGGCAAGCCGCCTTTTTCCCCTTTTTATATTTATAGCGCCCAGAGCTTGGCTTAGCTGAATAGTAAGCACATACAAAACGAGGGTGATTGTCAGCTAAAACAAGCCATTAGCACTCATTAAATCATTTTAAGCTTGCACTTATGTACAATCAGTCAGCAAAGCCTTATATCGGAGCAAGCAATGCATTTGATTTACTTGGTGCTAACAGCAGCCATTCTACTTGTAAATTTAGCCGCACTAGGCCGCCTATTTAGTCGCTACTTCGCCGATGCACAACTTGCAAGAGCGGCCGGAACACTTACTCTGCTGACGGGCCTATTCTTTATCGAGCATTTTATCGGTCTGGGCCGTTTAAGCTGGGTTTGGCCACTTAGCACCCTCATCAGCTTGCCCATATTATTTAGCCACTGGAAATCCGGTGGCTGGCGATCTGAGCTGCCATTCTGGCTATCCTTTGCCTATGTGTTTGCTTGGCGCTTTGTTTTCCCCGATATTGATGGCCAATCTGAGCATCTGACTGATTTGGCCTTTGTATCCAACTACCTCAGTGGTATGCAGCTTCCTCCTATCGATGTTTGGCTGCCCGCTTACCGCTTTGATATTTACTACGGCTTTTTACATTACGCCACCGCCTTGATGGGCCGTGTATTGGCGCTAGATGCTGGGCGAGCCATGAACTTTGGCTTTTGCCTGACCATCGCATTTACCATCAGCTTGGCTTGGAGCGTGGCAAGCCATTTTTTTACTTCTCGCTGGAAAAAAGGCCTGGTTATCGCAGCACTCTTAGTCGGCGGTACAGGCGTGGCCCCGCTGTTACCTGTGCTCTATGGAGCGGCCAACAGCGATCAAGCTGCAATTAGCCAGCTCTGGGCCAATACGCGATTTGCAGGGCTTTATGATCAACAGATCAATACCTCAGCAGGACAAGCACTTTTTCCCAAAGCAGCCCCAATTTCAGATGATGCAGCACCTCGCGAGCTACCACTGGAAACGCTGTCTTATTACATTTACCTTGGTGATTTACATCCGCCATTAGCAGGCTTTGCTCTGCTCTTTTTTGTGCTGGCGCTAATGATCCGGCTGGAAAACGAAGACAAAGCCAAACCACTGGCCTTTGCCTTAGGCGCGAGTGTGCCGCTGCTGCTTGCGATAAATGCCTGGAATCTGCCCTTGCAAGGCTTATTGGTCTTGGGGTGGTGCATCTATCGCCGGGCAGGTCGGCAAGCTTGCTATTTAAAATACTTGCTTGCTGGTGCTGGCTGCGCCTTAGCTCTGCTCTACCCCTTTATCAATAGCTACGCGCCGAATGCATTATCTGCGGGCTTTGCCTTAGTCACAGCAGAAGACCATACGCCACTGCGCCAAGGCTTAGCTGTTTGGTGGCCGGTCTTACTGCTGGCCACTTTGGCTCTAGGCCAAGGGCCTAAAAATCGGCTGGCATTCTGGAGTGGGGCAGGGGTTTTACTGCTGCTTGGCTTGATGGAGTTCGTGTATATCAACGATCCGCTTTCGGGCACTTATAACCGCTTCAACTCCACCTTAAAGTGGTGGTCCTGGCTTTATCCAGCGGCACTCTTATTGCTTGGCTCTATTGTGCTTAGTAGCCCTAAGCGCTGGCAGCAGTATCTGGCCGCCGTGCCACTGATCGCCGTCTGCGCCTATGCTTTGCCACAGGCACAATATTGGTACCATCACCCTAAAACCAGCCTTGGGCAATTTGCTGGCGATGGTTGGTTAAAAAATGATTATGTTCATCGGGCAATTTTGAATCATCTGCGCGTGGTAGAAAAAGGTATCGTTTTAGAGGGATTAGACGGCGGCTCCTACACGCCTGCCAGCGCGTTTGCCCTGCACAGCGGCCAAGCTGCGGCTCTAGGTTGGCCAGATCATGAAAGCCTTTGGCGTAATCAAGCGCCTTTTATTCAGGCTGAAGCGGGTAAAATCCGCGCCTTCTATCACGCGTCCCTGCCCAACGCTGATGCTTGGCTCAAAAGTCAGAATATTCGCTACATTGTTTGGAGCCGCTTCGATCAGGCTCGCGGACCAGAAGCGTTTGCAACGCTACGTGCGCAATTAGAGCCACACTATGCATGGCGGATGCTGGTGATCGAAAACGGCATTGAATATGGAGTTTGGGAGCTGCGTAGCTAAACCTAGCCCTGACAAGAGCGGCCATTGCCACTCTTATCTACTGACCCTGCGCATAAGCTATCTAAGCCAAGGCGCAACTTTGCCGCCCTGCCGCCATTGCTCTTCTAGGCGTGCCCAGATTTTATCTTTCTGCTCATCACTCATCATCACCCAAGTTGAAACCTCGACCACATCGCGGCCGCACCCCCGGCATATATCATCGCCTAAGGCGGTCGAACAAACGGCAATACACGGTGAATCGGGGCGCTCTTTTTTCAATATCTTATCTCCCAAGCATGGTTGTGGCGGAAAAGTTCCACTCACCCTGTTCAAACTTCTATATCACTGATCTGTCATATAAAACCGGCATCATTGCTCCATTACCTCCAAGAGCTACCAGTATGTCGGAGATCACTCTCAAGTTTCGTAGCATTTGGATCTCTGACCTGCACCTTGGTACATCAGGCTGCCAGACCGCTTATTTACTCGATTTTCTCAAGCATTGCGATGCCGATCATCTTTATTTAGTTGGCGACATTATCGATGGCTGGGCCTTAAAACGCTCTTGGTTCTGGCAACAAAGCCACAATGACGTCATCCAGAAAATCCTTAGAAAAGCCCGCAAAGGCACCAAAGTAACCTATATCCCCGGCAATCATGACGAAGGCGCACGGCAATTCCTAGGGCTGATGTTCGGTGAGATTATCATCGAAGATGAAGTCATTCACACCATGGCCAATGGCAAGCGCTTCCTTGTGCTGCATGGCGATCGCTTCGACGGCGTTGTGCAATGCGCAAAATGGTTGGCGATTGTGGGCGATCGGCTCTATACCATTACATTGAAACTAAACCATTGGTTTAACCGGGCTCGTGCACGGATGGGCTTAGGTTATTGGTCCTTGTCGCAGTTTCTGAAACACAAAGTAAAGTCGGCAGTGAGTTTTGTCTCTAATTTTGAAACGGCCGTCGCCGCCGAAGCCAAAGCACTCGGCCTGGATGGCGTAATTTGCGGCCATATCCATAAAGCAGAAATGCGTGAAATCGATGGGGTGCTCTACTGTAACGACGGCGACTGGGTAGAAAGCCTGACCGCCCTTGTTGAGTTACAAAATGGCGAACTCCGTATCCTAACTTGGCAAAAGTTTTTTATCGACCAACAAGCCGAACTAATCGACCTGTACGCCCCTAACTCTCCCCTTTTCGAAGGAATGACAGCATGAATATTCTGATTGTGACTGATGCATGGGAACCTCAAGTCAACGGCGTGGTTCGCACTCTCAAGCAAACCCGTCAAGAACTGGAACATCTTGGTCACATCGTTGACGTGCTCTCCCCACTCGAATTCAAAACCATTCCCTGCCCTACTTACCCCGAAATCCAACTGTCTTTATTCCCCGGCAGAAAAATTGCGCAACGCATCAAAGCATTTAACCCAGATGCCATTCATATCGCCACCGAAGGTCCCTTAGGTCTATCGGCCCGCCGCTATTGCATCCGCAACAAACTACCATTCACCACCGCCTACCATTCTCGTTTCCCAGAATATGTACAGCTACGCATCGGCATTCCTCTTTCTTGGACTTACGCTTGGTTGGCCCGCTTTCACAATGCAGCAGAAGCCGTCATGGCCCCTACACATGTCGTAGTAAAAGACCTAGAAGCGCGCGGTTTTAAAAATGTGGTGATATGGTCACGCGGAGTAGACCTGAAAATATTTAGCCCCGGTAGCAGAGACCGCCTCCAAACGCGCCACCCTATTTTTGTATACGTAGGCCGCGTGGCTGTAGAAAAAAATATAGAAGCATTTTTAGAGCTAGATTTACCCGGCTCAAAATGGGTTTGTGGTGATGGCCCAGCCGCCGCTCAGCTACGCAGCAAATACCCTAATATCAACTGGCTAGGTGTACTCAGCCAAGAGGAGCTTGCCCAAGTCTATAACGCAGCCGACTCCTTTGTTTTCCCATCAAAAACAGACACTTTCGGCCTCGTCCTGCTAGAGGCCATGGCCTGCGGCTGCCCGGTTGCAGCTTATCCAGTAACCGGCCCAATCGACGTCATCGGCCAAGACGGGCCTGGTGCCCTCAACACAGATCTGCAAAAAGCCTGCTTAGACTCTTTAAAATTAAACCGCGAAGATGTGCGCAAACACGCAGAGAAATTCTCATGGGCAGCAGCAAGCCAGCAATTCCTGGCCCACCTACACCCATTCACCCCAACCGCCCAAAATGAGCTGGCACTAAACCTTGCAAACACCGGCGAATAAACCATAAAACGCATGAAGAATGTCAGTCCTCCGCAGGTCGGGTTAGCGGTCTGCGTGCGAGGTTTACCTCGCTCAGCGATATTGCGTAACCCAACACGCAAACCACAGAGGCTTGATTTTGTAATTGCACTGCAGCGGCTTTCCTTTCGCGCAAAGCAAAACCCCCGCCTCTTTCGAGTACGGGGGTTCTGTTTACTGCATAAGGTGTCTGGCAATGACCTACTTTCACACAGGTAATCTGCACTATCATCGGCGCTAAGGTGTTTCACTGTCCTGTTCGGGATGGGAAGGAGTGGGACCACCTCGCTATGGTCGCCAGACTTTAACGGGTTAACACGTTGTGCTTATTGCTCCACAACGCATTCAGTTCAATAGAAGAAGTAATTCAATACTCAAACTTAACTCTTAATCTGGGTAGATTATACCGTCGCGCACACGCGTCTCAGGTTATAGGATCAAGCCTTACGGGCAATTAGTATCGGTTAGCTTAACACATTACTGCGCTTCCACACCCGACCTATCAACGTCCTGGTCTCGAACGACCCTTTAAAAGGCTTAAAGCCTTGGGGAAATCTCATCTTGAGGCGAGTTTCGCGCTTAGATGCTTTCAGCGCTTATCTCTTCCAGATTTAGCTACCCGGCGATGCCACTGGCGTGACAACCGGTACACCAGAGATCTGTCCACTCCGGTCCTCTCGTACTAGGAGCAGCCCCCCTCAAATTTCCAACGCCCACTGCAGATAGGGACCAAACTGTCTCACGACGTTTTGAACCCAGCTCACGTACCACTTTAAATGGCGAACAGCCATACCCTTGGGACCGGCTACAGCCCCAGGATGTGATGAGCCGACATCGAGGTGCCAAACTCCGCCGTCGATGTGAACTCTTGGGCGGAATCAGCCTGTTATCCCCGGAGTACCTTTTATCCGTTGAGCGATGGCCCTTCCATTCAGAACCACCGGATCACTATGTCCTGCTTTCGCACCTGCTCGACTTGTCTGTCTCGCAGTTAAGCCGCCTTATGCCATTACACTATCAGTACGATGTCCGACCGTACCTAGGCGACCTTCGAGCTCCTCCGTTACAATTTGGGAGGAGACCGCCCCAGTCAAACTGCCTACCATGCACGGTCCCCGATCCGGATAACGGACCAAGGTTAGAACCTCAAAGGGGTCAGGGTGGTATTTCAAGGACGACTCCACACAGACTAGCGTCCATGCTTCAATGTCTCCCACCTATCCTACACAAACCACTTCAAAGTCCAATGCAAAGCTACAGTAAAGGTTCACGGGGTCTTTCCGTCTAGCAGCGGGGAGATTGCATCTTCACAAACATTTCAACTTCGCTGAGTCTCAGGAGGAGACAGTAGGGCCATCGTTACGCCATTCGTGCGGGTCGGAACTTACCCGACAAGGAATTTCGCTACCTTAGGACCGTTATAGTTACGGCCGCCGTTTACTGGGACTTCAGTCAAGAGCTTGCACCCCATCATTTAATCTTCCAGCACCGGGCAGGCGTCACACCCTATACGTCGTCTTTCGACTTTGCAGAGTGCTGTGTTTTTGATAAACAGTCGCAGCCCCCATTTCTCTGCGACCCATTTCTGCTCCAGCCGCAAGGGCCTTCACATACTCTGGGCTCACCTTCTCCCGAAGTTACGGTGATAATTTGCCGAGTTCCTTCTCCTGAGTTCTCTCAAGCACCTTAGAATTCTCTTCCTACCCACCTGTGTCGGTTTGCGGTACGGTCAATATAAAGCTGAAGCTTAGAGGCTTTTCTTGGAAGCATAGGATCAATCACTTCAGTCCGAAGACTTCGTCGTCACGTCTCAGCGTTAAAGCAGCCCGGATTTGCCTAAGCCACACGCCTACTCGCTTAAACCACCTATTCCAACAGATGGCTGACCTACCTTTCTCCGTCCCCCCATCGCACTTTACATCGGTACGGGAATATTAACCCGTTGTCCATCGACTACGCATTTCTGCCTCGCCTTAGGGGCCGACTCACCCTGCGCCGATGAACGTTGCGCAGGAAACCTTGGGTTTTCGGTGTGCGGGCTTTTCACCCGCATTATCGCTACTCATGTCAGCATTCGCACTTCCGATACCTCCAGCATCCTTCTCAAGACACCTTCGCAGGCCTACGGAACGCTCCTCTACCATATGCACATCGTGCATATTCGCGTCTTCGGTTATCAGTTTGAGCCCCGTTACATCTTCCGCGCAGGACGACTCGACCAGTGAGCTATTACGCTTTCTTTAAATGATGGCTGCTTCTAAGCCAACATCCTGGCTGTCTATGCCTTCCCACCTCGTTTTCCACTTAACTGATTATTTGGGACCTTAGACGGCGATCTGGGTTGTTTCCCTCTTGACCATGGACGTTAGCACCCACAGTCTGTCTCCCATGCTCGCACTTGACGGTATTCAGAGTTTGCCATGGTTTGGTAAGTCGCGATGACCCCCTAGCCATAACAGTGCTTTACCCCCGTCAGTGATACATGAGGCACTACCTAAATAGTTTTCGAGGAGAACCAGCTATTTCCAAGTTTGTTTAGCCTTTCACCCCTATCCACAGCTCATCCCCTAATTTTGCAACATTAGTGGGTTCGGACCTCCAGTGCGTGTTACCGCACCTTCATCCTGGCCATGGATAGATCACTTGGTTTCGGGTCTACGCCCAGCAACTATGCGCCCTATTCGGACTCGGTTTCCCTACGCCTCCCCTACTCGGTTAAGCTTGCTACTGAACGTAAGTCGCTGACCCATTATACAAAAGGTACGCAGTCACCCCATTTTTCAAGGGCTCCCACTGTTTGTATGCATCCGGTTTCAGGTTCTATTTCACTCCCCTCCCGGGGTTCTTTTCGCCTTTCCCTCACGGTACTGGTTCACTATCGGTCGATGATGAGTATTTAGCCTTGGAGGATGGTCCCCCCATCTTCAAACAGGATTTCTCGTGTCCCGCCCTACTTGTCGCATGCTTAGTACCAACCAATCTTTTTCGTGTACGGGGCTATCACCCACTGTCGCCAGACTTTCCAGACTGTTCCACTAAAGTTTGATTTATCACATGCAGGCTCTTCCCATTTCGCTCGCCACTACTTTGGGAATCTCGGTTGATTTCTTTTCCTTCGGCTACTTAGATGTTTCAGTTCGCCGAGTTCGCTCTACACTGCCTATGTATTCAGCAGTGAGTGACCCAAAAGGGCCGGGTTTCCCCATTCGGATATCTACGGATCAATGCTTATTTGCCAGCTCCCCGTAGCTTTTCGCAGGCTAACGCGTCCTTCTTCGCCTATCATCGCCAAGGCATCCACCAGATGCACTTAGTCGCTTGATCCTATAACCTCAAACACGTGTTGCACTCTATTCGTCAATGAAGACGAGCAAAGCGATTCACATCCTTAAAGTATCTGATTTCGCTTTGTTTGCGACATCGATCATTCAGTTCTGACTTCGAATAATCGATTTTGATACAATCTACCCTTATTTATTTCTAAATTTGAGTATTACTTCTTCTATTTTTTTAAAGATCAATTTACTGTCTTGCTGATTTTAGAAATCAGAATTAATGTGACTTTGATAAGCCCTATTAATTCCGAATCCTATTCAACAATCCTTAAACCTACAGTCGATGAGTGTGAGTACTCAATCCAAAAGACTTTTCTCTTGAAAGGAGGTGATCCAGCCGCAGGTTCCCCTACGGCTACCTTGTTACGACTTCACCCCAGTCATGAATCCCACCGTGGTAAGCGGCCTCCTTACGGTTAGCCTACCTACTTCTGGTGAAACCCATTCCCATGGTGTGACGGGCGGTGTGTACAAGGCCCGGGAACGTATTCACCGCGACATGCTGATCCGCGATTACTAGCGATTCCGACTTCATGGAGTCGAGTTGCAGACTCCAATCCGGACTACGATCGGTTTTATGAGATTAGCTCCACCTCGCGGCTTGGCAACCCTCTGTACCGACCATTGTATGACGTGTGAAGCCCTAGCCATAAGGGCCATGAGGACTTGACGTCATCCCCACCTTCCTCCGGTTTGTCACCGGCAGTCTCCTTAAAGTGCCCAACTAAATGGTAGCAACTAAGGACAAGGGTTGCGCTCGTTGCGGGACTTAACCCAACATCTCACGACACGAGCTGACGACAGCCATGCAGCACCTGTGTTCAAGTTCCTTGCGGCACTCCTCTATCTCTAAAGGATTCTTGACATGTCAAGGCTAGGTAAGGTTTTTCGCGTTGCATCGAATTAATCCACATCATCCACCGCTTGTGCGGGCCCCCGTCAATTCCTTTGAGTTTTAGCCTTGCGGCCGTACTCCCCAGGCGGTCTACTTCACGCGTTAGCTGCGTTACTAAGGAACGAATTCCCCAACAACTAGTAGACATCGTTTAGGGCGTGGACTACCAGGGTATCTAATCCTGTTTGCTCCCCACGCTTTCGTGCATGAGTGTCAGTATTAGCCCAGGGGGTTGCCTTCGCCATCGGTGTTCCTCCGCATCTCTACGCATTTCACTGCTACACGCGGAATTCCACCCCCCTCTGCCATACTCTAGTTGAACAGTTTGCAATGCAATTCCCAGGTTGAGCCCGGGGCTTTCACATCACACTTAATCAACCACCTGCGCACCCTTTACGCCCAGTAATTCCGATTAACGCTTGGACCCTACGTATTACCGCGGCTGCTGGCACGTAGTTAGCCGGTCCTTATTCTTCCGGTACTGTCATCCCCAATGGATATTAGCCACTAGGATTTCCTCCCGAACAAAAGCGCTTTACAACCCGAAGGCCTTCTTCACGCACGCGGCATTGCTGGATCAGGCTTGCGCCCATTGTCCAAGATTCCCCACTGCTGCCTCCCGTAGGAGTCTGGACCGTGTCTCAGTTCCAGTGTGGCGGATCGTCCTCTAAGACCCGCTACAGATCGTTGCCTTGGTGAGCCTTTACCTCACCAACTAGCTAATCTGATATCGGCCGCTCTAATAACGAGAGGTCTTGCGATCCCCCTCTTTCCCCCTCAGGGCGTATGCGGTATTAGCTATCCTTTCGGATAGTTATCCCCCATTACTAGGTACGTTCCGATATATTACTCACCCGTTCGCCACTCGTCAGCGGTGCAAGCACCCTGTTACCGTTCGACTTGCATGTGTAAAGCATGCCGCCAGCGTTCAATCTGAGCCAGGATCAAACTCTTTAGTTTAATCACTATGCTAGTACTTACTGGCTTACTTTATTCAGAGCAACCATCGCTGGTTACTCCTTACTAATGCAAGCACTTGTTTCGCTTCCAAATCAAGCACTCACACTCATCGACTGTATTTTTTTAAAGATCGTTTCGCCACTGCTCGAACACTGTGTTGCTGTGTGTGCTGCAGCGAGAGGCCGAAATATACGGGTCTCGCCGTACTTGGTCAACCACTACCGTGCAATAAAAGCGTAGTAATGTGCTAAGTAGTTGATTCGTATAAAACACAAATGAATATTCGGAAAGCAAACAAGCCGCAACTCTCTGCGGCCTGTTTAAAACAGAAGCGACTTCGCCTCTGACACAAGTGCTTTATATAATGATTCCGCCACCTAAACAGACTTCTCCGTCATACAGCACCACCGATTGCCCCGGTGTAACCGCCCATTGCGGCTCATCAAAACGTAACTCGCACCGGCCACCTTCTACCCAGAGCAACTCACATGCTGCATCTTGCTGGCGGTAGCGTGTTTTTGCAGTGTAGCGACCTAGCGCCGGCGACTCACCGAGGACCCAAGAAAGGTCTTGCGCCTGCAATGTATTTTTAAGTAGCAAAGGATGATCATGCCCTTGCACCACAATCAGCTCATTTTTAGCCATATCCTTGCCAGCAACAAACCATGGAGCGCCCTCCCCTCCAATCCCCAAACCTTGCCGCTGACCGATGGTGTGATACATCAAGCCCATATGTTCGCCCATGACATTGCCTTCTGGAGTAACCATAGGCCCCGGAACTTTAGGTAAGTAGCGATTAAGAAACTCACGAAACGGGCGTTCACCAATAAAACAGATGCCGGTACTGTCTTTTTTCTTAGCGTTATGCAAGCCAATTTTCTCAGCCAGCTCGCGCACTTCTGTTTTTAGCATATTACCCAGCGGGAAAACGGCATGAGCAACTTGCTCCTGGCTGAGCTTATACAGAAAGTAGCTTTGATCCTTGCTAGCGTCTTTAGCGCGAAGTAGCTCTGTACGGCCATCTGGGCGCACTCGATTTGAAGCATAATGCCCCGTCGCCAGCTTAGTGCCACCCAATTTGATCGCGTAATCAAGAAAACACTTAAATTTAATTTCGCTATTGCACAAGATATCTGGGTTTGGTGTTCGGCCGGCAGAATATTCAGCAAGGAAATAGCTGAATACTCGCTCTTTATACTCTTGGGCGAAATTAACCAGCTCGATCTCAACACCTACTTTATCCGCCACCGAGATTGCATCCAGGCTGTCTTCTTTAATCGAACAATACTCATCGGTATTATCGTCCTCCCAATTTTGCATAAATACGCCGACTACGTCGAAGCCCTGCTCCTTTAGGAGCCACGCAGTTACCGAGGAATCTACCCCACCAGAAAGCCCTACTACAATTTTGTCAGACATACTTATATTCCAATAAACGCACTACGATCGTCTCAGCGATCAAAATCACGCAAAATTTCCAGCGGATAACGACGACCCGCCAAATAATCATCGATACATGCTAATAATAAGGGGCTGCGGTGCTGCTCAGCGCGAGCCACAATTTCGTCCCGAGTTAGCCACACCGCTTGCTCAATATCTGCATCCAAAGCACGCCCAGCCTCAAGCCCAGTTAACTCACCCGCAAATGCAAAGCGAAGATATGTTAACTCTGGCCGCTCCGACGGTGACCACTGATACATACCGATTAAAAAGCGTGGCACAAAGTGATAAGCCGTTTCTTCTAACGTTTCACGAATCGCCGCCTCAATGATACTTTCGCCATGTTCGATATGGCCAGCTGGCTGGTTAAGCTTTAACTCACCAAGAATGCGCTCCTCAACCAATAAAAACCGACCCGCCTCTTCAATAACGACAGCAACTGTTGCATTAGGCTTCCACATTAGCGTTCTTCTCAAGGAATAAATTAGCGTGTCTTATTGGGCCCACGGCGGCCACGTTGCTTGGGCTTACTTGCCTCAGCCACGGGATTAACAGGCCAGGGAGCAGCAACCGTTTCAGCACGCCAGGCCCCTAAAGGTAAACCATCTAAAGACCAATCACCAATTGCATAGCGGACCAATCTTAATGTTGGGAAGCCTACTTTGGCCGTCATACGCCGCACTTGGCGATTCTTACCCTCTCGAATAATAATTTCCAGCCAAGTTGTTGGCACACTTGCCCGAAAGCGTACAGGCGGTACGCGCGGCCATAAATTTGCAGGCTCATCAATAATGCGTACCTGCGCTGGCTGAGTAATAAAATCGCCCAAATCCACGCCTGTCAACAAAGGCTGCAAATCTGACAAACTCGGGCTACCCTCTATCTGCACCCAATATGTTTTAGGCAGTTTGTGCTTGGGATCGGCAATTTTCGCCTGCAAAGGCCCAGAGTCCGTCAAAAGCAATAGGCCTTCTGAATCCGTATCTAAACGCCCCGCTGGATAAACATCCTTAATAGGAACAAAATCAGCCAGCGAAGCATGCGGAGGCGAGGGCGAAAACTGACAGATCACCCCGTAAGGTTTATTTAAAAGTATAAGCTGAGGCATAGCGGCTTGGCAGTATTGCTACAAAACAGCGATAATAGGCTGTTTTTTCGTCGGTGCCCCACAAGAAATTCACAATACCTGCCGACGAAATGCGACAAACCACTCGACACAACAGGAATACACAGATGAGCCTGATCAAAGTTCCGCAAGATGGCGCGAAAATCGTCCAAAACCTTGCGACTCCAGATAATCCGATTATCCCGTTTATCGAAGGTGACGGCATTGGTGTTGATATCACCCCGGTGATGATCAACGTTGTCGACGCAGCGGTAAAGAAATGCTATGGCGGCGGCCGCAAAATTCACTGGATGGAAATTTACTGCGGTGAGAAAGCATCCAAGCTCTACCCAGATGGTACTTACCTGCCAGAAGAAACACTCGCGGCACTGCAAGAATATGTTGTATCGATCAAAGGTCCATTGGCAACACCAGTGGGCGGCGGCATTCGCTCATTAAACGTAGCACTGCGTCAGCAACTTGACCTCTACGTTTGCCTGCGCCCAGTACGCTACTTCCAAGGTGTTCCTTCACCGGTTAAGCATCCAGAACAGATCGAAATGGTTATTTTCCGCGAAAATACCGAAGACATTTACGCTGGTATCGAGTGGGATGCACAATCTGAAGGCGCTAAGAAAGTAATCGACTTCTTGCAAAACGAAATGGGCGTGAAGAAAATTCGCTTCCCGGAAACTTCTAGCATCGGCATCAAGCCTGTGAGCAAGGAAGGGACTGAACGCTTGGTCCGTCGCGCAATTCAATACGCAATCGACAACAACCGTAAGAATGTTACCCTCGTTCACAAGGGTAATATCATGAAGTACACCGAAGGCATGTTCCGTACTTGGGGCTATGAATTAGCCAAGAAAGAATTTGGCGGCGTAGAAATTGATGGCGGCCCGTACCTTGAGCTACCCAACGGCATCGTGATTAAAGATGTAATTGCTGATGCATTCTTGCAGCAAATCCTCTTACGTCCGGCTGAATATGATGTGATTGCAACACTTAACCTGAATGGCGATTATATTTCTGACGCCTTAGCAGCGCAGGTTGGTGGTATCGGTATTGCTCCGGGCGCAAACTTATCTGACAGCGTCGCCATGTTTGAAGCAACACACGGCACGGCACCGAAGTATTCTGGTCAAGATAAAGTAAATCCAGGTTCGTTACTGCTATCTGCTGAAATGATGTTGCGCCATATGGGCTGGAAAGAAGCGGCTGACTTGATCATCACCGCCATGGAAAAAACCATTGCTGACAAGATCGTTACTTACGATTTTGCCCGTCTGATGGATAATCCAACAGAAGTAAGTTGCTCTGGCTTTGGTAAAGCGATTATTGAACGCATGTAATCCAATCTAGCCAAGCTCGGCTCGATCTAACCCCGCTTCGGCGGGGTTTTTATTTACCCCAAGGCATCCTCCACAATGCATAGACGTAAAAAAACCCCGCCTTGGCGGGGTTTTTGATCACCAGCGGCTAATTAAGCAGCTTGGATGTTAGAGGCTTGTTTGCCTTTAGCACCATTGGTGATGTCGAAAGAAACGCGTTGGCCTTCTTTCAGAGTTTTGAAGCCTGGCATGTTGATCGCGGAGAAGTGAGCGAAGATGTCTTCGCCGCCTTCGTCTGGAGTAACAAAGCCGAAGCCTTTAGAATCATTGAACCACTTTACGGTACCTAGAGCCATTTTGGCACTTCCTATCTAAACGATGAAACATGGACCACCTCAGAAATGAGGCCCAATTAAGGGATTGGTCCGAAAAAACCCGCGTGAGCGGGATACCATATCACCTAGTTGCGATTAAGCAGCTTGGATGTTAGAGGCTTGTTTGCCTTTAGCACCATTGGTGATCTCGAAAGAAACGCGTTGGCCTTCTTTCAAGGTTTTGAAGCCTGGCATGTTGATCGCGGAGAAGTGAGCGAAGATGTCTTCGCCGCCTTCGTCTGGAGTAACAAAGCCGAAGCCTTTAGAATCATTGAACCACTTAACAGTGCCCAGAGCCATTTGGGGTCTTTCCTATCAACTTGTAAAACATGAACCGCCTCGAAGAGGCACCATGAGGTTTGAGGTCCAAGACCAGCAAAACGGCCAAACCGGTACTGCAGAAACTTGTACATCAAACTCGAGCCACCTTTTTACGCGACTTTTACACCGGAGGTCAAGTAAAATTCTAAAAATAGATGGTTATACTCAATAAAAAAACCACAACGAAAAGAGTATGCACACCATCCACCCATGTTCATGCAGATCAGAGCTTGAAAAAGAACAGGGGCGGACCAAAATGATTATAAACCACATGATATGGTAGAAAAATGCCTGCACAGCATCAAACCGATGCCGAACTTAATCAGCAATCGACACTCTCACCACCACCCGCTTTGTGGCGTGTACTTCTGCTAAACGATGACTTTACACCGATGGATTTTGTCATCAATGTATTAGAAAAATTTTTTGGAATGAACCGTGAACGGGCTACGCAAGTTATGCTTAAAGTTCACACTGAGGGTCGCGGGATGTGTGGGGTATTCCCCAAGGACATTGCGTCCACTAAGGTCGCAGAAGTCAGCCAGTATTCCAGGCAACATCAGCAGCCACTGCAATGCACAATGGAGGTGAACGAATGATTGCCCAAGAACTAGAAGTCAGCCTCCACATGGCCTTTACGGATGCGAGGCAAAAGCGCCACGAGTACATTACCGTGGAACATCTCTTACTTGCGCTGCTAGATAACCCATCCGCAGCCGAGGTCTTACGCGCTTGCGGCGCACACATGGATGAGCTACGTCGCCTGCTCGGAGATTTTGTGAAGGAACACACACCTGTCGTATCCGGCGATGGTGAAGTAGAAACCCAACCAACCATTGGCTTTCAGCGTGTTATACAGCGCGCTATTTTGCACGTGCAATCTTCGGGTAAAAAAGAAGTGACCGGGGCCAATGTACTGGTTGCGATCTTTGGCGAAAAAGACAGCCACGCTGTTTACTACCTGCATCAACAAGCGATTACCCGTCTCGATGTAGTCAATTTTATAGCGCATGGCATCGCAAAATCGACCAGCTCACAACAGCCCATTCCGCGCACCGAACAAAATGAAGAACACGAAGAAGAAACTAGCACGGGTGGAGCACTCAGTAGTTTTACTGAAAACTTAAACCAGCAAGCCATTGCTGGGCGCATTGATCCGCTGATCGGTCGTGAGCACGAGCTAGAGCGTGTTATTCAAACGCTTTGCCGTCGCCGCAAAAACAACCCTTTGTTGGTCGGTGAAGCAGGCGTAGGTAAAACGGCGATTGCTGAAGGGCTTGCTCGTCGTATTGTCGAAGGCAATGTGCCTGACGTACTCAAAGATGCCACCGTTTATGGTTTAGATATGGGCGCCCTGCTAGCAGGTACCAAATATCGCGGCGATTTTGAACAACGCCTGAAAGCTGTTATCAAACAGCTGCAAGAAGAACGTAATGCGGTACTGTTTATTGATGAGATTCACACACTGGTCGGCGCTGGTGCAGCTTCTGGTGGCACCTTAGATGCCTCCAACCTGCTAAAACCCGCACTCTCTAACGGCACTTTAAAATGCATTGGAGCGACGACTTATACCGAGTATCGCGGCATTTTCGAGAAAGATAACGCCTTATCACGCCGTTTTCAAAAAATCGACGTGCCTGAGCCAACTGTTGAGCAAACGATTGAAATCCTTAAAGGCTTAAAAGATAAATTTGAACAACACCACGGTGTGAAATACACCTTGGCGGCTCTGACCACGGCAGCAGAACTTTCAGCCAAGTATATCAACGATAGACACTTGCCGGATAAAGCGATTGATGTAATAGATGAGGCCGGTGCTGCGCAAAAGATTTTGCCAAAATCAAAGCAAAAGAAAACCATTAACAAGCACGAGATCGAAGAAATCGTTGCCAAGATTGCACGAATTCCACCTAAGAGTGTGTCGACAGACGACCGGAATACGCTTAAAACGCTGGAAAGCGATCTTAAACATGTGGTGTTTGGTCAGGAAAAAGCCATTGAGTCCGTAGCTACTTCAATCAAGATGGCGCGTGCTGGCTTGGGTAATCCACAAAAACCAATCGGTGCCTTCTTATTCAGCGGCCCGACCGGCGTAGGTAAAACAGAAGTCGCTCGCCAGCTAGCCTATACGATGGGTATTGAGTTACTGCGCTTTGATATGTCCGAGTATATGGAGCGGCATGCGGTCAGCCGTTTAATTGGTGCACCTCCGGGATATGTTGGCTTTGAACAAGGCGGCTTACTCACCGAAGCCATCACAAAACATCCTTATGCAGTATTGCTGCTTGATGAAATCGAGAAAGCGCATCCGGACATCTTTAATGTGCTGTTGCAAGTGATGGATCACGGCACGCTCACTGACAACAATGGGCGTAAAGCAGACTTCAGAAATGTAGTGATCGTCATGACCACCAACACGGGTGCGGAAACACTCAATAAGTCGGTAATTGGCTTCACGACCAGCAAGCAGACGGGCGATGAAATGCAAGAAATTAAACGCATGTTCACCCCGGAGTTCCGTAACCGCTTAGATGCCATTATTCCTTTCGCCCCACTCTCGCATGAAATTATTATGCAAGTCGTGGATAAATTCCTGATTCAACTTGAAGTACAGTTGCAAGAGAAAAAAGTAGAAGCGCACTTTACACCGGCTTTGAAAACCCATCTTGCAGCCGAAGGTTTTGACCCGCTAATGGGGGCAAGGCCTATGGCTAGATTGATTCAGGATACAATCCGCAAAGCACTAGCCGATGAATTATTATTTGGCCGTTTAATTCATGGCGGCGAAGTGACCATTGATATTGATGATGATGGGAAAGTCCGTTTGGAAATTCCAAACAAAGAAGCAATCCCAGCCTGATCTATTTCAAACAAAAGCCCCGCCTGTAAGACGGGGCTTTTTTATGCGGTATTAGCGGCCCTAACTTTGTTGCTGCACCACAACAGTTTGAGCAGGCATTGGTACAGGGAATCCTGCCGCTGCCAAACTCTCTTTAATGGTGCGATTCGTATCAAAATAAACTTGCCAGTAATAATCATTATGGCAATAGGGGCGCACCACCAAGACCGGCCCGACCAAATTAAACTCAATAATTTCCACATCAACTTTAGGCTCAGCGAGCACATTAGGAATAGCTGCAATTTTTTCACGCAAGATTTGCATTGCTGCGGCATGATTCGTACTACCCGCCAATTGCGCTTTTAAATCAACGCGGCGAAATGGATTAAGGGTAAAATTTTGAATATTATCGGAAAAAATTTTGTTATTTCCAACCAAAGTCATCACGTTGTCAGGCGTATTAATCATAGTGGAAAACAAACCAATTTCACTCACCGTGCCCACAATTCCTGCAACGGCCACAAAATCACCAACCTTAAACGGACGCAATACAATAATAAATGCGCCAGCCGCAAAATTAGCCAATAAACCAGACCATGCCATCCCAATTGCGATACCACCCGCAGCAATTAAAGCGGCAAAGGTAGTGGTCTGAATACCGCAATAACCCAAAATACCAATCACCAATAGAATATTCAGCGTAACAGTAATTACAGACCCAACATAACGTAATACAGTGGGATCAACCTTTTGCTTACCTAAAGAGTTTTGTACCAAACGCACCGCCAAACCAATAAGCCAGCGGCCAATGACCCAAAAGGCAATCGCGGCAATCACTTTCACGCCAAATTCAGCCACATAGCCCATCGCTAGGTCTTGATATTTTTGAACCCAAGTTGCATCCATTCTCTATCTCCCCAAACCGCCGAACGGCGGGTTAGTTATGAGATTAGCATATAGATATTGTTCTTATGAACGAGAACCACGAGGGTGGTGCTCTTTATGCAACGATTTTAAACGTGCCGTTGCTACGTGCGTATAAATTTGAGTCGTCGTAATATCTGCGTGCCCCAATAACATTTGCACAACACGCAAATCAGCACCGTGATTCAACAAATGCGTTGCAAATGCGTGCCGCAAAACGTGCGGGCTTAAGTGACTGGCGTCTATTCCTGCTGCAGCAGCATACTGCTTGATAATGTACCAAAACCCTTGTCGAGTAAGCGGCCTGCCACGCTGGTTCACAAATGCCTCAGCTACTTGGTGAATGCCTACTAAAGCCGGGCGAGAACGAGCTAAATATTGCTCAAGCCAATCGGCGGCTACCTCTCCCATAGGTACCAAGCGCTGTTTACCGCCCTTACCCGCCAAAATCTGCACATAGCGTTCACGTAACTTTATTTGGCCCAAAGGAAGGGTCACCAACTCAGAGACACGTAAGCCTGTCGCATACATTAGCTCCAGCATTGCCCGATCTCGTAGACCACCGGCCTGATCCAGCTCAGGAGCAAGCAAAAGCGCCTCTATCCGTTCTTCGTCCAGCGCCCTGGGTAAAGGCCGTACACGCTTAGGAGCAGTCAGCTCAGCTGTTGGATCAAAAATCGCTTGCCCAGATAAAATCCAGTGCCGATAAAATTTTCGCAAGCTAGCCATACGTCTAGCCAGTGTTGCAGCTTTCATATCCCGTGCTTGCCTAGCCAAAAAAGCCTGCACGCACTCACGATCTGCAGCAAGCAAATCGCAACGTCGCTCCAATGCCAACCAATTCGCCCAGATTAATAAATCACGCCGATAGCTATCAATCGTATTCTTAGACAGCTGATCACTCAGCCAGACTGCATCTAAAAACTCGTCAATCAAAACCAACTGCTCATTCCCTTGATTCATACCGCAACACCCTCATGGCTTAGCAACCAGCGCTTAATAGGCAACCAATCTACGCCATGACGACCTGCATTAAACCCACCTAAACCTGCCGCAGCCACAACCCGATGACAGGGAATCAGTAATGGCAAAGGATTTCGTCCACAAGCCCCCCCTACGGCGCGAGGACTAGAATGAATACGCTTAGAAATATCTGCATAGGTTTGCAACTGGCCAACAGGAATCGCCGCAATTTCAGCCAGAACTTTCTTTTGATGCTCACTTACCGACAAAGCCCAAGGCAAATCAAAAGTAAAACCCGGATTTTGGAAATAGGCCTCCAACTGACGGGCAACATCTTGCAGCAGAGGACTTATTGCCAGCTGCAAAGGTAAAGACTTTGGGAGAAATTCGACTAGAACGAGGTGCTCATCGCGCTCAGCAAGCCCTAAGTGGCCAACAGGGCTAGAGATAACAGCATAAGAATCTGTACTTTCGATACGCATAACAAACCCAGATGTTATGGAAACGAAAACGCGGGCACTGGGCCCGCGTTTGAATACTGTATTGCTTAAATAAATTAAGCAGCAGCTTTTGCAACAACCTTGCGAGCTGGCAACTTTTCCTTGATACGTGCGGACTTGCCTGAACGATCACGGAGGTAGTAAAGCTTAGCACGACGTACATCGCCGCGACGCTTCACTTCGATACCAGCCACCAGTGGAGAGTAAGTTTGGAAAGTACGCTCAACACCCATACCTGCGGAAATTTTACGCACGATAAAGGAGCTATTCAGGCCGCGATTACGCTTAGCAATCACAACGCCTTCATAAGCCTGCAGACGCTCACGTGTACCTTCCTTAACCTTGACCTGAACGATCACGGTATCGCCAGGGGCGAATTCAGGAATAGTCTTGGCTAAGCGAGCGATTTCTTCTTGCTCAAGTTGTTGAATCAAATTCATGGGTATTACTCCAATGTGAAGCTTGTTCCTTCAAAGGTGGTCAAACCACCTGATCTTGGCTCATCGCCAGATCCGCCTTAAATTCGGCCAGAAGACGAGCCTCCTCTTTTGATAGCTGTCGCTTTTTCAACAAGTCAGGTCTGCGCAATAGCGTACGACCTAAAGACTGTTTTAAGCGCCAGCGCCGTATCAGTGCATGGTTTCCTGAAAGTAAGACTTCCGGTACGCTCATACCTAGATAATTTTCGGGACGGGTATAATGCGGGCAATCCAGCAACCCATCCACAAATGAATCTTCTTCTGCACTCGCTGCAGTGTTAAGTACACCCGGTAATTGGCGGATGATGGCATCCATCAAAACCATTGCAGGCAACTCTCCACCTGAGAGCACATAATCGCCGACCGAGATTTCCTCGTCGATCTGGCGATCCAGCAAACGCTCATCAACACCTTCGTAACGACCACATAACAAGACCAAACCCGGCTTTTGGGCCAGCTCTAAGACCTTATCATGCGTTAATGCCGCCCCTTGGGGAGATAAATAGACGGTATGCGTTGTAGCAACACCGGCTTCACGCTGCCTATTTTTAGCTGCTTCAAGCGCACTTTCCAGCGGCTCTGGCAACATCACCATACCGGGGCCACCACCATAAGGCCGGTCGTCCACAGTACGATGTTTGTCTACGGTGAAATCACGTGGATTCCAGCTACTTAGTCCGAAAAGACCTAATTCAACCGCCCGCCGGGTAATACCGTAGCGGGTAATTGCCTCAAACATCTCTGGAAACAAAGTAACCACATCAAAGTGGTAAACTTCAGCCTTAGTAATCAAGGCCCCAATCCACAGAGATTGTTTTAGCAGCAAGATCAACCTTAAGCACAACATGAGCTACAAAAGGTAGCAGACGCTCGGTCTGGCCATCTTTCACAACAATCACATCGTTAGCACCGGTTTCAAACAAGTTATCCACAACACCAAGCCTCTCGCCTTGCAAATTGATAACATCCAAGCCGATTAAATCGACCCAGTAGTGTTCATCACTTGCAGGGGCTGGCAACAGGCTACGGGAAACAGCAATTTTACAACTCTTTAGGGCAAATGCCGCATCGCGATCATTAACACCTTCAAGCTGAGCAGCTAGTTTCTTTGTATGAACTTGACCTTCTACAAGCGTATAAGCTTGCCATTGACCATCACGACCGATCCACCAAGTGTCGTAGTCAAAAAGACTATCGGCATCTTCGGTATCACCAACCAAGTTGATCCAGCCATGTACACCAAAAGCCCCACTTACATAGCCCATGATCAAAAGATCATCAGGCACCGGCAGCGAAGCCCGCTTTTGCATAGTCACGGCTTGAATCAAGCAGCAGCAACAGCAGCTGGCTTGTAGTTCTTCAGCAGCTTGGCAACGGAGTCAGAAGCTTGCGCACCAACGCCAACCCAGTAGCTTACGCGGTCCATAGCTAGACGCACGCCTTCTTCACCATCTTTGGCGAGTGGGTTGTAAAAGCCAAGACGCTCAACAAAGCGACCATCACGACGATTACGGGAGTCGGTTACAACAACATTGTAAAACGGACGGTTTTTAGCACCGCCGCGGGAAAGACGAATAACAACCATGGCATTAAACCCAATAATGGAGATTAATTTAAAGGGGTTCGATTATGGAACAAAACACCAAACCCCGCAAGAATAACCGGCAAAAGTACAGCAAAAACAATCACGTTGTAAAGCCTAACGTGATATTCGGCAGCCGGTCAGGTTCGAATATTTTAAAAAACCAGCATCGAAAGGAAGCTGAGCCTTAGAAACGACAGGCTTATCCTGCAAGTGCCGCACAAAAAAAACAGACCTGTTTGATCACATACCAGGCAGCATTCCCTTCATGCCGCTCATGCCACGCATTAATTTAGACATGCCACCCTTAGAGAACTGTTTCATCATTTTTTGTGTTTCTTCAAACTGCTTAAGTAAGCGGTTAACTTCTTGTACCTGAACGCCTGCACCAGCCGCAATACGACGTTTGCGGCTGGCTTTAAGCAACTCGGGCTTGCGGCGCTCTTCTGGTGTCATCGAGTTAATAATACCTTCGATGCGTGCCACAGATTTGTCAGTAACCTGGCTATTGGCCATTTGGCTTACTTGCCCTGGCAACTTATCCATCAAAGCACTCATCCCACCCATTTTTTTCATTTGCTGGATTTGTGTTTTAAAGTCTTCCAAGTCAAACCCTTTGCCGGATTTAACTTTTTTCATCATTTTAAGTGCTTCTTCCTGATCGACGCTATTTTGTACGTCTTCAATCAAGGAAAGCACATCGCCCATGCCCAAAATACGGCCAGCCATACGATCAGGGTAAAATGGCTCTAACCCTGTTAGCTTCTCACCCGTACCCAAAAACTTAATCGGCTTACCCGTAATATGCCGCACCGACAATGCGGCACCACCACGTGAATCGCCATCCATTTTGGTAAGAACCACCCCTGTTAAAGGGAGCGCTTCATTAAAAGCTTTCGCCGTGTTAACCGCATCCTGCCCCTGCATAGCATCAACCACAAACAAGGTTTCAACAGGATTAACCGCCTCATGCAGCGCTTTAATTTCAGCCATCAAGGCTTCATCAATCGCCAGACGGCCTGCGGTATCGACAATCAGCACATCATGGAAATGTTTTTTCGCGTAATCATGGGCAGCGAGCGCAATATCAACCGGCTTTTGCCCGACATCAGAAGGAAACCACTCCACCTCTAATTGCCCAGCCAGCATTTTTAACTGCTCAATCGCAGCAGGGCGATAAACGTCTGTAGAGACCAGTAAAACTTTTTTCTTTTGCGTTTCTTTGAGTAATTTTGCTAACTTACCCGATGTTGTTGTCTTACCTGCGCCTTGCAATCCAGCCATTAAAATCACGGCAGGTGGAACAGCAGCCAAATTCAGCGCGTCATTTTGCGCGCCCATTAACTTGGTTAATTCCTCATGTACAACACCAATTACGGCTTGGCCCGGTGTAAGGCTACCAATCACCTCTTTGCCTTGTGCACGAGCTTTAACGTCAGCAATAAACTGCTTAACCACCGGCAAAGCAACATCGGCCTCAAGCAAAGCCATGCGCACTTCACGCATTGCGTCTTGAATATTGTCCTCAGTCAGGCGAGACTGACCACGCAGGTTTTTGACAACACCTGAAAGACGACTAGAAAGATTTTCAAACATGAGTATCCTTTGCTTGGCGACCGCCCCAAGAGGGACCTCGCTCTGATAGACTTATATGATGACCATTTTACCTGAAGTTAGCCCGGCGACTTATTTAGCGCTGCTGGCTTTAACCATTTATCTTTTACTTGGCTGGCATTTCTGCCGTAGCCGACTGGCTTTGTCTCGCCCTAAGAGCCCGCTAAGCCCTGCATTAGAGCAATTTATCTTAATCTGCGGGCTAGCCCTGCACGCTTCGGCACTTTTTCCGCAGCTACTCTGGTCAAGCACCCTTCACTTCGGTGCAGCGGAAGCATTATCACTCAGCGCCTTTGCCACGCTATGCATTTATTTAAGCGGGCAACTTTTCTGGAAAATGGATGGGCTTCAACCTCCCATGCTCGGTATTGCTGCGATATTTTTATTTATATCTCAGCTGCTTCCGCAAGGCCACCCAATTACCTACCCCCTAAATGCACTATCCCGCGGGCACTTTTTATTAGCTATGTTTGCGCATGGCATGCTGCTCAATGCGGCAGGAGTGGCCATTCTAATGCGTTTTGCTGATAGAAATTTACATCAAGCCAAGGCAAGCTCTCTCATTCGCACCCTTCCGCCCATCATGACGCTTGAGCGACTTATGTTTGCTTGCGTACATTTAGGCTTTATTTTACTGACTTTAGCACTCCTCTCCGGCATCTTTTTTGCGGAGAAAGTATTTGGGCATGGACTGGTATTTTCACACAAAGTGATCCTGTCTATTGCTGCATGGCTGGTATTTGGCACCTTACTTTTTGGAAGATGGAAGCATGGTTGGCGAGGACGTTTTGCCGCCAACTGGACACTCTTTGGCTTTGGCTTGCTATTCCTTGGCTATATAGGCAGCCGTTTTGTTCTTGAAGCGCTACTGCACCGCCCTTTTTAAACAGAGCGGCTCACTCCTTTGTAAATTACGGGCATCGCAACGACCTTGGAACAGACTTCTTTATCCTACCTTTATCTTGCTCTTGCATTGTGCTTAGCCACTTCCGCCTTTTTCTCCGGCGCAGAAACGGCAATGATGGCGGTCAACCGCTACAAAATAGCCAGCAAAGCACGCCAAGGTCATCTTGCTGCCTCACGCACTCAAAAGCTACTCACACAAACAGACAAGCTGCTATCCGTTATTTTAATTGGCAATACACTAATCAACACCGCATCGGCAACCTTATCTACACTGATTGCAAACCGACTTTTTACCGGGAATGACGTTGCTCTTGGTACCGCCACCTTGCTGGTTGCCTTTGCCATACTTATTTTCTCTGAAGCCACACCCAAAGTACTGGCTGCCAATTATGCAGAGCAGTTTGCATATACAGCATCTTTTCCATTACTGATTCTTCTGCGCCTGCTCTATCCTGCAGTGTGGCTAGTCAATTTATTTGTAAGTGCTTTGATTAAAACATTACGCCTTAAAAAAAACCAAGAAAATCAACATGCCTTATCGCCCGAAGAATTACGCCTTTTAGTTTTAGAGTCTGGGCGCTATATGGAAAAAAAACACCACACTATTTTGCTTAATTTATTTGAGCTGGCCAGCATTACCGTTGATGACGTGATGACACCGCGCCATCAAATTGAAAGCATCGATTTAGACGGACCAACGGATGAAATCCGCAAGCAAATCGTGACCTGTCATCACACACGACTTCCTGTTTATGCCGTTAATCCAGACAATATTATTGGCATTTTACATATTCGGAAAATTTTATCGTTAAGAGAAGACGAGGTAGATCAGACCCGGCTGCGTGAAATGATGCGCCCCCCTTATTTTATTCCATCAAGCACGCCCCTTTTTACTCAACTGCAAAACTTTCAAGAAAACAAACGAAGAATGGCGGTTGTAGTTGATGAATATGGCGAAATGCAAGGACTCGTGACATTAGAGGACATCCTTGAGCAGGTTGTCGGTGAATTCACAAGCAACTCCCCTGCTCAAGGAGCTAAAGTATTACGCCAGCCCGACGGTAGTGTCTTGCTTGATGGTGCGTCCAGCTTGCGAGATCTAAATAGAAAATTACGCTTAACATTTCCTGTGGATGGGCCTAAAACATTAAATGGACTCATACTTGAACATTTCGAAGATATCCCCGATGCGGGCACATGCCTAGTTTTGTCGGGGCAACGAATTGAAATCGTACAAACACAAGATCGTAGTATTCGCGTCATTCGCCTTTACGCACAAGACATTTAGTTGTGTTTTAAAAGGAAAGAAAGCGCAAGGTTAAAAGGTATTTGCTAAACTAAATGTGTAAGGCAATACCGCTCACTTTTTTGATTACAAATTAGAAGACCATGTCAGCACCTAACTCACCTGTATCTGGTCTTG
This sequence comes from Janthinobacterium sp. B9-8, assembly GCF_000969645.2. Taxonomy (NCBI): domain Bacteria; kingdom Pseudomonadati; phylum Pseudomonadota; class Betaproteobacteria; order Burkholderiales; family Oxalobacteraceae; genus Janthinobacterium; species Janthinobacterium sp. B9-8. Next base: position 3,413,798 of record NZ_CP014222.1, read on the forward strand.
CCCGCCTGCTTGTTCAGCACGGTAGATTAATTGAAGCAGACGCTGAAGCTTTACAATCTACGGCAAACAGCAGCAAAACGCCCTTTATTGAGCAACTCATTCGCAGTCGTAAAATGACTGCGAGGGACGTTGCTGAATTCTCGTCGCAAGCGTTTGGCTACCCCCTGCTCGATCTTGACCATATTGATCCAAGCTATATACCTCAAGGGGTTTTGGACAATAAAGTAATGTTGATACAGCGCATCGTGCCGCTCTTTAAACGGGGCACGAAGCTGTTCATCGGTCTTTCAGACATCACTAATTTGCAGGCATTGGAAGAAGTTCGCTTTCAAACCGGCCTGCAAGTCCAGCCTCTGGTCGTCGAAGACAGCAAGCTTGTTTCCTTGCTTGAAAAAATCGTCGAATCCACAGGAGCCAACTTAAGCAGTATGGCGCTGGATGATGTTGATTTAGACATGGGTGGTGGCGAGGAAGAAACAAGCCAGAATGAAGCTGCGGCCCTAGAGGTCGATGACGCGCCCATCGTTAAATACCTGCAAAAGATTCTGCTCGACGCCATTAATGCAGGTGTTTCCGATATTCACTTTGAGCCTTACGAGAAATTTTTCCGTATCCGCTACCGCCTTGATGGTGTGCTACGAGAAGTAGCACAACCTCCGCTGGCGATCAAAGACAAGCTCGCCTCACGCATTAAAGTTATTTCCAAGCTCGATATTTCTGAGAAGCGCGTTCCACAAGATGGCCGTATGAAATTGGTTTTGTCCAAAAGCCGGGCCATCGACTTCCGAGTTTCCACCATGCCAACCATGCATGGCGAGAAAATTTGTATGCGGATTTTAGATCCTTCCTCAGCCACCTTGGGGATTGATGCGCTGGGTTACGATCCAGACCAAAAAGAAATCTTGCTGGAAGCCATCCAGCGGCCGTATGGCATGATTTTGGTTACAGGACCAACCGGCTCAGGAAAAACGGTTTCTCTTTACACTTGCTTGAACATCCTGAACCAGCCGGGGATTAATATCTCTACCGCTGAAGATCCTTGTGAAATTAACTTGCCGGGTGTTAATCAGGTTAATGTAAACGAAAAATCCGGGCTTACTTTTGCTGTCGCTCTGAAAGCTTTCTTACGCCAGGATCCCGACATCATCATGGTGGGGGAGATTCGCGACCTAGGAACGGCAGATATTTCCATTAAAGCCGCGCAAACAGGGCATATGGTGTTCTCTACCCTGCACACCAATGATGCACCCACCACGCTCACACGGATGCTCAATATGGGAATTGCTCCTTTTAATATTGCGTCATCCGTTATTTTAATTACCGCACAACGCTTAGCCAGAAAGCTGTGTAGCTGCAAAGCGCCGATTGATATTCCTCATCAGGCCTTACTGGACGCAGGTTTTGCAGAAGAAGATCTTGATGGCACATGGAGCCCTTACAAGCCCGTTGGCTGCGATATCTGCAAGGGTTCTGGCTATAAAGGTCGGGTCGGTATTTACCAAGTGATGCCAATTACCGATGCAATGAACCGCATTATTATGACCAACGGTAATGCAATTGATATTGCAGACCAAGCAAAACGCGATGGCGTACGTGATTTACGAGGCTCTGGCTTACGTAAAGTAAAACAAGGGCTAACCTCATTAGAAGAGATCATGGCTGTTACCAATGAATAAAATCCAAAGAGGGGCGTCATGGCTCTAGCACCCAAAGCACTTAACAAAACACTTAAAGTAAAAGAATTTACTTTTATCTGGGAAGGTAAAGATCGCGGAGGCAAAATTGTCAAAGGCGAGGTACGGGCCAGTGGCGAGCACGTTGTTAAAAACACGCTTCGCCGCCAGGGTATTAATGTACTCAAAGTAAAAAAACAACGGATGGGTTCGAGCAAGAGAATTACTGACGAAGACATCACCATGTTTACCCGGCAATTAGCCACCATGCTTAAATCCGGCGTGCCGCTGCTCACTTCTTTTGATATTGTTGCCAAAGGCCACAGCAATCCATCAGTAACCAAGTTGCTAATGGATATCAAAAATGATATCGAAACGGGATCATCTCTCACGCAAGCGTTTAGAAAGCACCCCAATGAGTTTGATGCTCTGTATTGCAATCTGATTCAGGCGGGTGAGCAAGCCGGTATTTTAGATGCCTTACTCGCCCGGCTTGCCACATATAAAGAAAAAACGCTGGGCGTTAAGAAAAAAATCAAATCCGCGCTGTTTTATCCTACTGCCGTTATTGTGGCGGCATTTGTTATTACTGCCGTGATTATGATTTTTGTGATTCCTGCGTTTAAAGAGCTATTTTCCAGTTTCGGGGCTAATTTACCTACGCCAACACTGGTAGTTATGGCTATTTCCGATGTATTTGTCACTTACTGGTGGCTCATATTCGGCGGGATATTTGGCGGAATTTGGGGCTTTTTAAAAGCATGGAAAAAATCCGAAGCCATTCAAATTGTCATGGATCGCTTGCTGCTTAAAATTCCGATTATTGGCAAAATTATGCTGGATGCCACAATTGCTCGCTGGTGCCGTACCTTGGCAACCATGTTTGCGGCGGGCGTCCCCCTAGTCGAATCGCTTGATTCGGTTGGTGGAGCTGCAGGTAATTATCTCTACAAACTGGCAACCAAGAAAATTCAAACCGAAGTAAGCACCGGTACCAGCTTAACTTTAGCCATGCAAAGCACCAATATGTTCCCCAATATGGTGATGCAAATGGTCGCAATTGGTGAAGAATCCGGTGCATTAGATTCAATGCTCAGCAAAGTGGCCGATTACTACGAAGAAGAAGTGGATAATGCGGTTGAAGCATTATCCAGCCTGATGGAGCCGATTATCATGGTGGTATTGGGTACGCTCATTGGTGGCTTGGTCGTTGCAATGTACTTACCAATTTTCAAAATGGGCGAGGTTGTGGGTTAATGATTGAGTTGTTTTTGGATAGCCCCGCCATATTTGGCGGTTTTTTATTCGTATTGGGTTTATTAGTGGGCAGTTTTTTAAATGTCGTTATTCACCGTATCCCCAAAATGATGGAGCATCAATTCAGGCAAGAATGTCAGCTTATTGATGCCCCAATCGATGCCATTACTCCACCAAGCACCACCTACAACTTAGTCGTTCCACGCTCAGCCTGCCCAAGCTGCGGCCATGCAATTGGGGCACTAGAGAATATCCCGGTGATCAGTTACTTGGTTTTACGAGGACGTTGCAAAGCATGTAAAACGCAGATCAGCCCTCGCTATCCGATGGTTGAGCTGCTTTGCGCAACACTCACAACCATTGCAGGCTTACATTTTGGCGTTACAATCGCCGCAATCGCCGCAATCATGCTGACATGGGCTTTAATTGCACTGGTCTTTATTGATGCAGATACTTATCTATTACCCGATAGCATCACACTCCCGCTGCTCTGGCTTGGCCTGCTCTTTAACTTAAATAACCTATTTGTTCCCCTCGACCAAGCTGTCATCGGTGCAGTTGCCGGCTATTTAGTGCTGTGGGCTGTTTACTGGCTATTTAAGCTTGTCACTGGCAAAGAGGGCATGGGCTACGGCGACTTTAAGCTACTTGCAGCATTGGGCGCTTGGTTTGGGTGGCAAGCTTTGCCAAGCATTATTTTGCTATCCTCAATCAGTGGCGCAGTAATCGGTATTGCTCTTACCATACTTGCTAAGCGTGGAATGGGAAAACCCATGCCATTTGGGCCTTACCTTGGGATTGCAGGCTGGCTTACATTACTGATTGGCGGCTCGCTACAACAGCTTCTTTTTAGTGGTGTGGCGGCTTAATGCGAGCAGATGGCATGCGTATTATTGGTCTTACTGGAGGGATAGGCAGCGGCAAATCAACCGTTGCCAAGCTTTTTGCAGAACTAGGCGTTCCTGTCATTGATACCGATGAAATTGCTCACGCCCTAAGTCAGCCCCCTTCTGCAGCACTAGTGCAAATTGCTCAAGAATTCGGCCAGGATTTCATAGAAAAAGATGGTTCACTCAAACGAGCACGGATGCGTGAACACATTTATACAAATACAGAAGCAAAAACCAAGCTAGAAAATATTTTTCATCCCATGATCAAAAATATTGTAATGGAAAGGCTGGATCAGTTACCCACCCATACTCCCTATGCACTATTAGTTGTCCCTTTATTATTTGAAACAAACACCTATACCAATACTATTGATCGGAGTCTGCTGGTCGATTGCTCTATTGAGCAGCAAATTGAGCGGGTAGGCGCACGGAGTGGCTTAAAAAACACAGAAATTGAAGCGATTATTGCCAATCAACACCCAAGAGCCGCACGAATACAACTCGCCAATGATATTATTTTGAATGTAAGCACTCTTGCTCATTTACAATCCAGCGTTAGTTCACTTCACCAGCGATATCAGGATCCAACATGTCGGTTTACGTAATAGATTTTCATAAACCATTTTTTGCTGCAAAATCGAATATCTTCGCCGGTTAGACGCATCGTGATTAGCTACGAATTCCCTATTAACGAGCGCATTCGCACCCTTTTGCGGCTCGAGCACTTATACAACCGCACCATTCAGTATGTGGGGCGCGACTCTGCAACAGACCATCATGCGGCCTTGCTTGGTATTTTCGAAATCATGGAAGTCGCTGGTCGTGCGGATATGAAATCGGATTTACTGCAGGAATTGGAACGCCAACGACAAGCTTTATCTGCACTACGTAATAATCCGCAAATATCAGAAGATGCATTGGAACGGGTCTTAATCGATATTGAGGAAACGCATTGCAAAATGCTAAATATGACAGGCAAGTTTGGTCAGGCGCTGCGAGAAAATGAATGGCTAATGGCCATTAAACAACGTGTCACTATTCCAGGTGGTGCATGCGCCTTTGACTTACCTTCTTACCACTATTGGCAGCAACAAACTGCTGAATACCGCAGAGTAGACATTGATGGCTGGTTTAATCCTTTACTGCCCATCAAGCATGGATTAGACATTGTACTTCGCTTACTGCGAGACAGCATGCGCGAGAATAATTACACCGCAAAAAATGGTAATTTTCAGCAAATGTCAGGCGGAAAAACAGTACAACTATTAAGAGTGAGCTTGCCTACTCACTTGGCGGCTGTGCCCGAGCTATCAGCTAACCGCTATGCGATTAATATCCGTTTTGTAGTGCCCTCAACTAGTGGAGAACGCGCTAAGGTTGTCGATACAGATGTCGACTTTGGCCTTGGCTACTGTAATTTATGAATACACCCACATTTCAAACCAAATGCCCAAGCTGTGGAAAACAACATACATATTCCACAGAAAATCCGAGCCGCCCTTTTTGCTCTGAACGCTGCAAATTGATCGATTTAGGCCGTTGGGCCAATGAAGAATACAATATTCCGGCAACGCCCAGCAGCAGCCAGGATTTAGACGCCCCCTCACATTAACTCTTTTTCTTCTGTCACTTCAGCTTCATCTCACCGTCATCGCAGCGTCATCTGCAAGCTTTAAGTTTCCTCTTACTCAGGAGGAAACCAATGCTTCAAACTCAGATTACCCCCAGCCGAAAACGTAAACTCTCTGTATGTATTGCTGACAATGATGAGCTAATCCGTGCAGCGCAGGCTTTACGATACCGAGTGTTCGTTGAAGAAATGGGTGCACATATTGTATGCCGTGAGCCAGGCATTGATCGTGATCTGTTCGACGCTTACTGCGACCATTTGCTGGTCCAGGACGATGAAACCGGCGAAGTCGTCGGCACCTACCGCATCCTTCCCCCACATCAGGCACGAAAGCTGGGCAGCTATTACTCAGATACTGAATTTGATCTCACCAGACTAGGGCATTTACGCGAGCAATTGGTTGAAATTGGCCGCTCTTGTGTACACCCAGACTATCGCTCTGGCGCCACAATCACGCTGCTCTGGGCAGGCCTTGCCGAATATATGAGCAAGAACCAATACAACTACCTAATAGGCTGCGCCAGCGTCTCTATTGCTGATGGTGGCCACGTAGCTGCTAGTCTTTATCACAAACTTGCCAAAGACAAACTAGCCCCCGTTGAATGGCGTGTTTTTCCTCGCTGCCCTCTTCCCATCTCAACACTGAACCAACGCCTAGAAACTGAAGTGCCGCCTTTAATTAAAGGTTATCTTCGCGCCGGTGCACTCATTTGCGGCGAACCCGCATGGGACCCAGACTTCAATACCGCAGACCTTTTCATTATCTTGCCAATGCAAAACTTAGATATGCGTTATGCCCGACACTTCATGCGGTGATCTTCACACACAAGGGAGTTGGCCGAACGAGCAAGAAACAGCTAAACTCACAGCATTACGAATTTTCCTACAGAATTTTAGCTGCATGCGCACTCCATTGTTATGCCTACGTCTTAGTCGCCTATGCCGCTTAATCATCCATTTTGCCAAAGGTTTGTTTAAAGTTACATTCCGCTTTCCGCACTGGTCGCTGGCAGAACGGGTGGACTATATTCAGACGTGGTCAAAGCAATTAACCCTGATTCTAGGTGTTAGTTTACGTGTCCAAGGCATTGGGCCAGGCAAGTACCCAGAACAGCATATGCTGTTAGCCAATCACATTTCATGGCTGGATATTTTTATTCTGGATTCGGTGACTGTTTCAAGATTTGTAGCCAAATCCGAGCTCAGGTCCTGGCCAATTATTGGCCGCCTATGCATTGGTACTGGCACGCTTTTTATTGAAAGAGAGCGAAAAAGAGACACTGCCCGTGTTAACGATGCCATCGTTGCTGCTTTAAGTGAAGGGCACTGTGTTACCGTTTTTCCTGAAGGCACTACGGGCTGTGGGCGGCAACTTTTGCCATTTCGTTCATCATTATTGCAAGCAGCAATCGATGGGAATGCAACAATTCAACCTGTTTACCTGCGCTACACCGATGAAGATGGCAAGCACTCTGACGCTGCGACCTATATTGGCGACATGTCGATTGCACAATCTGTATGGCGAATTTTAGGTACACGCTCATTACATGCAGAAATTAACTTTCTGGCCCCGTTTCCGACTGACCATAAAAACCGGCGCATATTAACTCAATTTATTGAAGCAAGAATATGCACGGCTCACCATGCACTCAACCCTCAATCAAATAACGCCTGATACTGACTGCGGGCGGCAACCTGGTAAAGTCGCCCACTATCTAAGCACACTCCAGTTAACGCGCCACCCCATACACACCCCGTGTCTAATGCCCACACGTCGTCTCGCAACATCAAACCAAGCGCTGACCAATGGCCGCAAACAATACGACGGTTTAAAGGCAAGCGACCTGCAACATCAAACCATGGCTTAATCCCTGCTGGTGCTTGATCGCGCTCGCCTTTATACTTAAATTGCAGCGCGCCATCCGTAGTCACAAACCGCATTCGTGTTAAACAATTTACAGTGAAACGCATTCGATCTTCAGCACTCATACTCTCCGCCCAATCAACGGGCTGATTGCCGTACATCACCGCCATAAAGTCTTTCCATTTTTCACCACGTAATGCCAGCTCTACCTCACAAGCGGCAGTCTTAGCCGTTTCAAGCGACCAGCCTGGGCTAATACCGGCATGCACAATTAAAACATCACTCAAATCAATCAACAAAGGTTGCTGCCGCAGCCAGAAAATAAGCGCGTCCCCATCAGGAGCATCTAGCACCACCTGCAAAGTGTCCCCTGGCTTTGCCTGAGCGATTCCAGCTGCCATTGCTAATAGATGCAAGTCATGATTCCCAAGCACCAGTGACACACCTTTGGTATGCGCCGCCCAGCGAAGTGTTTCAAGTGATGCAGGCCCACGATTAACCAAATCGCCAACAAGATAAAGCTCATCGCAAAGAGGATTAAAAGCCATGCTATCTACTACGGCCATTAGCTCTGTAAAACACCCTTGAATATCGCCAATTGCATATCGTGACATAACTCATCCATTTAGCAGCTAAAATGAAAACATTACTACTGATCCAGCAGATTAATGACCATGGCCCTTCATATAAAACCCAGCCTTAACGACTGGCTCATTAAACTGAGTAATATAGAAATCCCCGCCATGCAGTATACCTTGGATCAAATGGCACATTTGAAATCCAAAAGTGATGACATTAGCATCAGAGACCTGTCACAGCTCATACGACACGATCCGTTGCTCACGCTCAGATTAATACGATTCCAGCAAGAACATCGGCGCGCAGTCCAAACGAGCGATGTAAACACAGTGGATCATGTGCTTTTAATGATAGGAATGACTGGTTTTTTCCGTGAATTTAGCACGATGCCTGCTATTGAAAACACCCTGCATCAGAGCCCCAGCGCGCTGATTAGCATAAAGAAAATCATATCCCGCTCCTATCTGGCAGCAAAAATTGCTGAAAGCTTAGGTGGTCAACGCCATGATGTAGACCCAGTCGAAGTAATTACAGCCTCTTTATTACATGACCTCGCTGAAATTTTACTCTGGCTGATCGCTCCTGAGCTTGCACAACAAATTGCACTTCATATACAGCGCCACCCTGGCAGCAGAAGTCATGACGCGCAAAAATTAATCCTTGGCTTTACCAACAATGAACTACAAACAGCATTAGCGCAACACTGGCACTTGCCTGCTTTACTCACCCATTTAATGGATGAGCGCCATATTGATGAGCCCAGAGTCAGAACAGTGACCATTGCGACATCAACTGCCCGCCACCTTGTTCATCACTGGCAAGACCCTGCGCTACCCGATGACTACCAGAATATTGCCGACCTACTGAGCTGTGACGATGACCATGCCTATGCTTTGGTTCGAAATGTAATGATCAAAGCCGCTCATGAATGGAGCTGGTTTTCTGTTTTGCCTGTGGCATCACAAATACCACAGCAATAAAATACTGAGGGCAATAAAAAAGCCAACCTTGCGGTTGGCTTTTTTACATTACAACGAATAGCTGCAAAACAACTGATTACTCAGCTGCTTCAACCACTTCCGCTTCTTCCGGACGGTCTACAAGTTCAACAAATGCCATAGGAGCATTGTCGCCTTGACGGAAACCGCACTTCAGAATGCGAAGGTAGCCGCCATTACGGGCAGCATAACGCGGGCCCAGCACGTCGAACAACTTAACCACCATATCGCGATCGCGAGTGCGATTGAACGCCAGACGGCGGTTCGCAAGCGAAGGCTTTTTACCCAAAGTGATCAAAGGCTCTGCAACACGGCGCAGCTCTTTTGCTTTAGGTAAAGTGGTCTTGATGACTTCGTGACGGAGCAACGAATTCGCAAGATTGCGCAACATCGCCAGACGGTGACTTGTCGTGCGATTTAATTTGCGATTAGATTGACGGTGACGCATTTGTCGATTTCCTTTTGCCCGCTATTACGGCTTTTCTAAGCCAGCAGGCGGCCAGTTTTCAAGGCGCATGCCCAGCGAGAGGCCTTTAGAGGCAAGAACTTCCTTGATCTCATTAAGCGATTTACGCCCAAGATTAGGTGCCTTCAAAAGCTCAGTCTCGGTACGCTGGATCAGGTCGCCGATATAATAAATGTTCTCTGCCTTCAGGCAGTTAGCCGAACGGACAGTCAGTTCGAGGTCATCAACCGGACGCAACAGAATCGGATCGATCTGCGGTGCCTGTGGTTGCTCTTCCTCTACGGGAGTGCCTTCAAGATCAGCGAACACGGCGAGCTGGTCAATTAGCATACGTGCAGCCTGACGCACAGCTTCTTCAGGTTCAATTACGCCATTGGTTTCAATGTCAATAATCAAACGATCAAGATCAGTACGTTGCTCTACACGTGCGCTTTCTACGTGGTAGCTAACACGGCGAATCGGGCTGAAAGACGCGTCAAGCATGATGTTACCGATAGTACGGTTTTCATCTTTAGCAAGACGGTTAGGTGCAGGCTGATAGCCGCGACCTTTTTCAACCGTAATTTCCATATTAAGCTTGCCACCAGCAGACAGATGGGCAATCACATGATCTGGATTGATCACCTCAACATCGTGTGACAGCTGAATATCGGACGCTTTAACGACGCCCTCACCCTCTTTTGAGAGGGTGAGAACGACCGAGTCCCGACCATGCAGCTTGAGCACAACGCCTTTGAGGTTCAGCAAGATATCGACTACATCTTCCTGTACGCCATCCAGTGCGGAATACTCGTGAACCACCCCTTCAATTTTCACTTCAGTCGGTGCAAAACCAGACATCGATGAAAGAAGAATGCGGCGTAGAGCATTGCCGAGCGTATGGCCGTAACCGCGCTCGAACGGCTCCATCACGACTTTCGCCTGGGCAGCGTTTAAAGCCTGCACATCAATGATGCGCGGCTTGAGCAACTCATTCGCGTTGATTTGCATAAGTCAGTATCCCTTGGCTAGCCGGGTCAGAATATTACTTGGAGTAGAATTCCACAACCAGCGCTTCGTTGATGTCGCTGGACAGATCGGAACGCTCTGGCATGTTCTTAAACACACCTTCAAGCTTCTTAGAATCTACCTGTACCCAGCTCGGAAAACCGATACCCTCAGCCAAGGAAACTGCTTCTTGGATACGTGCCTGAGTTTTCGACTTATCGCGAACGGAAACAACGTCGCCAGCTTTAACCAAGTAGGAAGGAATATTCACAACACTACCGTTTACCACAATAGCTTTGTGGGAAACAAGTTGACGAGCTTCAGCACGTGTAGAGCCAAAACCCATACGATAAACAACGTTATCGAGACGACACTCAAGAAGCTTCAGTAGGTTTTCACCTGTTGAGCCCTTACGACGGCTAGCTTCTTCAAAATAACGACGGAACTGACGTTCCAATACGCCATAAATGCGACGGATCTTTTGTTTTTCACGCAAATGAACGCCGTAATCAGATAGACGTGATGGCTTTTTACCGCCACTCACACCGTGCTGACCAGGAGCTTGTTCTAATTTGCACTTACTATCCAAAGAACGACGAGCGCTCTTAAGGAAAAGATCCGTACCCTCACGACGTGCAAGTTTGCACTTGGGTCCAATATAACGAGCCATAACTTACTCCGGGATTAGATACGACGCTTCTTCGGCGGACGACAACCGTTATGCGGAATCGGCGTAACATCCGAAATGCTCGTGATCTTGAAGCCGAGAGCGTTCAATGCACGCACAGCGGACTCACGACCCGGACCCGGACCCTTGATACGAACTTCGAGGTTCTTTACACCGTATTCTTGGGCAACTTTACCAGCAGCCTCTGCAGCTACTTGAGCCGCAAAAGGTGTACTTTTCCGAGAGCCTTTAAAACCAGCACCGCCCGAGGTAGCCCAAGACAGTGCATTCCCTTGGCGATCAGTGATGGTTATGATTGTGTTATTGAAAGATGCGTGCACGTGCACAACGCCTTCAGACACACTCTTTTTGACTTTCTTCCGTACACGTACTGTGTTTGCTTTAGCCATTCTTCAATTCCTTGGATTACTTCTTGCCAGCGATGGACTTACGCGGACCCTTGCGAGTACGCGCATTGGTACGAGTACGCTGACCGCGGCACGGAAGTCCTCTGCGGTGACGGAAACCACGGTAGCAACCAAGGTCCATAAGACGCTTGATGCTCATGGTCACTTCGCGGCGCAAATCACCCTCGACAACATACTTGCCAAGTTCTTCACGCAGCAGATCTAATTCAGCATCGCTGAGATCTTTAACCTTTTTTGTAGGCTCTACGCTTGTAGCTGCGCAGACGGCATAGGCGCGGGTGCGACCAATACCGAAAATAGCCTGAAGGCCGATCACAGTATGCTGATGATTCGGGATATTAACCCCAGCAATACGGGCCATACTTTTCTTACCCCAGGTTCAAAAAGCTTTGCATGTTAACACCAGAAACTGATTGTCGCAACAATCAGCCTTGGCGCTGCTTGTGCCGCGGGTCGGTGCAAATCACACGCACAACACGGTTGCGGCGTACGATTTTACAATTGCGGCAAATTTTCTTGACCGACGCTTGAACTCTCATCGTCTTTCCTTTCGATCAAAATTAAATCCGGGCTATTACTTGGCCCGGAATACAATGCGAGCCTTAGTCAGATCATAGGGAGTCAACTCCACTGTGACCTTATCTCCAGGCAGGATACGGATGTAATGCATCCGCATCTTACCAGAAATATGACCAAGAACCACATGTCCGTTTTCGAGCTTGACCTTGAACGTTGCATTTGGCAACGTTTCCAGGACTTCGCCCTGCATCTGAATGACTTCGTCTTTCGCCATAGCCTGTTACGCCTAGCCCTTGAAGTTAGCTTTCTTGAGCAGACTCTCGTACTGATGTGAGAGCACGTAAGACTGCATCTGCGACATAAAGTCCATTGTTACGACTACAAGAATCAACAGAGAAGTACCACCAAAATAGAATGGAACATTCCACTTCAGGATCAAAAACTCCGGAATCAAGCAGATTACCGTAATATAAACAGCACCGATTAATGTGAGTTTTAAAATCAATTTTTCGATGTATTTCGCAGTATGGTCTCCCGGGCGGTAACCCGGAATCATCGCCCCACTTTTCTTCAGATTATCTGCAGTTTCCTTCGGATTGAAGACTAAGGCAGTATAGAAGTAGCAGAAGAAAATGATCGCAGTCGCATACAACAGCACATAGAGCGGCTGACCAGGATGCAGCATGTCACCGATCGATTTAAGCCAAGACAACTTATCGCTATTACCAGTCCACGACAGTAATGTCGCAGGGAACAAGATAATTGAAGAAGCAAAAATCGGAGGGATCACGCCCGCCATATTCAGTTTCAGCGGAAGGTGTGTGCTTTGTGCCTGCATCATGCGATTACCAACTTGGCGTTTCGCATAATGAATAGGAACTTTGCGCTGACCGCGTTCAACAAACACAACAGCAGCAGTTAACAACACAACACCAACAAAGAGAAACAGCACAAGCAAGATAGGTAAAGCGCCCTGATTAGCAAGTGATAATGTCTTACCGATCGCCGATGGCAGACCAGAAGCAATACCAGAACAGATCAAGATTGAAATACCGTTGCCGATACCTCGCTCAGTGATCTGCTCACCTAACCACATCAGGAACATGGTGCCAGTCACCAGCGTCACGACAGTAGTAAACACAAACTGAGCTTGTGCTACAACCACCAGATTCGGCTGCTTGAACAGCATCATTGCAATACCAAAGCTCTGTGCAGTAGCAAGAAGCAGCGTCGCATAACGCGTATATTGCGTAATCTTACGACGACCTGCTTCTCCCTCTTTTTTCATCTGCTTCAGAGATGGCAGCACCTCGGCAGCGAGCTGTAAAATAATCGATGCCGAGATGTAAGGCATGATCCCGATAGCGAACACGGTAAAGCGAGAGAGAGCACCACCGGAAAACATATTGAACATGTTCAATAAACCGGTTTGCGACGACTCAAACAATTTTGCCAGTTCAGCTGGATTGATGCCTGGCACCGGGATGTGTGCGCCGATTCGATATACGATCAACGCCCCGATGAGGAACCAAATCCGGCGTTTAAGATCCGCAAACTTGTTTGCAGAACTAGCCAGAGCGGGATTTGCCATTACTGCCTTATCCTCAGTTTACCGAATTACTCGGTGATGCTGCCGCCAGCTGCTTCAATAGCAGCACGGGCACCCTTAGTTACAGCCAAGCCCTTGAGTACAACCGCACGCTCAATAGTGCCGGAAAGTACAACTTTCCCGCGTAGAGCATGCTGAGATACAACACCAGCTTGAAGCAGCGCTTCAAAGGTAATTTCGCTCAATGGCAAATCGTTGATGTCCGACAAACGAACTTCAGCGGTATCACCACGTGTGAGTGAAACAAAACCACGTTTTGGAAGACGGCGTTGTAAAGGCATTTGACCGCCTTCAAAACCGACTTTATGGAAACCACCAGTACGCGATTTCTGACCTTTGTGACCACGACCAGACGTTTTGCCTAAGCCAGAGCCAATACCGCGGCCTACACGACGCTTAGCGTGAGTAGAACCAGCAGCTGGTTTCAGGTTATTAAGTTCCATTTAGCCTTCCACCTTCAGTAGGTAGCTAATCTTGTTAGCCATACCACGGTTTTCCGGGGTATCGATCACTTCAGAGCTACTGTTAAGACGACGGAGACCTAAGCCACGGGCGCATGCCTTGTGAGCTTCCAGGCGTCCAATCAGACTTTTAACCAAAGTTACTTTGAATTTCTTAGAGTCGCTCATTTAGCCGCTCCCAGAATCTCTTCAACAGACTTACCACGCTTCGCAGCAATATCTGCTGGCGTATGAAGCTTGGAAAGACCGTCTAAAGTCGCACGTACAATGTTGTACGGGTTAGTAGAACCATGGCACTTAGCCGAAATATTATGGATACCCATAACTTCGAACACAGCACGCATTGGACCACCAGCAATAATACCCTTACCATCTGCAGCAGGCTGCATGAACACTGTAGTAGCGCCATGTTTACCAAATACTGTGTGGTGAATCGTACCATTGCGCAAAGTAACTTTTTGCAACTTACGACGGGCTTCTTCCATTGCTTTTTGTACGGCTACAGGCACTTCTTTCGATTTGCCCTTACCCATACCAACGCCGCCATCACCATCACCAACTACTGTCAGTGCGGCAAAACCAAGGATACGACCACCCTTGACGACCTTGGTAACGCGATTTACAGCGACCATCTTTTCACGAAGGCCGTCGCCGCGTTCTTCCATATCGTTCTTAGCCATTATATCAACTCCAAACTCAATTAGAAGACGAGGCCGCCCTCACGAGCGGCATCAGCTAAGGCCTTAACACGGCCGTGATATTTGAAACCGGAACGGTCAAATGCAACCGTTTCGACACCTGCAGCTTTCGCTTTTTCTGCGATACGCTTGCCAATCACGACTGCGGCATCAACAGAGCCGCCATTCTTGATTTGGCCACGAACATCTGCTTCAAGAGTTGAAGCAGAAACCAGTACTTTGCTACCGGTTTCGTCGATGATCTGGGCGTAGATGTGACTGTTGGTGCGGTGCACCGACAGACGCAACATCTTGAGCTCCGAAATCTTTGCACGGGTTTTACGTGCGCGGCGGAGTCGAGCTTGGTTCTTGTCCATGATTCAGCCTCGATTACTTCTTCTTGGTTTCTTTCAATACGACAACCTCATCGGAATAACGTACGCCCTTGCCTTTATATGGCTCTGGTTTACGATATTCACGAATTTCGGCTGCAACCTGACCAACTAGTTGCTTGTCGGCGCCCTTGAGGACGATTTCGGTTTGTGTCGGAGTTTCCACCTTCACACCCGCTGGCATTGTATGCGCAACTGGGTGAGAAAAGCCGAGAGTCAAGTTCAAGACATCGCCTTGAGCTTGAGCACGGTAACCAACGCCAACCAGCAAGAGCTTACGCTCAAAGCCTTTAGAAACGCCGTTTACCATGTTGTTTACCAACGCACGCAAAGTACCGGACATAGAGCGAGCATGCTTAGATGCACTCTTAGCGGCAAATTGAACTGCATTGTCCTCAACCTTAACATCCACATCAACGCAAAGAGTTTGCGTCATTGTGCCGTGCGGGCCCTTCACAACGATTTCACCAGCAGCGAACTTAACTTCTACGCCTGCCGGGATAACTACTGGGTTTTTTGCTACGCGAGACATCGATTCACCTCTTTAAGCGACGACGCACAGAAGCTCGCCACCAATACCATTGGCACGTGCTTTGCGATCTGTCATTACGCCTTTGGAGGTGGACAAAATAGCCACACCCAGACCGTTCATCACCGTTGGGATTTCTGTTGCACCTTTGTAGATGCGCAGACCCGGCTTGGACACACGGTCCAAGCGCTCGATAACCGGACGACCAGCGTAGTACTTGAGTTCGATGGTCAGAACAGGCTTAACTTCACCTGCGACTTCAAACGATTCGATATAACCTTCATCTTGCAACACGCCAGCAATTGCTAACTTCAGCGTGGACGATGGCATTGTAACTTGTGCCTTGTCCGCGCGTTGTGCGTTGCGAATACGGGTTAGCATATCGGCGATAGGATCATGCATTGCCATGTTTTATCTCTCCTATTACCAGCTAGCCTTGACCATGCCAGGAACTTCACCCTTAAAGGCGAGTTCACGTAGCTTGATACGGCCGAGTCCGAATTTGCGATACACGCCACGACCACGACCAGTAATCGAACAACGATTTACTAGACGTACCGGGCTTGCATTACGCGGAAGCTGCTGGAATTGCAAACGAGCAGCAAAACGCTCTTCGTCAGATGCATTCTGGTCATTGATGACCGCCATCAGCTTTTCACGCTTGGCGGCGTACTTGGCGACGGTTGCACGACGCTTTTCCTCACGCTTAATCACTGCGACTTTAGCCATGGTTGCCTCAACTCTTGAATGGGAATTTGAAGCAAGCGAGTAAAGCACGCGCTTCTTCATCTGATTTAGCTGTAGTGGTAATCGTAATATTCATACCACGTAAAGCATCAATCTTATCGTATTCGATTTCTGGGAAAATGATTTGCTCACGTACGCCCATGTTGAAATTACCACGACCGTCAAACGATTTACCACTCACGCCGCGGAAGTCACGTACACGTGGCAGAGCAATCGTTACCAGACGATCCAAGAATTCGAACATGCGTTCGCGGCGCAAAGTCACTTTGCAGCCAACCGGATAACCTTCACGAATCTTAAAACCAGCAATCGACTTTTTAGCTACAGTAACAACCGGCTTTTGACCAGCAATCTTCACCAAATCACCAACAGCATGATCCATCACTTTCTTATCCGCGATCGCTTCGCCAACACCCATATTAATGGTGATTTTGTCGATACGTGGAACTTGCATGATGGATTTGTAACCGAACTGTTCAACCAGCTTCGGAATTACTTGATCTTTATAAAACTCTTGCAGACGAGCCATTTTTCATCACCCCTTAGCCGCCAATCACTTCGCCACTAGACTTAAAGAAACGAACCTTACGGCCATCCTCTAAAGTCTTGAAGCCAACGCGATCAGCCTTGCCCGTTGCAGTGTTAAACAAGGCAACATTAGAAATGTGAACCGGCATAGTCTTTTCGACAATACCGCCCTGTACACCGCGCATTGGATTAGGCTTTTGGTGTTTTTTCACCACGTTCACGCCCTCAACCACGACACGATCTTCAGCCGGGATTACGCGCAGCACTGTACCGCGCTTGCCGTTGTCCTTGCCTGTGATAACGATGATTTCATCGCCTTTGCGAATCTTGTTCATGCCCGTCCCCTTACAACACTTCTGGCGCAAGTGAAACGATTTTCATGAATCGTTCATTGCGCAGCTCACGAGTCACTGGCCCAAAAATACGGGTACCAATTGGCTCAAGCTTGGCGTTAAGGAGAACTGCAGCGTTGCCGTCAAACTTGATCAGCGAACCATCAGCACGGCGTACGCCCTTAGCGGTGCGAACCACTACAGCGCTATAAACATCACCTTTTTTAACACGGCCGCGAGGGGCTGCATCTTTAATGGCAACTTTAATAATATCGCCCACCGAAGCGTAGCGACGCTTGGATCCACCAAGAACCTTAATGCACATTACAGAACGTGCACCAGTGTTATCGGCAACTTCAAGCCTAGTTTGCATTTGAATCATTGAAACAAACCTCCAACTTTTTCCGCCATTATCTCGGCAAGACCGAGTCGCTCGGCAAAACCGAGCATTAGCAGCTAGTTTTGGATCCCGTAGGGAAGAACTCCATACACAACAAGATATTATATATGGATAAGAAAGCGGGCATTGTACATAAAGCACAATACCCGCGCAAGCACGTATTAAATATTAATTACGAGCTTTTTCTACCAGCGTCGTCACAGCCCAATTTTTAGTCTTGGATAGTGGACGAATTTCTTGGATCGTAACCAAATCACCTTCGTGATATTGATTGCTTTCGTCGTGTGCATGGTATTTTTTGGAACGACGCATCATCTTGCCGTAGAGCGGGTGTTTAACCAGACGCTCTACCAACACGGTAACAGTCTTATCCATTTTATCGCTGACGATACGGCCTGTCAGTTCGCGCTTCAGTTTAGCTTCAGACATCGTTACGCCGCCTTCTGAGCCATGATGGTATGAACGCGCGCAATATCTTTGCGCACACGGTTGAGTTCGCTTGGCTTCGCCAGTTGACCCGTCGCATGCTGCATACGCAAGCTAAACTGCGCCTTCAACAATGCGGTCAACTCAGCCTTCAGCTCTTCAACAGATTTCTGATGTAGTTCAGCAGCTTTCATCGTTGTCCCGCCTGACGAGTGACAAAGGTAGTCGCGAATGGCAACTTAGCAGATGCAAGGCGGAAAGCCTCACGTGCAACTGCTTCATCTACACCATCCAACTCATACAATACTTTGCCTGGTTGAATCTCAGCAACCCAGTAATCCGGGCTACCCTTACCATTACCCATTCGAACTTCAGCGGGCTTGGTAGAGATTGGCTTATCTGGGAACGTACGAATCCATACACGACCACCACGTTTAATATAACGGGTAATCGCACGACGTGCGGATTCGATCTGACGAGCAGTCAGACGACCACGACTAGTGGCCTTGAGCCCAAACACACCAAAAGCAACGCTGTTACCACGAGTAGCAATACCCGTGTTACGGCCCTTCTGGACCTTGCGATACTTAAGTCTAGTTGGCTGCAGCATTGCGAGGCCCCTTCCGTGCGTTTTTCTTCTGAGCTTCAGGCGCTACTTCAGCGGCCTTTTCGCCCGGCTTCATTTCGCCTTTATAAACCCAAACCTTGATACCAATGATACCGTAGGTGGTTTTGGCTTCAGAAGTCGCGTAGTCGATATCAGCACGAAGAGTATGCAAAGGCACACGGCCTTCACGATACCACTCACAACGTGCAATTTCGATGCCATTCAAGCGACCTGACGACATAATCTTGATACCTTGAGCACCAAGACGCATCGCGTTTTGCATAGCACGCTTCATAGCTCGACGGAACATCACACGCTTTTCAAGCTGTGCAGAAATGCTGTCGGCAATAATCTGCGCATCGATTTCAGGCTTGCGCACTTCTTCGATATTTACATGCACGGGCACATTCAGGATTTTTTGCAGCGCTTTCTTAAGCTGCTCAATATCCTCACCCTTCTTACCAATCACCACACCAGGACGAGCCGTGAAAATAGTGATTTTGGCATTCTTAGCCGGACGCTCGATTACGACACGACTCACTGAAGCACTGGCCAGTTTCTTTTTCAGATAATCGCGTACAGCGATATCTTCATTGAGCATACCGGCAAAATTGCTACTGTTGGCGTACCAACGCGAAGCCCAGTTCTTAGTGACGGCGAGACGAAAACCCGTCGGATGAACTTTCTGACCCATAGTCGCTCCTTAATCGCCAACAATCAATGTGATGTGGCAAGTTTGCTTCTCGATACGATTGCCACGGCCTTTGGCACGTGCGCTGAAACGCTTAAGAGAAGGTCCCTTATCCACAAAAATTGTGGTCACTTTGAGTGCGTCGATATCGGCGCCTTCATTGTGCTCAGCATTGGCAATAGCGGATTCCAGAACCTTCTTAATTAAAACTGCACCCTTTTTAGGGCAGAAGGCCAAGATGTTCAACGCCTGCTCTACCGGCTTGCCACGGACTAGGTCAGCGACCAGCCGCGCTTTTTGGGCGGAGAGGCGAGTGTTGCTTAATACAGCAGATACTTGCATGTCTTCACCTTATCGCTTGGCTTTTTTGTCCGCAGCATGGCCTTTGAACGTGCGGGTGAGTGCGAACTCGCCCAGCTTGTGTCCAACCATGTTTTCGTTCACATATACTGGAACGTGCTGCTTACCATTGTGAACTGCAATTGTCAGACCAACGAAGTCTGGCAACACAGTAGAACGGCGTGACCAAGTTTTCACTGGACGCTTGTCGTTCGCCGCGCGGGCAGTTTCCACCTTTTTAATCAGGTGCAGGTCAACGAATGGGCCTTTTTTAATAGAACGTGCCATTTACATTACCTCTTGTTCGCGGGACGACGACGCACGATCATATTGCTTGTGCGCTTGTTGCGACGAGTGCGATAGCCCTTAGCAGGCTGGCCCCATGGACTTACTGGAACACGACCTTCACCAGTACGACCTTCACCACCACCGTGCGGGTGATCAACCGGATTCATAGCAGTACCACGTACAGTTGGACGAATACCCAACCAACGCTTAGCACCTGCTTTACCGTAGGAGCGAAGATTATGCTCTTCGTTACCCACTTCACCGATTGTTGCGCGGCAGTCAACGTGAACCTTGCGGATTTCGCCAGAGCGCAAACGCAACTGAGCGTAAGCACCTTCACGAGCCAGCAACTGAACACCAGCACCAGCAGAGCGAGCAATTTGCGCGCCTTTACCTGGCTGCATTTCAATACAATGGATCGTCGAACCAACTGGGATATTGCGGATAGGAAGGGTATTACCCACCTTAATCGGCGCATCCGAGCCAGAAATCACGGTCATATCAGCCTTAAGGCCTTTAGGAGCAATGATGTAGCGACGTGTGCCGTCTGTATAACAAAGCAAGGCGATGTTAGCAGTGCGGTTAGGATCGTATTCAAGACGCTCTACGCGAGCTACGATTCCGTCTTTATCATTACGCTTAAAGTCAATTAGACGATAATGCTGTTTGTGACCACCACCCATATGACGGGTTGTAATCACACCACGGTTGTTACGACCAGCTGTCTTGCTTTGCGACTCGAGCAAAGGAGCGTATGGCGCACCTTTGTGTAGATCTGGGGTCACAACCTTGACGACGGCGCGGCGACCGGGGGACGTCGGTTTTACTTTTACCAATGCCATTTTCAGTCTCCTTTACTGCGCTGCCGCGAGGTCGAGTTCTTGGCCTGCAGCAAGGCTAATATAAGCCTTTTTCCAGTCCTTGCGACGACCTACGGTACGACCAAATTTCTTGCCCTTGCCCTTGACATTCAATGTCGACACGCCTTCAACCTTCACTTTAAAGAGAAGCTCAACAGCGGCCTTGATTTCTGCCTTAGTAGCGTCCGTAGATACACGGAAAACAACTTGATCATTCTTTTCAGCCACAAAAGTGGTCTTTTCTGACACGATAGGTGCCAAAAGAACTTGAAGCAGACGATTTTCAGAGAATTGCATCATGCGTACAACTCCTCAAAAGCTTGCAGCGCTTCACGAGTGATAACCACTTTCTTAAAACGAACGAGGCTCACTGGATCAGCTTGCGATGGCTCAAGCACCAGAACGTGCGCAAGATTGCGCGACGCTAGGTACAAGTTTTCATCCAGCTCTTTGGTGATAATCAACACGGAATCCAACTGCATAGCAGCAAGCTTCAGTGCGAAAGCCTTAGTTTTTGGTGTTTCGGCAGTAAAGCTTTCCACCACCACAAGACGCTCTTCACGAACCAGCTGCGACAAGATAGTCGCAATACCAGCACGGAACATCTTACGGTTAACCTTTTGTGAGAAGTTCTCATCCGGGCTATTCGGGAAAGCACGACCACCACCACGCCATAGCGGTGAGGAGCTCATACCAGCACGAGCACGGCCTGTACCCTTCTGCTTCCAAGGCTTTTTGGTCGAGTGACTTACGTTATCACGACCTTTTTGAGCACGATTGCCGCTACGAGCATTCGCGAAGTAAGCTGTCACAACTTGGTGAACCAGCGCTTCGTTGAATTCGCGTGCGAACAGTGCATCTGAACCAGCGACAGCGGCTTGCGCCTCGCCGGCAGCATTGATGACTTTAAGATCCATTACGCACCTGCCTTCACACTCGGACGAACAACCACGTCATTGCCCTTGCAGCCAGGAACAGCGCCCTTAACTAACAGCAATTGACGTTCGGCATCGACACGGACGATTTCCAAGTTCTGGGTAGTACGTTGAACGTTACCCAGTTGACCTGCCATGCGCTTACCAGGAAAAACACGACCCGGATCTTGCGCTTGACCAATGGAACCCGGCGTATTATGCGAGCGCGAGTTACCGTGGGAGGCACGGTTGGAAGAAAAATGGTGACGTTTGATAACACCAGCAAAACCCTTACCCAGAGTTGTACCAGTTACATCAACATAAGAACCAATCGCAAACATCTCAACTGAAAGCTGATCACCAGCTTTCAATTCTGCTAATTTCTCAGCAGTAACGTTAAATTCAACCAGACCCAAACCTGCTTCCACGCCTGCTTTCGCAAAGTGGCCAGCTTGAGCCTTGTTAACACGACTAGCTTTCTTTGCACCGAAAGTTACCTGAACAGCTGCATAGCCATCAGTTTCCGGCGTCTTGATTTGCGTAACGCGATTAGCAGACATGTCCAGCACTGTTACCGGAATGGAAGCACCATCCTCAGCAAAAACGCGGGTCATGCCGACTTTACGTCCGACAAGTCCTAAGCTCATAGTTATATCCCTTTCAGGGCCGATTACGATTGACCGGCTAAACCTAAAGTAAAAAAGGCTTGCCACCCTTAAGTGGCAAGCCCGCGACTTTAGCAAAGTTTTCCTTTTACCGCAAGCACTTAGCGTACATCACTGTAAAAAAAACTTTGATTGTCTATTACTGCAGTTTGATTTCTACGTCTACACCAGCTGGAAGATCCAGCTTCATCAGTGCATCAACGGTTTTGTCTGTTGGATTGACAATATCCATTAAACGCAGGTGCGTACGAATTTCCATCTGATCACGCGCCATTTTATTAACGTGTGGAGAGCTCAGAATGTCAAAACGCTCAATTTTAGTAGGAAGCGGAACCGGTCCTTTAACAACAGCACCAGTACGCTTAGCCGTATCAACAATTTCCTGCGCCGAACGATCGATCAAAGCGTAGTCAAAAGCTTTCAGACGGATACGAATTTTTTGGTTTTGCATTTTCACAAGCCTTTAAACGAGGACTTTGGCAACAACACCAGCGCCAACAGTACGACCACCTTCGCGAATAGCGAAGCGTAGACCTTGTTCCATAGCAACTGGAGCGATCAGGGTAACGGTAACTTCAACGTTATCACCTGGCATCACCATTTCAGTACCTTCTGGCAAATCAACCGAACCTGTTACGTCAGTTGTACGGAAGAAGAATTGTGGACGGTAGCCGTTGAAGAATGGAGTGTGACGACCA
Source organism: Janthinobacterium sp. B9-8 (assembly GCF_000969645.2). Taxonomy (NCBI): domain Bacteria; kingdom Pseudomonadati; phylum Pseudomonadota; class Betaproteobacteria; order Burkholderiales; family Oxalobacteraceae; genus Janthinobacterium; species Janthinobacterium sp. B9-8. The sequence goes on from NZ_CP014222.1 coordinate 3,436,919, forward strand.
CCTTCATCTTTCGACAGAACGTAAACAGAACCTTCAAACTTAGTATGCGGAGTAATCGAACCTGGCTTAGCCAATACTTGACCACGCTGAACATCTTCACGCTTAGTACCACGAAGCAATGCACCGATGTTATCGCCAGCTTGACCTTGATCAAGCAGCTTACGGAACATTTCAACACCAGTACATGTTGTCTTAACTGTTGTAGTAATACCAACAATTTCGATTTCTTCGCCGACTTTAACAACGCCGCGCTCAACACGACCAGTCACAACAGTACCGCGACCTGAGATCGAGAATACGTCTTCAACTGGCATCAGGAACGCGCCATCAACAGCACGTTCTGGCAATGGAATGTATGAATCAAGCGCTTCAGCAAGACGGAAAATCGATGGCTCGCCGTGCTCAGACTGATCACCTTCCAGGGCCATACGAGCAGAACCAACAATAATTGGAGTGTCGTCACCAGGGAAGTCATACTTGCTCAGCAGTTCACGAACTTCCATGTCTACCAATTCAAGCAATTCAGCATCATCAACCAAGTCAGCTTTGTTCAGGTAAACAATGATGTATGGAACGCCAACTTGACGAGCCAACAAGATGTGCTCACGAGTTTGCGGCATAGGACCATCAGCTGCTGAACATACCAAGATCGCGCCATCCATCTGCGCAGCACCAGTAATCATGTTCTTGATGTAATCCGCGTGACCTGGGCAGTCAACGTGAGCGTAGTGACGTGTTTCTGTCTCATACTCAACATGTGAAGTATTAATAGTAATACCGCGTGCTTTTTCTTCAGGAGCGCTATCGATTTGCGAGTAATCTTTAGCTTCGCCACCGAATTTCTTCGACAAGATAGTCGAAATTGCCGCTGTCAGTGTGGTTTTACCATGGTCAACGTGACCAATTGTACCAACGTTAACGTGTGGCTTTGTGCGCGTAAACTTTTCTTTTGCCATTGCTGTAGATCCTTTAAATTTATTTAATTATTTCTTGTTCGCAATAATCGCGTCAGCCACATGCTTCGGCGCTTCGGAGTAGTGCTTGAATTCCATAGAGTAAGTTGCACGACCTTGCGACATTGAGCGCAAGCGAGTCGAGTAACCAAACATCTCGGAAAGAGGCAACTCAGCCTTAACCATCTTGCCACCGGCAGGATTATCATCCATACCTTGCAAGATGCCACGACGGGACGAGATATCGCCCATGATGTCACCCATGTACTCTTCTGGTGTTTCGACTTCTACAGCCATCATTGGCTCAAGAATAACGGCACCAGCACGACGCATCGCTTCTTTAAATGCAATCGAACCTGCAAGTTCAAACGCAAGTTGTGAAGAGTCAACATCATGGTACGAACCAAACGTCAGGCGAACCTTAACGTCCACGACAGGGAAGCCTGCCAACACACCAGCTTTCAGCGTGTTTTGGATACCCTTGTCCACCGAAGGGATAAATTCACGAGGAATCGAACCACCCTTAACTTCGTCAGAGAAGGAGTAACCATTGCCTTCACCAGCCGGCTCAACAGTAATCACGCAATGACCGTACTGACCTTTACCGCCAGACTGTTTCGCGTGCTTACCTTCAACATCGGCAGCGATGCGGGTAATGGTTTCGCGGTATGCAACTTGCGGAGCACCCACATTCGCTTCAACGCCAAATTCACGACGCATGCGATCAACCAGAATTTCTAAGTGCAACTCACCCATACCAGACATAATTGTCTGGCCGGTTTCTTCGTCAGTACGCACACGGAAAGAAGGATCTTCTTTCGCCAAGCGATTCAGGGCAATACCCATCTTCTCTTGGTCTGGCTTTGTCTTAGGCTCAACAGCAACGTGAATTACTGGCTCTGGGAACACCATGCGTTCCAAGATAATGAAGTCACTCGGCGCACATAAAGTCTCACCAGTCGTTACATCTTTCAAGCCAATCGCAGCGGCAATATCACCCGCGTAAACTTCATCAATTTCTTGACGATCGTTTGCGTGCATTTGCACGATACGGCCAATACGCTCTTTCTTATCTTTAACCGAGTTCAAAACGGTATCGCCAGACTTCACGATGCCGGAGTAAACGCGGAAGAAGGTCAACTGACCAACATAAGGATCGCTCATCAGCTTAAATGCTAAGGCAGAGAATGGAGCTGCATCAGAAGCTTCACGAGTGATATTTTCTTCTTTCTCGTTTACACCAGTGATCGCAGCAACCTCAACCGGCGACGGCATAAAGTCGATAACTGCGTCGAGCATGCGTTGCACACCCTTGTTCTTGAACGCACTACCGCACAGCATAGGCTGAATTTCGCACGCTAAAGTACGAATACGCAGGCCTTCAATGATTTCAGCTTCGCTCAAATCGCCTTCTTCAAGGTATTTGTTCATCATCTCTTCAGATGATTCAGCAGCCGCTTCAACCATGTTTTCGCGCCATGTTTGAGCAATATCTACTAATTCAGCAGGGATCTCACCATACTCAAACTTCATACCTTGCGATGCTTCATCCCACAAGATGGACTTCATCTTGATCAGATCAACCACACCGGTAAAGCCATCTTCTGCGCCAACTGGAATTACAACTGGTACTGGATTAGCTTTCAGGCGAATCTTCATCTGCTCAACTACGCGGAAGAAGTTAGCACCTTGACGGTCCATCTTGTTTACGAAAGCAAGACGCGGAACTTTGTATTTATTAGCTTGACGCCATACGGTTTCAGACTGGGGTTGAACACCACCCACAGCGCAGTAAACCATGCAAGCACCATCCAGAACGCGCATTGAGCGCTCAACTTCAATCGTGAAGTCAACGTGACCTGGGGTGTCGATGATGTTAATGCGGTGTTCCGGGTACTGTTGCGCCATGCCTTTCCAGAACGTAGTTGTCGCAGCAGAAGTAATCGTGATACCACGCTCCTGCTCTTGCTCCATCCAGTCCATTGTTGCAGCGCCGTCATGCACTTCACCGATCTTGTGGTTTACACCGGTGTAGAACAGAACGCGTTCGGTCGTCGTCGTTTTACCGGCGTCAATGTGAGCAGAGATACCAATATTACGGTAACGCTCAATAGAAGTCTTACGTGCCACGGGATATTCCTTGTCCGAGTTACGCGATTAGAAGCGGTAGTGAGCGAACGCTTTGTTCGCTTCTGCCATGCGGTGTACTTCGTCACGCTTCTTCATAGCGCCACCACGGCCTTCAGCCGCATCGAGGAGTTCGCCTGCCAGACGCAGATCCATCGACTTTTCACCACGTTTACGAGCCGCATCACGAACCCAACGCATCGCCAATGCCAAACGACGGCTAGGACGGACTTCGACTGGTACTTGATAGTTTGCACCACCAACACGACGGCTTTTAACTTCAACCATTGGCTTAGCATTACCGATTGCAGCGGAGAACACTTCCAGCGGTGACTTGCCAGTTTTTTTCTCGATTTGTACAAGTGCACCGTAAACGATACGCTCTGCAACCGCTTTCTTGCCATCCATCATTACAACGTTCATGAACTTAGTCAGTTCTTGGCTACCAAATTTTGGATCCGGTAAAACGTCACGTTTCGGTACTTCTCTGCGTCTAGGCATAATTCTCTATCCTTAATATTTCATTCAGTCGGGGTTTCCCCCTCGGTCGCCCATCAAGACGACCACTTACTCGACGGCCCAAATGGGACTCGCCGACCGTCCAGTGGCAATTAAGCCTTTGGACGCTTAGTACCGTACTTGGAGCGCGACTGTTTACGACCCTTAACGCCAGCAGTATCCAAGGAGCCGCGTACTGTGTGGTAACGCACACCCGGCAAATCCTTAACACGACCGCCGCGGATCAGCACAACGCTGTGTTCCTGCAGGTTATGGCCTTCACCACCGATGTACGAAATAACTTCGAAACCATTGGTTAGGCGAACTTTACAAACTTTACGAAGCGCTGAGTTAGGCTTCTTAGGAGTGGTTGTGTATACACGAGTGCATACGCCACGTTTTTGCGGGCAAGACTCAAGAGCTGGCACTTTGCTCTTTGCTTTTTCCTGCACACGACCTTTACGGACGAGCTGGTTAATCGTTGGCATTGATTACTTCCTTAGGTTAAAAATCCCCGTAGGGCACTTACTACTTCTTCATATTTATGACAAAGCATTAAACATATTATCAGTCAGCTTGCGCCGGCCACCACATGCTTGTTTCTTTGTTTTACCACTGGCTACTGCTCACAACTACCTCTTCACTTAATGAGGCGCTGTTTTTATTTACAATAAAATCAAAGCATTAAGTCTGTTATTAGTCCTGCTTTTCGCTAACCACCACGGGCTCATTTCTTCATTTTTAAAGCAAATAAAACAGGGACAACCACATCAAAAAAAGAAGTGCACAACGCCCAGCAAAGCTGAGCGTTGTGTAAAAGTACAGGATTCTATTGAAATCAAGTGCTTGTCGTCAAGACAAGCTGATGACCGTTAGACCCCAACTTCACCACTTGCAGCGGTTTCAGCCTCTGCAGTTGGTGCAAAAATGTCAGCCAATTGATCAACAACTGGTGCCTGACGCTTACGATTACGATGGTAAGCTAAGCCAGTACCCGCAGGAATCAAGCGACCTACGATGACGTTTTCTTTCAGACCGCGCAAGTCATCAATTTTGCCCATGATGGCTGCTTCAGTCAGCACTCGCGTGGTTTCCTGGAAGGAAGCCGCTGAAATAAACGAATCTGTAGACAGAGATGCTTTAGTAATACCTAACAGAACATTATCGTAGCTTGCTGGTAACTTACCCTCAGCAATCAACTTATCGTTCACTGTCAGTACTTCTGCGCGCTCAACTTGCTCACCCTGAATGAAGGCAGAATCTGCAGAATCAGTAATGATGACACGACGTAACATTTGACGAAGAATAACTTCAATATGCTTATCGTTAATCTTTACACCCTGCAAACGATACACTTCCTGCACTTCTTGTACAACGTAGCGTGACAACGCTTCGATCCCTTGCAGACGCAAGATATCGTGCGGATCAATCGCACCGTCCACAATACTTTCACCACGGTTAACAACCTGACCATCGTGAACCAGTACGTGTTTTTCTTTCAAGATCAGGTATTCGTGCGGCGCACCTTCCAGATCCGTTAAGACTAGACGCTGTTTACCCTTAGTTTCTTTACCGAAGGAAACTGTACCGGTAATTTCAGCCAACATACCCGGATCTTTCGGAATACGCGCTTCAAACAACTCAGCAACACGTGGCAGACCCCCGGTAATATCGCGAGTCTTAGCAGATTCTTGTGGAATACGCGCCAACACATCACCCACACCAACCACTTGACCATCTTTCACCGTGATAATACAACCCACTTGGAAACCGATCATAACGGTAGTGTCAGTACCCGCCATTTTAACTTCGCCACCACGTTCATCCAATAACTTAACCATTGGACGTACGCCAGTTGCCTTACCGCCTTTACGCTTAGGATCGATAACAACCAAGGTCGAAAGACCGGTCACATCATCGACCTGCTTCATTACGGTAATACCCTCTTCCACATTATCGAACTTCACCTGACCGGCGTATTCCGAAATAATTGGACGAGTGTGCGGATCCCACGTACCCAGTACGCCACCGGCTTTGATGCTATCGCCATCTTTAACAGTCAGTGTTGCACCATACGGCACTTTATGACGCTCACGCTCACGACCATTGTCATCAACAACAATCACTTCAGCAGAACGTGCAATCACAACTGGATCACCCTTGGCATTGGTCACATAGCGCATGTTCGGGCTGTACGCGATATTACCACTGGATTTCGATTCTACTTGTGTTGCCGCAGCCGCACGAGAAGCCGCACCCCCGATGTGGAAGGTACGCATGGTCAGCTGTGTACCTGGCTCACCAATCGACTGAGCAGCGATAACACCCACTGCTTCACCCGTATTCACCAGATGACCACGACCAAGGTCACGACCGTAACACGCGGCACATAGGCCATAACGTGTTTCGCAAGATAGCGGAGTACGAACCTTAACCTCGTCAACACCAAGGTGTTCGATCTCTTCAACTTCGTCTTCACCCAGCAATGTACCCACTGGGAACACTGTTTCGTGCGTAACAGGATCGATCACATCGAGCACTACCACGCGACCCAGAATACGATCACGCAGTGCTTCAATCACATCACCACCCTGTACAACCGCCTTCATGACCACGCCGTTCTTGGTGCCGCAATCGTCTTCAATCACAACCAAGTCTTGCGTTACGTCAACCAGACGACGAGTCAGGTAACCCGAGTTCGCTGTTTTCAGCGCCGTATCTGCCAGACCCTTACGTGCACCGTGGGTGGAGATAAAGTACTGAAGAACGGTCAAGCCTTCACGGAAGTTGGTGGTAATCGGCGTTTCAATAATCGAACCGTCCGGTTTAGCCATCAAACCCCGCATACCAGCCAGCTGACGAATCTGCGCTGCAGAACCGCGGGCACCGGAATCGGCCATCATAAATACTGAGTTAAACGAGTCTTGATCGACTTCAACGCCTTCGCGGTTGATGACCTTCTCTTTACCGAGCTGATCCATCATCGCCTTGGCAATCTGATCACCGGCACGGCCCCAGATATCCACAACCTTGTTATAACGTTCACCCTGAGTCACCAGACCGGAGCTGTACTGATGCTCGATCTCGCGCACTTCAGCGTAAGACTCAGCCAGAAGCTGAACCTTTTTATCCGGCACAACCATATCATCAACGCAAATCGAGATACCGCCGCGTGTCGAATAAGCAAAACCGGTGTACATCAGTTGATCCGCAAAAATAACGGTATCTTTCAGACCGCAACGGCGGAATGAAGCGTTAATCAGCTTACCAATTTCTTTCTTTTTCAACGCTTTATCGATGTGGCTGAAGTCCAAACCCTTAGGCAGAATTTCAGACAAGATCGCACGACCAACTGTGGTGCTACGACGCACCATCTGAGCTTGCCATTCGCCGTCTTCGTCTTTTACCCATTCTTTCAGGCGGATATCAACACGCGTTTGCAAGGTTACTTCCTTGCTCGCATAAGCGCGCATTGCTTCGCTTACGTCGATCAGGTACATGCCCTCGCCCTTGGCATTGATACGCTCACGAGTCATGTAATACAGACCCAGCACGATATCCTGCGAAGGAACGATAATTGGCTCGCCGTTAGCTGGCGACAATACGTTGTTAGAAGCCAGCATCAAGGTGCGTGCTTCCATCTGCGCTTCAAGGCTCAGTGGAACGTGAACAGCCATCTGGTCACCGTCAAAGTCGGCATTGAATGCCGCGCAGACGAGTGGATGCAGTTGAATCGCTTTACCTTCGATCAACACTGGCTCAAACGCTTGAATACCCAAGCGGTGAAGTGTTGGCGCACGGTTCAAGAGAATCGGATGTTCGCGAATCACATCTTCCAAGATGTCCCAAACGACTGGATCTTGGGCTTCCACCATTTTTTTCGCCGCTTTAATGGTGGTCGCAAGACCAAGCACTTCAAGCTTGTGGAAAATAAATGGCTTGAACAGCTCCAGACCCATCAGTTTTGGCAAGCCGCACTGATGCAGACGCAGTGTCGGGCCCACGGTAATAACCGAACGACCAGAGTAATCTACGCGCTTACCCAACAAGTTCTGACGGAAACGACCGCCCTTACCCTTGATCATATCGGCCAAGGATTTGAGAGGACGCTTGTTCGCACCCGTCATCGCTTTACCGCGACGGCCGTTATCGAGCAAGGAATCAACCGCTTCTTGCAACATACGCTTTTCATTACGCACGATAATTTCAGGCGCGCGCAATTCTAAAAGACGTTTCAGACGGTTATTACGGTTAATCACGCGACGATACAGATCGTTCAGATCTGAAGTAGCGAAACGACCACCATCCAATGGTACGAGAGGACGTAATTCTGGCGGCAATACAGGCAGAACTTCCAAAACCATCCATTCTGGCTTGATGCCGGAACGTTGGAAGGCTTCCAGCACTTTCAGGCGCTTGGAAATCTTCTTGATTTTAGTTTCAGAGCCGGTGGAGGACAATTCAGCACGCAAGGTGGTGATTTGGTCTTCTACATCCATGCTCTTCAAAAGCTCACGCACCGCTTCCGCACCCATCAGGGCTACGAATTCGTCACCGTACTCTTCAACTTTATTGAAGTAATCTTCTTCAGTCAGCAATTGGCCACGTGTCAGCGGCGTCATGCCTGGCTCGATCACCACAAAACCTTCGAAGTAAAGTACGCGTTCGATATCACGCAATGGGATATCAAGCACCATACCCAAGCGCGATGGCAGGGATTTCAAGAACCAGATGTGTGCAACTGGGCTAGCCAGCTCGATGTGTCCCATGCGGTCGCGACGAACCTTAGACAGGGTCACTTCCACACCGCACTTCTCGCAGATCACGCCACGATGCTTCAGGCGTTTGTACTTACCGCACAGGCATTCGTAATCTTTGATTGGGCCAAAAATACGCGCGCAAAATAAGCCATCACGTTCTGGCTTAAATGTACGGTAGTTAATGGTTTCCGGCTTTTTTACTTCGCCGAACGACCAAGAGCGGATTTTTTCTGGCGACGCCAGACCGATCTTAATCGCATCAAATTCTTCATTTGCAGCAACTTGCTTGAAGAGTTCGAGTAAGCCTTTCATTCTTTGACTCCAGTGAGGCGTTCGGGGTATGGCGGGCACTCTGCCCGCCATCTACTACCCCTCGAATCAATACGTTTCCAGATCGATATCGATACCGAGTGAGCGAATTTCCTTCACAAGTACATTGAAGGATTCCGGCATACCCGCATCAATCCGGTGATCGCCCTTCACGATGTTTTCATACACCTTAGTACGACCGTTCACATCATCAGACTTCACGGTCAACATTTCTTGCAAGGTGTAAGCTGCACCGTATGCTTCCAACGCCCAAACTTCCATCTCCCCGAAGCGCTGACCACCAAACTGAGCTTTACCGCCCAGTGGTTGTTGCGTTACGAGTGAGTAAGGACCAGTGGAGCGAGCATGCATCTTATCGTCTACCAAGTGATGCAGTTTCAGGTAGTGCATCACACCAACCGTTACTTTGCGCTCAAATGGCTCACCATTACGACCATCAAACAGCTGCATTTGTGTCTTGCTGCTGTTGAAGTCCAGTAATTCGGTGTGTGGATCTTCGCTTGGGTAAGCTAAGTCCAGCATCTGATAGATTTCTGACTCTTTCGCACCGTCAAATACCGGGCTTGCAAAAGTCATACCGTTGCGCAGACCATTGGCTAACTCGATCAATTCTTCATCAGTGAGACCGTCAATATCTTCGGTCTTACCACTGGTGTTATAGATCTTGTTCAAGTAAGCACGCATATCAACCAGCATGCCGTTACGTTGCTCGCGCAACATCGCGTCAATACGCTGACCAATACCCTTAGCTGCCCAACCCAAGTGCATTTCCAGAATCTGACCAATGTTCATACGCGAAGGTACGCCCAATGGGTTCAGAACGATATCTACAGTTGTACCATCTGCCATATATGGCAAATCTTCAATCGGCAGAATCTTAGAAACAACACCCTTGTTACCGTGACGGCCGGCCATCTTATCGCCTGGCTGCAGGCGACGTTTAACCGCCACATACACTTTAACCATCTTGATCACGCCAGGTGGCAATTCGTCACCTTGAGTCAGCTTGCGTTTTTTATCTTCAAAACGCAGATCAAACTCAGTACGCATCTGACCAATCAGGTCTTTCATGGCTTCTAGCTGGCGAGCGGACTCTTCGTCTGCTAAGCGGATATCAAACCAATCAATCTTTGCTGGCAAGCCAAGCAAGTATTCTTTGGTGATTTCAACGCCCTTAGCAAGCTTCATTGGGCCGCCGTTGGCGACTTTGCCCACGATCATGCGTTCAATACGTTCAAACAAATCGCTTTGTACAATACGTAATTGATCGTTCAGATCCTGGCGGTAACGACGCAACTGATCATCAATGATGGACTGGGCACGACGATCGCGCTCCACACCTTCACGAGTGAACACTTGAACGTCAATAACCGTACCCACCATGCCGGATGGGACGCGCAGCGAAGTATCTTTAACGTCGGAAGCTTTTTCACCGAAGATCGCACGTAAGAGCTTTTCTTCAGGAGTCAGCTGGGTTTCACCCTTAGGCGTCACCTTGCCGCACAATACATCGCCCGCTTCTACTTCTGCACCGATGTAAACCACACCAGATTCATCCAGACGGCCCAGCATACGCTCGGACAAATTGGAGATATCACGGGTAATTTCTTCAGCGCCAAGCTTGGTGTCACGCGCCATTACGTTCAATTCTTCGATGTGAATCGAAGTATAACGATCGTTAGATACGACATCTTCCGAGATCAAAATCGAATCTTCGAAGTTGAAACCGTTCCATGGCATAAAGGCGATCGTCATATTCTGACCCAGAGCCATTTCACCCAAGTCAGTTGACGCACCATCTGCAATCACATCGCCCTTGGCAATAATGCTGCCACGAACAACCACTGGCTTCTGATTGGTGTTGGTGTTCTGATTAGAACGAGTAAATTTAATCAGGTTGTAAATATCTACACCTGTTTCACCCGCAATCGCTTCGTCATCGTTTACACGAATAACCACACGCGCTGCATCAACATAATCAACCACACCACCACGCAAGGCGGTTACTGCAGTACCCGAGTCAGTTGCACATGTGCGCTCAATACCCGTACCTACAAACGGTGCTTGTGCACGTAAGCAAGGTACAGCCTGACGCTGCATGTTGGCACCCATCAGCGCACGGTTGGCGTCATCGTGTTCCAGGAATGGAATCAGAGAAGCCGCAACCGATACGATCTGGCTAGGCGCCACATCCATGTACTGCACGCGATCTGGCGTCGCCACAATCGTGTCGCCATTAGAACGGCAAGTCACTAGCTCGTCAGTTAAGCGGCCTTCATCGTCGAACTCGGCATTCGCCTGAGCGACAACGTACTTGCCCTCTTCAATCGCGGACAAGTATTCAATTTCATCAGTAACTTTACAATCGATCACTTTGCGATAAGGCGTTTCCAAGAAGCCGTAGCTGTTGGTGCGCGCATAGCAAGAGAGCGAGTTGATCAGACCAATGTTTGGACCTTCCGGTGTTTCGATCGGGCAAACACGGCCGTAATGCGTCGGATGCACGTCACGAACTTCAAAACCAGCGCGCTCACGTGTCAAACCGCCTGGTCCCAAAGCAGAAACACGACGCTTGTGCGTGATTTCTGACAACGGGTTGGTCTGATCCATAAACTGCGACAGCTGGGAAGAGCCGAAGAATTCTTTGATTGCAGCCGAAACAGGCTTGGCATTAATCAGATCATGCGGCATCAGGTTATCTGATTCTGCTTGTGACAAACGCTCTTTAACAGCGCGTTCTACACGAACCAAACCAGCACGGAATTGGTTTTCGGCCAACTCACCTACCGAGCGCACACGACGATTACCCAAGTGATCGATATCATCGATATCACCACGGCCATTACGCAACTCTAAGAGGATACCGATCACAGCAATGATGTCTTCTGTGCATAGAATGCCAGCACCTTCAACACCACGCGGACCCGCTTCTTCGTAGAAACGACGTTGCCAGCCCGGTGCTTTTTCTTCTAAGCGATCCGGATAAGCACGGCGGTTAAATTTCATACGACCAACAGCAGACAGATCGTAACGCTCAGGGGCGAAGAACAAGCCCTTAAACAGCGCTTCAACCGAATCTTCAGTCGGCGGCTCACCAGGGCGCATCATGCGATAGATTGCAACGCGAGCACCATACTGATCAGCTACATCATCTGAACGCAATGTCTGAGACAGGAACGCGCCCTGATCCAGATCATTCACATACAGCACTTTTACAGACTTAACATCCGCCATATCCAGCTTAGCAGCCAGATCTTCGGTCACTTCTTCGTTAGCCTTAGCCAGCACTTCGCCGGTTAATGGATCAACAACGTTGTGCGCCAGAATACGGCCATAGAAGAAGTCCAGTGGCACTGGAATCTTTTGCAAACCAGACGCGTTAATGTCGCGAATGGTTTTAGCTGTAATACGCTTATCTTTTTGTACGAGTACTTTGCCGTCATCAGCAACGATATCGAATTTTGCAACTTCGCCTTTCAGACGTTCTGACACCAGCTCTAAGCACAGGCCATCTTCGTCCATCAGGAAAGTATCGGTATCGAAGAAACCAGCCAGAATTTGTTCCGGGTTATAACCCAGCGCTTTCAGCAAGGTGGTTACCGGCATCTTGCGACGACGGTCGATACGGAAGAACAACAGATCTTTTGGATCGAACTCGAAATCCAGCCAAGAGCCGCGGTACGGAATAATCCGTGCCGAGAACAAGAGCTTGCCTGAAGAATGAGTTTTACCCTTGTCGTGTTCAAAGAACACGCCAGGAGAGCGATGCAGCTGGCTAACAATAACCCGCTCTGTACCGTTGATCACAAAAGAACCCGTACGTGTCATCAATGGCACTTCGCCAAAGTAAACGTCTTGTTCTTTAACTTCTTTGATCGTTGGCTTAGACGCTTCACGATCCATGATCACGAGACGTACACGCGCACGCAGTGGAGCTGCGAAGGTAATTCCTCGCTGCTGGCACTCGAGCACATCAAACGCAGGATCGCCGAGGGAGTAATGCACAAACTCCAATCGAGCGTTTTCGTTATGAGAGACGATAGGGAAAATCGAATTAAACGCAGCTTGCAAACCGATCATCCGGCGCGAATCGGCCGGAACCCCTAGTTGCAGGTATTCACTATAAGAATCGATCTGCGTTGCGAGCAGGAATGGCACCTCAAGGACGCTCTTCCGTTTCGCAAAACTTTTACGAATGCGTTTTTTCTCAGTGAACGAGTATTTCATACTCATAAACTCTCCATGGAGTGGGGCGCAAAGGACAAACCGCAAACGCCCGCCAACGTGTTTGTGAGCGGTTTCCGGTTTGACAACTGCTTGCAAAAGAACACAAGCTGGATTCCGCTAACCGACAAATATCGGGATCAGCTGTAAGCTAAGCAATAGACACAAACGCAAAAGGGCAGGCGGATTCCTCCGCCTGCCTTCACTACATCCTAATGGATGCTTACTTCATCTCAGCTGTTGCACCAGCCTCAACGAGTTTCTTAACCATAGCTTCTGCATCAGCCTTAGAAATGCCTTCTTTCAGAGACTTAGGAGCGCCGTCAACCAGGTCCTTCGCTTCTTTCAGGCCAAGACCTGTCAGTTCGCGAACGATCTTGATCGTGCCCACTTTGTTAGCGCCAGCGCCAGTCAGAATTACGTCGAATTCTGTTTTTTCTTCAACAGCGGCACCAGCAGCAGCTGGGCCAGCAACTGCAACAGCAGCAGCAGAAACGCCAAACTTTTCTTCGAATGCCTTAACCAGCTCATTCAGTTCCATTACGGTCAAAGCGGATACTGCTTCGAGGATATCGTCTTTAGTCAGAGCCATTTATTAATACTCCTGAAAATCTTGTCTGTTTTAATACAACAATCGTGTTTAAGTAGTCGTTTACGCAGTCGCTTCTTCGGCTGGGGCTTCTGCAGCCTCCACCGGTGCGGCGACGCCTTCGGACTTCTTCTCTGCCAGCGCGGCAAGGCCACGTGCGAAACCAGCCATCGGTGCTTGCATAACGTACAGCAGCTTGGACAACAGTTCTTCACGGCTTGGAATAGATGCAAGAACAGCTACTTCTTCTGCATTCATTACCTTACCATCATAAGAACCAGCCTTGACCACGATTTTCGCGTCTTTCTTTGCGAATGTGTTCAGGACTTTTGCCGCAGCAACTGGGTCTTCAGAAATACCGTACACCAGTGGGCCAACCATTTGGTCTGCCAACTCAGCGAACGGAGTTCCTGCAACCGCACGGCGTGCCAGCGTGTTCTTTAGAACACGCAAATACACACCTGACTCACGCGCTTGTTTGCGCAGTGTAGTCATGCTTGCAACGCCGATACCTCGGTATTCAGCGATAATAATCGTTTGAGCTGTAGCAACTTCTGCTGCGATCTCAGCGACTACCGCCTTTTTGTCTTCAAGATTGAGACTCAAGGTCTACCTCCATTGGTTAGTAGTTCAGTACGAATAAATCGCACCACCCAATCAAACGGCGACCTTTGCTTCAGGAGACTTGCTAACAACATTGCCACAAGAGCTATGCATTTAGAGCCTATAGATTCGGGCGCACCGTCTGCGTAGGCTGGCTTTTGGGAGCCGGATTAAGCCACAAGAAAACTTATGGCACCTACGGTCTTTGACAACCTTGGCAATATTCCGCCAAGCCCAAAGTCGACTGGGCCAGTCAAAAGACTGACCCCATAATTACTTAAGCTACTACCGAAGCGGTTTCAACGCGAACGCCTACACCCATAGTGCTCGATACAGCGATCTTCTTAAGGTATACACCTTTTGAAGAAGCTGGTTTAGCTTTTTGCAGCGCATCAACCAGCGCCAACAAGTTTTCTTTCAGATCAGCAGCTTCGAAAGTTGCACGACCTAGAGTAGCGTGAACAATACCACCCTTGTCAGTACGGTATTGAACCTGACCGGCTTTAGCATTTTTAACTGCTTCAGCAACGTTCGGAGTTACAGTACCCACTTTCGGGTTAGGCATCAGGCCGCGTGGACCCAAGATCTGACCTAATTGACCAACAACGCGCATTGCATCTGGAGAAGCAATAACAACGTCGAAGTCCATATTACCGGCTTTGATCGATTCAGCTAAGTCTTCGAAACCAACGATTTCTGCACCAGCAGCACGAGCAGCTTCAGCATTTGCACCTTGTGCGAATACGGCTACGCGAACTGACTTACCAGTACCTTTAGGCAATACAACAGCGCCGCGAACCACTTGGTCCGACTTACGTGCGTCAATACCTAAATTAACAGAAACGTCGATCGATTCGTTGAATTTAGCAGTTGCAGCGGCTTTAACGAGTGCAATTGCTTCGTCAATAGCGTACAGCTTGTTAGAATCAACAGTTGCGTTCAGTGCCTTCAGGCGTTTAGATAGCTTAGCCATTTACACACCCTCCACGGTCAGACCCATCGAACGAGCGGAACCAGCGATAGTGCGCACTGCTGCGTCAATATCAGAGCCAGTCAAGTCAGCATTCTTGGTCTTAACGATTTCTTCAAGCTGAGCACGAGTCACAACACCAACTTTGTCAGTATGTGGCTTAGCGCTACCCTTAGTGATACCAGCAGCCTTTTTCAGCAAGATCGTTGCTGGTGGGCTCTTCATCACGAAGGTGAATGATTTGTCTGCAAAAGCAGTAATTACTACAGGAATTGGCAAACCTGGCTCGATACCTTGAGTAGCCGCGTTGAATTCCTTGCAGAAATTCATAATATTCAGACCACGTTGACCCAAAGCTGGACCAATCGGTGGAGATGGATTTGCTTTACCAGCTGGAACTTGCAGCTTGATATAGCCAATGATTTTCTTAGCCATTTAAAACTCCTAAATTCGGGTCAAACGCGAGCAAAAAACTCGCTCCCCTACCAAAATGCCCTAGGGCATTACACTACACAGATCAGGTTTTTTCGACCTGTGCAAAATCGACTTCAACTGGTGTTGCGCGACCAAAAATAAGCACAGACACTTTAATCCGACTTTTGTCATAATCAACATCAACAACAGTTGCATTGAAATCAGCAAACGGGCCTTCAGTAACACGAAGCTCTTCACCCACTTCAAACAGGATTTTCGGACGAGGTTTCTCAACCCCTTCCTGAACCTGTTGAAGCATAGATTTAACTTCACGCTCAGGCAAAGGTGTAGGACGATTACCCACACCACCGATGAAACCACTAACCTTAGCCGTACTCTTAACTAAGTGCCAGGTTTCATCACCCATTTCCATTTCAACAAATACATAACCCGGGAAGAGTTTCCGTTCGGTCAGCTTACGAGTGCCGGCCTTCACTTCCATCACTTCTTCAACAGGCACCAAGATCTGACCAAACAAGTGCTGCATATCAGCACGTTCAATCCGCTCAATCAGCGCCTTTTGCACACTTTTTTCAAAGCCGGAATAGGCGTGTACCACATACCAACGCATAGACATTCAGATACTCCGCTTTCCCGTTTACTTTAGCCACGACCTAAAATCAGATCATAGAATACCCATGTCAGACCAGAGTCGACGCCCCACATAAAGAGAGACAACACCCCTACGAACAGGAATACAACGCCCGTCATCTGCCAGGTTTCTTTACGAGTCGGAAACACAACCTTCTGCGCTTCTTTGATCGAGTCGCGCGCGTAATCTACAAACGCACGACCTGGACCCGAAAACCATAGCACAAAACCTGCAAGTGCCAAACTAAGCACTACAGGCAATGAACGAACGACCCCTTGATCAGTTGGAACTAGGTAAAACCCAGTAACACCCAATGCAACCAGCAGCAATGATGCTGCGATCTTGATTTTGTCGATGCTAACCATTTGTCCGATTCGGAAACTTGGATAAAACAGAGCCGTTCCCTACGGAAACGGCTCTGATGTCTAAACCGTGGCAGGCGAGGAGGGTGTCGAACCCCCAACCCCCGGTTTTGGAGACCGGTGCTCTACCAATTGAGCTACTCGCCTACGGGAGGGCAGAACTATAACAATTCAACCCTCTTTTGTAAACCTCTTTTATTCAATAACTTTTGCAACAACACCAGCGCCAACCGTACGACCACCTTCACGAATCGCGAAGCGCAGACCCTGCTCCATTGCAACAGGAGCAATCAGACTAACGGTAACTTCGACATTATCACCAGGCATTACCATTTCGGTACCTTCTGGCAAATCAACCGAACCTGTTACGTCCGTTGTACGGAAGAAGAACTGTGGACGGTAGCCGTTAAAGAATGGAGTGTGACGACCACCCTCATCTTTCGACAAAACGTACACCGAACCTTCAAACTTTGTGTGCGGAGTGATCGAACCCGGCTTTGCCAGAACTTGACCACGCTGAACATCTTCACGCTTAGTACCACGAAGCAATGCGCCGATATTATCGCCAGCCTGACCTTGATCAAGCAACTTCCGGAACATTTCAACACCGGTACAAGTCGTCTTAACCGTTGGTGTAATACCAACGATTTCAATTTCTTCACCAACCTTAACAATACCGCGCTCAACACGACCAGTCACCACAGTACCGCGACCAGAGATCGAGAATACGTCCTCAACCGGCATCAGGAACGCGCCATCAACAGCACGCTCTGGCAATGGGATGTATGAATCAAGCGCATCAGCAAGGCGGAAAATCGATGGCTCGCCGTGCTCCGATTGATCACCTTCCAACGCCAAACGGGCAGAACCCACAATAATCGGCGTATCGTCACCAGGGAAATCATATTTACTTAGTAGCTCACGAACTTCCATGTCTACCAATTCAAGCAATTCTGCGTCATCAACCAAATCAGCTTTATTCAGGTAAACAATGATGTATGGAACACCAACCTGACGAGCCAACAAGATATGCTCACGAGTTTGCGGCATCGGACCATCAGCAGCAGAACAAACCAAGATCGCGCCATCCATCTGCGCTGCACCTGTAATCATGTTCTTAATGTAATCTGCGTGACCCGGGCAATCTACGTGGGCGTAGTGACGTGTTTCTGTTTCGTACTCAACGTGCGAGGTATTAATCGTAATACCACGAGCCTTTTCTTCAGGCGCACTATCAATTTGCGAATAATCTTTTGCTTCGCCACCAAATTTCTTCGATAAGATAGTCGAAATAGCCGCTGTTAGTGTGGTCTTACCATGATCAACGTGACCAATTGTACCGACGTTAACGTGGGGCTTAGTGCGCGTAAATTTTTCTTTTGCCATGATATTTCCTATCTCGAGAACTTGAAAATATACCAAGCGATTGGAGCCGTTGGCGGGAATTGAACCCGCGACCTCTCCCTTACCAAGGGAGTGCTCTACCCCTGAGCTACAACGGCACGCTAATCTTTTTTGGAGCGGGTGAAGGGAATCGAACCCTCGTCGTAAGCTTGGAAGGCTTCTGCTCTACCATTGAGCTACACCCGCATTATTTTAATCCAACCTTACAACATCTACGCAGATTCTTCACTACGCATAATATTATTCTGGTGGGGGGGGAAGGATTCGAACCTTCGAAGGCTAAGCCGCCGGATTTACAGTCCGGACCCGTTGACCGCTGGGGTAACCCCCCCGACAAGAGAAGCGCATTCTAGGCAAGGTTCTTTCTTGCGTCAAGCCCGACAATTGAACATTTTCAAAATTTATCGCTAAGCTTCTTATACAAAACAAGTTAATTTCATTTAAAAACAGCGCTTAAGCGCGATCGGCGAGCTTATTTTTATTTTCATTTTTTTATAAAACAAGTAATTCACACACCAAACCGTCCATAAGCACAGGCAAATTGATGCAATAGACTAAGGATTCTAACTTTCCCCCTTTCCAATCACAAAACATAAGCCCCTATACTCGCAAACTGCACAACGGGCCGCTAGAAAATGCCCCAATTCCAAGCGAACTAATCATATATAGCGAAATATAAAAATTCAGCTATTTTAGAATATTATTTATAATAAAGGTTGACGACTCATTACAAATGGGCTTTAATAGCGACCTCTCAGCGGCCTGTTAGCTCAGTTGGTAGAGCAGCGGATTGAAAATCCGCGTGTCCTTGGTTCGATTCCGAGACAGGCCACCAAGTTTTTATAAGATCAGATTGTTAGAATCTGGTTGGCTTTAAACCGCTTTATGCGGCCCGTTAGCTCAGTTGGTAGAGCAGCGGATTGAAAATCCGCGTGTCCTTGGTTCGATTCCGAGACGGGCCACCAGTTATACAAGAACGGCCCCAATGTAAATTGGGGCCGTTTTTCATTTCGCCTTTCAAATAGTTCCCCCTCTATTATTTGTGGTTATTGCCTGTGGCATCGACGATGATTACGTTATCATGTTTGCTTCTTGCAATGGCTGTCATTGCGCTGTATTAAAAGCGAATATATAAAAACCCATGACAAACAGCACAACCCTTTCAGATCAAATGGTTAAAGCCATTCGCCGCGACATTTTACTTGGTACTTTTTTGCCAGGTGAAAAGCTGCAGATGAATGAATTAAAGCAGCATTATCAAGTAGGTGGCACGCCTATTCGTGAAGCTTTGGTGCAGTTGGTCTGGCAGCATTTTGTGGTGATGGAGCCACAAAAGGGCTTTAGAGTTGCGCCTGTATCGCTCGATGAATTGCGCGATATTCTGGCCACCCGGCGTGCCATTGCTGGCTTAGCCTTAGAAAAAGCCATGCAGCGCGGAGATGAAGAATGGGAACTGAGCATTATCACCGCTTTCCACCGAATGGAGCGCATTCAATTAGATCAGCCAGGCGTGGATTACGAAGAATGGGGCGAGCGCCATATGGGCTTTCATATGGCCTTAATTAAGGCATGCAATTCGCCCATGATGCTTTCCACCCTAGAGAATATTTATAATCAGCTGGAGCGCTATCGTCATATCTGGCTCAATGGTGAATTAGACAAAGTGACCCGCTACCACGATCATGGTGAGCACAAAACAATTATGGATGCCGTGCTGGCCAGAGACTTACAAAAGGCGTTGGCACTTATTGAAGCGCACTATCAGCATGTAATTGATTTGGCAGAGTCTTTAAGCCCCGAAAAGTTTTCCGAAAGGGTAAAACACAGCCCAATCAGCGCCTAAGCCTTACGCCACTTTAAATACCACTACAATTAAAAAGATAAGAAATGAGAAAGATTGCTTTATATTTGGCCTTATTTTTATCTGCCTGCGGCTCATCTGAAGTTGACGATGCCAGCGACATTATCAAACAAACACTCAAAAAGCCGAAGAGCTTCACGCTCAAAACCGGAGAGGTCATTTGGCAAGGGAAGCAAGCAGGCCAGCAAAATGCTTTTATTGTTAAAATAAAATACACCGCGATGAATGGCCTAGACGAAACCATAGACGAGTGTAAATACGTGTCGTTTTATACGGAAGATGGCAGCAATCACTGGCAGGAAAACGGCGGGCTGGAAAACTGCATTGCAGCGGGCGGCAAGGAAGAAGAAAACGCTTTAGTCATGCTTAGAAAAATCAATTCATTCAAATAAATATTGAGACAAAAGCTTCCCTAGGAAACTTTTGCTCAAAATGGCTGAACTGGACTAAAGCCTAATCGCGTGCAGAGTGTGGCTTGGCGCCGTGTATTCCTGCCTTGCTGCAACCACGGCTAGCTCGTAACGCAACTGGCTGGCGGTTTCCAGCAATACGCCATACACCGCCGCCGTGGTGTGCTCTAACGCCGCCGCGATTGATTTGCCAGCCAGTAAGCTGGCTAAGAACAGCGCCGAAGTCATATCCCCTACCCCTACCGGCTCTTTATCAAAAGCCAGTATCGGGCGGCGAATCAGCCAGGCTTCGTCCTGGCTGAGTGCCAGCATTTCAAAGCAAGATGGATCCTTGCTCTGATAATGCAGATGTTTAATCAAGATCGTTTGTGGCCCTCGGGCCAGCACCTTGTGGCAAGCCGCCACAATCTCGGCCAGGCTGCTTAACGAGCGGCCCACAATCATTTCTAATTCAAGCTGATTAGGGGAAACGATATTCGCCTCTGGAATCGCTTTTTCGATTAGAAACTCTGCCACGCCAGGGGCCACAATACAGCCCTTGAGCGGGTGCCCCATCACTGGATCACAATGGTAAATCGCCAAAGGGTTTGCTGCTCTAACCATCTGCAAAGCAGCCAGAATATGCTCTCCCTGAGCTGCACTACCGATATAGCCAGACAATACCGCATTGCACTGAGCCAGCTGCCCTGTCTGGGCAATGCCTGCTGTTAGCTCGCTAATCTGCGCTTCTGGCATCACCATGCCAGCCCAATGGCCATATTGTGTGTGATTAGAAAACTGCACCGTGTGGAGCGGCCAAACATTCGCCCCCATGCATTGCATAGGAAACACGGCCGCACTATTTCCTGCATGGCCAAATACCACATGTGATTGAATAGACAAGATATTCATATGAGATCCAATAGTGAAATAGCTGCATAAAAAAATCACCACTTCCGAGCTCAGCGAAAGTGATGATTTAGTTGAACAATAAGCACCGATAAAACAAAGCTTAACAAATACACCCAGTCAAAACCCTGCTGCTCAGGCACTGACCTTCTAAAAAGCAATTACTTCCAAATAATCAGGCAATGATTTTTTTTACCGCGTCTCAGCAAAGTGTAACGGTTAAAACGATGATCAACCGTTCCCATATGGTAAGTAAGATCGTTGATCTTCTGGCCATTAATACTCACTGCATCGCTTTCAATAAAGCCACGCGCCTGGCTTTTTGAGCTAGCTAATTCAGATTGAACCAGCGCATCAACAAGACTCGTTTCGGTATAACCCAGCTCAATATGATGCACGCCATCCAGTGCTAATTGCTGGAAATCGCTTTCGGTTAATGCACTCTGATCTTCTGCAAACAGATTCTGGCTAATGCGCTTAGCCGCCTCCAAAGCCTCCTTACCATGTACTAACTCTGTTGCATGATCTGCCAAAATACGTTGTGCCGTTGGGGCGGTGCCGCTGGCACGATCTGCCGCTTCAATGGCATCGATCTCGGCCAGAGTCATAAAAGTAAAGTACTTCATAAAGCGGTAAACATCGTCATCCGATGTGCTCAGCCAGAACTGGTAAAACTTATAAGGCGAGCATTTGCTTGGATCCAGCCAAATGGCATTGCCTTCACTCTTACCAAACTTAGTACCATCCGATTTAGTAATCAGCGGCATGGTAATGCCAAACACCTGCTGCTGATTCATCCGGCGGGTAAGATCAACCCCTGACGTAATATTGCCCCATTGATCCGAGCCACCCAATTGCAGCTGGCAATCATGGCTCTTATTTAATACTGCGAAGTCATAACTTTGCAGCAGGCTGTAGGCGAACTCGGTAAATGAAATACCCACTTCATCCCGGTTCAGCCTTTGCTTTACCGATTCTTTATTAATCATGGCATTCACTGAAAAATGCTTGCCAATATCACGCAAGAAGCTCAGCACATCCATGCCCGCAAACCAATCGTTGTTATTCACCATGACGGCACTATTGGCACCACAGTCAAAATCTAAGAATGGCGAGACTTGCTTGCGAATCTTATCCACCCAGCCTGCCACCACATCAGGCGTATTGAGTGAGCGCTCGGTGGCTTTAAAGCTAGGATCACCGATCATACCGGTCGCACCGCCCACCAAAGCCAAGGGCCGATGACCAGCCATTTGAAAACGCTTTAAAGCCAGCAAAGGCACAAGATGGCCCAGATGCAAGCTATCTGCCGTTGGATCAAAACCACAATAGAGCGTAACGGATTTCTGCGCGAGAATGGCGTCCAGCGCCGCTGCGTCGGTGACCTGAGCAATCAGCCCGCGCTCTTGCAGCTGGCTGATTAAATTTGATTCTTTCATTACGTGCTCCTAGCAAATCGGTAATAAATTCTGCATTTTCATAATTTGAAAAACGATAATGCACCCGCCCATC
Organism: Janthinobacterium sp. B9-8; assembly: GCF_000969645.2. Lineage (NCBI taxonomy): Bacteria > Pseudomonadati > Pseudomonadota > Betaproteobacteria > Burkholderiales > Oxalobacteraceae > Janthinobacterium > Janthinobacterium sp. B9-8. The sequence continues at coordinate 3,459,476 of NZ_CP014222.1, forward strand.
ATCGTTACAGTACAAAACGAGCAGGTATTACATGGAACTCGCCAACCTGCCTGATAACTTTCTCGGGCTCGTAATTTATATAGCGCCAGTGCGGGAAATAAAATAGCCAGAATCGATAAGAAAATAGCGGCAGCCCCAAGTGCCAAAACAAAGCCTTCTGGGTAAATCCAAGCAAATACAAAGGGGGGAAGATAAGTAGCCAGCGCCGTAATTAAGCGATCATGCTTAGAATTTTTCCAACCAATACTGCTTGCCACCGAATCAAACAACCCTAAGGACACGCATAAATAGGAAGTAAATAAAGCGATCGATGAAAACAAACTAATCAGGCTGGGGATCCAATGATTACTAGTACTGGCATGGATATAATCAAGAAACATCCCTACCGAGCCTTGGTTTTCTGCCAAGCTCAGAAAGCTATTCTCCCCTATTCTGGGCACAAGGCCGAGACTGCAATATTCCCAAATAGCGTAAACCACTAAGGGAATCAGCCCTCCCAAGATAAAAATATTGCGCAGCGTTTGTGGCTTATCACGACCAATATATTTCACCATACTAGGGATGCTGCCATGAAAACCAAATGCCGTAATAAACACCGGGAATGCTGCATAGATATAGCGGCTGGAATCTTGCGGGCTATTTAAATTGCCCTGATTAACATAAGGCTGAATGGTGATAGCCATTGCAAAGAAGATAAAAACATTCAAACTAAATAAAACACGATTAACACGATCCACGGCTCCCGTGCTCATATAGACAATAGAGCCAATCAGCAGGGTAAAGATCGCAGCAACGACGGCAGAAGGGACGTCTATTCCCAAATACTGTTTAATATTTGAGGTATAAGACGAAGCCGCACCAGAGATATACGCACCAGAAAGTGCATATAAAAGCAGCAAAAGCGAGGCATTGATAATCCACAAACCTTTGTTGCCGAACAAACTATGTGCCATTACATCAAAACCGCTACCGACCGGAAAAGCCAGCGAGACTTCCAGCAGCATCAACGCGGTATAGGTCATCAGCAGCCAGATACAAACGAGCGCAAGGCTGGCGTAGGTGTAGCCCATTCCTGAGGAAACCAGAGGCAAAGCCAGCATTCCTGCTCCCAGCATGGTGCCGGAAATCAGCAAAGTAGCGCCCACCGCTTTGTAGTTAATCGCAAACATAGCCCAACCTTTTAATCATCCCGCACAAATAAGCGGATTGATCGGATAATTACCTTGAATAGAAACATTGATCTCTTCGATGGCAAAAAACCCACCTCGGCTGAGGCGGGTTTTTTGCATTAAGCAGCTTTTAATTGATTGGCTTCTTTGGCTTCCATATCGATGATATGGCCTAGTTTTTCTGCAAAAATGGCGCGCAGATTAGTCCAGTAGTCTTCAAAGCCTTGTGGATCACGCAGGAAGTGAGTCATCACCGCAGCGCGCAAGATGTAAACGCTTTGGGTTTTATCCCACTCTTTGCGGCTGAAACCACGGCTTTCAGCGTACATCCAAGGGGTATCACCGTATTCGTCAAAGGCGAGCGAAGTCGATGAAGTCAGGAAATCATTGCTATAGGTGCGGCCCGATGAGTAAGAGCACACTTCGTACATGCGTTGATTCAGACGGTTATGGTCTTCCAAGCTTGGATTGCCGATTTCCTTAAAGGTGAAGTTCACCATATGGAAATCTGGGTGCATCAATGGGCGCAATTCAAAGCGGCGATTACCCACCACGATTGGTTTTGCCATCGATAACTTTTGTGCAAACCAATCGGCAGTCACAATACCGCGGCCAATTACCTTGCCGTAGCCTGAGATATTCAGCGGTACTAAGCGATGCGCCGCCCATACTGCCGCAGCGGTTGCACCGGCTTTAGAGCCTTCCATAATGGACGAGCCCAGCACCACATTTTGTTCTTCACCCGCATCATCGGCTTCTTCAAATACATAGGCCGCGTGGTAGGAGATCAGATCAACAATGCGCTTGTCTTTCATACATACCGCACCGGCAGCGTATTGAATAAAGCCAGCTTTGTGCGGGTCCACCGTAATTGAATCGGCTTCAGACATCGCTTTAAAGCCTTCATACACCGCACGCTTAGGCCAAGTTACGCCTTCAGGGATAATATCTTCGGCGCGATAACGGGCAACCAGTGCGTCGTATTCCATGAATTTGCTGTTTTCATCAAGGAACATCGAACGTACATAACCACCGTAAGCAGCATCAACGTGTACATAGAAAGACACGCCGTATTTTTCTTCACATTCACGGCGCAGCTTGATCACTTCATCCACATGATCGATCGAGCCTTCTTCGGTTGTGCCCACGACAGCCACCATACCGAGGATAGGCGTACCTTCTTCGATCAATTTAAAGGTAATGGCACGCATTGTTTCAACGTCGGTGCGGTAGTTTTCATCCACTGGCAATGGCACGATATGCTCTTGACCAATACCCATCACATCCATGGCTTTCATCCATGAATAATGCTTGGACATCGGCACAAGGAATTTACCCAGCTGCCCTTGTTTAACACCCACACCACGTACAGTCAGCGCACGCACTTCTTCAAACAGGCCACGTTTTTTCAGCTCGTCAGATAAATCCAGAATGGCTGTTGGCGACATATTCAGTAATTGCTTTTCGCTCATGCCCGCCACTAAATCTTTGGCTTTTTCGTGTTGAGCAATGGCTAAAGGCAGAGATTTCAGATTGCGAGCAACCCAAACGCCTTCGTAGTTAGCAACCGTACCGCCAGAAGTAATATGGCCCCATGATTTTTGTACGTCGTAACCAAACATCGCACATAGATCACGGCCTGCTTCTAATTCAAGCTCAGTGGTCGTAGGGGACGCTTCATGCGCACAATTGTTTGGGTTGTAAAGCATGGTCATCACATAGGCGATATTGGAAACCATCAGCGTATCGGCATTCATATGGCCCAAATAGCGTGGCGAGAACCAAGGCACTGAAGTGGTTTTTAGCTTTGAAGACAGCTGACGCAAAATGCCTTCGGTGCGATAAAGCGTATTACGGAAATCAGGCTGATGCTGATCCATTGGGGTAAGCAAAGGCGCATCTTCCGGGTGAAAATCTGCACGCCAGTGAATATGCTCATCCACCGCGTAATCCACCATTTCTTTAAAGAACTCACGATTTTCTGATTTTGGGCCCAGAAACAGCGCATCTACATTCATTGTGGTTTTAAACATTTTGAACTCCTGATTAATTTAATTTTGAGCCGGCGCTTAATGCGCAGCAGCGTGTTGCTCATCAAGGGCTTCTTGCTTGGCGGCCTTAGTGGCGGCCGCAACTTGCAGTTTTTTCGCTTGACGTAATTTGTCTTTTTGGCCGTAGGCATAGACAAGGAAGGGAATCACAAGCATCACGATCAGACCGATCAGCTGGAACATGAAGTAACCCGATGAGGAGCCTTTAAAGCTGCCAGGTGGAATAAACGCAAGGTAAGCAGCGAGCAGCGACATCACAAAACCCATGCCGGAAACAACCCACATGCCTAAATTGCCACCGGGTACTTTGAAGCTGCGTTCAATATCTGGGCGTTTGTAACGAAGCCAGATGGCTGCGGCAAACATAAACAGATAGGCCACGAGGTAAACCAGACCAGTAAGCCCCATCAACATAAAGTAGAAGTTGTCTACATCAGGGATCACTGTGATCAACACACCCACCAAGCTAATTGCAACTGCTTGGATAATGACCAAGGTAACGGGCACACCGTGCTTGTTTGATTTTTGCAAGAAGGCAGGTAATGCACCTGAATTAGCCGTAGCTTGCAGGCCACGCACAGGGCCAAGCACCCAAGAATTAACCTGACCAATCAGACCTAATGCAATGGATAAGCCCATCACAGGCGCAAGCCAAGGCATGCCCCATTTAGTGAAGTAGAGCTCAAACGCCTGCATCAAACCGGCAGTCATTGAGATTTCTTCTTTAGGAATCGCCACGAAGATAGCGGCAGAGCCAACAACAGAGAGGAAAACCATGATGATCGACACCAGAACGATGGCAATCGGATAATTACGTTTTGCGTCTTTAATTGAAGACACATTTGAAGCCGAGACTTCCATCCCCATTACAACGAAGATAAAGCCAATAAACAGACCTAAAGTACCGGCATCGCTAAATTGCGGAATCATATTCGACATGCTGAAAGACACATCGGTCATGATTGGGTTGCCGCCAGCCACATAAGCAATACCCGCCACAATCAGCACGATACCCGGCAAGAACACACCCAAGCTCACACAAATAGTGGAAACCCAGCCCAGGGTTTTAACCCCTTGCAGATTCACCAGCGTGCAACCCCACCACACCGCCAGAATCATTCCCAACATAAAGAACTTATTACTAGCCAGCGCCGGATCAACCACATAGGCAATCGTTGCGGCGATGATCATGATGATCGACGTCATACCAAACACCATTTGAATCCACTGCATCCAAACGGCGACAAAACCTAAACGCTCGCCAAATGCCTCACGCACCCAGATAAAAATACCGCCATCTTGTGGCCAGGCTGTTGCCAGCTCGGCAGCCACCAGTGCGGTGGGGACCAAAAACAACAAGGCCGCAGCCAGAGTTAGGAAAATTGTCATCATCCCTGGCTGCGCAGTCATAGGCAGCGTACGAACGCTTACTACAACGGCAGCGGTGATCATGACAAAGGTTGACACCCCAATTTTGGGGCTAGCTTCACTACTAGACATGCTTGGCCTCTTTGTCGAATATTTAAATAATTTCGAAATATTGTATATTTTCGACTAAAAGGCGGCTTGATAAAAATCAACAAGATGTAAGCAACTAATGCCTTGCTGGGCCAATTTAATCGGCGTATCGGGCGCGCGATGGCTAAATATCCCGACTAAAAAACTAAAAATACATTTAAATACAATTAGTTAGAAAATACCCGAGCAAACCAAGGCAAGGCATACATACGCTCGACTTGTAAGACTTATGCCAAGAAATGCGGCGAGCTATCGATGCCATCCAAGCTAAGGGCGTTAAAAAACCCTCATCAAGGATGAGGGTTCCGATCGTTTGATCTGTCTACAGACAAGCAGGCAAGGTAGAATCGCCCCCTTAGCCAAAGCTTTGGCCTTATCAAATAAAGAATATATGTCTGCAAGCCCGATAGATTTGATTGATTTTGCTGCGCTCAATTTGCTGCGCTACCCAGCAAAGCACGCTAAAGATTTACGTGCATGGGATGCGAGTGATGAATACCTTGCAGAATTTATTCGTGCGGATGCACCAGCGCTGTTAATCAACGATGCTTTTGGCGCGCTACATTGTGCCGTGGGCGTAAACGCGTTTCATATCAATGATTCCTGGTGCTCGCGCCACGCGATTGAAATCAATAGCCAGCAAAGCTTTACGCCCTATACAGGGCAAGCAGTCGCCTATGGCCTCGTTAAGCTGCCCAAGTCTTTGTCCTTATTTGAAGCCCAGCTACAGCAGGTAGCACGGCATTTAAACGTGCCACTCACTTTATATTTCTCAGGCATGCAAAAGCATGTCAGCAGCGGACATTTAGACATTATTAAGTCTTGCTGCGATGAAGTTGAATACCTGCCCACGCAGCGAAAGGCGCGCATGTACACCGCCTGCCTGCGGCCAAGCCACATTGTCGCCACGCCCTATCTACAAGCCGCGCCCGAGCTAGGCCTCACACTCCGCAATGCGCCAGGTGTTTTTGCTGAGCAAAAAGTAGATATTGGCTCTCGCTTTTTTACCGAGCATTTTGATCGCTTGCCAAGCGCAGAGACCGTTGCTGACGTGGGTTGTGGCAATGGCCTACTGTCCCTTGCCTACCACCGCCTGCACCCCAAGGCCGAGTTACATTTATTTGATGAGTCTTTAGCAGCAGTAGAATCAGCCCAGCTCAGCTTTGCCGCCAACTTCCCGGATGCTAGCTGCCAGATTCAGCACGGCGACGGCCTCTCTAGCGCGGTGGCAGACGGGAAATTTTTTGACCTAATCCTGATCAACCCGCCATTTCATCAGCAAAACACCGTCACCACCGATATTGCACTGAGCATGTTTGCCCAAGCCAAGCAATGCATGACGGCCAATAGCGAATTATGGATCGTGGCTAACAGCCACTTAAACTATCAGGCCGCGCTAAAGAAAAACTTCAGACAGATCGAGCTAGTCGCGCAGAACGCCAAATTTGTGATTATCAAAGCGAAGCGGTAAACCTAAGATCTGTAGACACGGAGAAAACCTTAAAAGTGAGTAAAAACTAAGGTCATACAGGGAGTATAAATTTTGTAGGACGGATAAAACCCGCCGGACTTTAGCATGACAAGCTAGGAAATCGGCGGGTTTCACCCATACGCGCTAACCAAATTGTTTTTTTAGCAAACAGAGAAAAACGCGTTGACCACGCTCTTTGCACGGGGCTTTTTAAAGTCCCCTTGAAGCACGCCGAAACGAGGAACAAGCGGGCGGGGTTTCTTTGATGCCTGTTTGAGCGAAGCGAGTTCCGCAGCCGCCGCTCGATTGTCCGCAGTGAGGGATTTCGTGCTGGTCGGGGCGGCCTTCTTTGGCTTCGTTTCTTGGCCGTTCAAGAAAGGAAGGCCCCCGCGGAGGCCAACCGCTCCAAAATCAACGTGCCGAAGGCACTTAAAAAGGTCTTTTTGACTTTGCTTATCGCCAATAAGTGAAACCCGGCGGGTTTCACCCGCCCTACGAATAACAGGACACCCGCAAACGTGGGCAGGATCAAGCTGTGCCCACTTCGCAAAGGCTAATCAACCAAACCGTCTTGCCGCTTCCACTGCCAAACCTGTACCGATGCTGCCAAATAAATCGCCTTCTACATGGCGGGCGTTGGGCAGTAAGGCGCCTACTTGGGCACGTAGTAGC